>JASGUW010000041.1 GCA_030055235.1 Bacillota bacterium
GCCAGCGCACCATCCTCCTTCTCCTCAGTATCAGCCTGCTGCTCCCGCTTGTTGCCTGCGGCACGACGACATCGCCGAATATGACCACAGAAAGCACAGGCGATCAGTCCAGCAGTTCTTCCGCTGACACGGCAACGGACACTCCGCCTCCGGCCGTAGACAACCCTACCATGTACAGCATGGGAACTCACAAAATTGCGGTTTTGGACGAAGCGGTGTTTATTCTGGCTGATGCCTTTCTCTACACCGTACCTGAGCCGATCGCTTCTTCGCGACCCTCTCTGCTCAGTACGGACACCAGGTCTGCCACCCGGATCGCTTCAGAACCGGATGAGCTGTGGAAGAACACTGCCTTCTTCAATGAGGCCAGAAACGTCTTTACCTATGGCGATGAGCTCCTTGTCGTACATCGTGACTACGGCAACCTGGATCCGGAGAAACTGACCTTTCTGGGTCAATGGATCGTTTCTGCCATTTCTGCGAACGGAACGAATCGCCGGGTGCTGGCGGAACTGCCCGGGGCGGAGGGTTTTGCCGTCATGAGCGGCGACCGCCTCTTCTATACCGCCAGAGATCACGATGAGGAGAATCGGGCCCGCAGCGTCATCCGCGCTGTTGACCTGCGCTCCAAAGAAGACAGCGAAATCGCCGAGATTCCGCCTCCGGAGATCGACGGCAGACTGAGCAGGCGCGATGTTCAGGGTTTTGTCGTGTACGAGGATATTATCCTTCTCACAATAGATAATCTCTACCGCGATGCCGATAATCTTGAACAATTAAACGTTTCACATTATCTGCTCGATCTAGGCAGTGGACAGATCCATGCATTTCGACCGCAGATTGAGCTTGAGGGGAGTCAAAGCATCACATATGTGCAGTTACATCAGCAGGGCATCCTCTTCAACATATCTGAAGGCAGGGATAAGGACACGACAACATGGTATCTGGCAGCTCACGACGGCTCCGATGTTAAAGAGATCTATACCAGCAACGCCGGCGAACAAGTCCTCTCCGACGGCTGTCAATTCTGGCTTGTGCCAACGGCGGCCGGTCTCATCGCGCAACTCAGTACCCGCGAGGAAGCCAGAGAGGAGTTAGCAAACTGCCAGAACGCCGGTCTTTCCATCCGCCACCTGGATCTAGAAACGGGTCAGGTTCAGACCGTGATTGAAGAACCCTCGGATCCGTATAAAGATTTCTTTCTGGCCTTTATTCATGCGGATCAGCGCTTTTACGTCTACAGCATAAATGAATCCATTTTCTATTACGGCGAGCTGCCGGATGGCGGAGCCCCTGCCAGAGAGCTTCAGTTTGTCTTCAGGCTGGATGACGGCAGACAGAGGTAGCGCCAAACGTGAAAGATCCGGAGCAGGGGATGACCGACGACAGCAGACAACATACACTCGTTGTTTCAAATCTGACTAAGACCTTCCGCAGCAGTGCGGTGCGGGCGGTCGACGGGCTGGACCTTTGCCTGGAACCGGGCATTCATGGCCTCCTGGGGCCGAACGGCGCGGGAAAGACCACCCTGATCCGCCTCCTGACCGGCGAACTCGTCCCCGATCACGGGCGGCTGACCTACGACGGACGCCCGGCGGACAGTGATCCCGCCTGGTGGCGCAGCCTTTTTGGCTATATGCCGCAGAATCAGCGCATCTATCCCGACATGAGCTGCCGCCAGTTCCTGATGTATATGGCCGCCCTGAAAGGGCTTAAAGGCCGGACTGCGATGGCCAAGATCGAGCAGGCGCTGGAGTCGACGGGCCTGGCGGAATATGCCAGGCGCCGCGGCGGCCAGCTCAGCGGCGGCATGCGCCAGCGCCTCCTGATCGCCCAGGCCATCCTCGGCGACCCCGCGATCCTGATCCTCGACGAGCCGACGGCCGGACTCGACCCCCAGGAACGCATCCGCATCCGCCACCTCATCAGCCGGCTCGGCATGGAGCGCATCGTCCTGCTCGCCACCCATATCGTGAGCGACATTGAAAGCATCGCCAGCCGCGTGATCTTCCTCCATCAGGGCCGTGTCCTGCTGGAGGGCCGGCCGGGCGAACTGCTGCAGCAGGAAAGCCGGCATGTCATCGAGGTGCTGCTGCCACGCGAGCGCCTGGACCAGGTGCTCGCCCGCTACCGCTGCAATCAGATTCAGGAAGCCGCCGGCGGGCGGCTGCGCCTGCGCCTGGTCGGCGACTGGACCCCGGAGGCGCTCGCTCCGCTCGAAGCCTCCTCCGACAGCATCGAGCGCCGGCCGGCCACGCTGGAAGACCTCTATGTCCGCCTCTTCGCCCCGGAGCCCGGGGCACCCGGCCCCCGCCCCGAAACATGAAAGCCCTGGCCTGCCTGCTGCGAAGGGAGGCCACGCGCCTCCGGGTGGCGCCGCTGTTCGCCGCCGGCCTCATCGTCCTCATCGCCCTGCACAGCCTGAACCTCTGGCTGGTTCTAAAAGAAGATCCCTTCGAGCGCGACCCTGAGCTTGTCGCCTCCCTCTCCCGCCTGTCCGCGCTCACGGACCCGGCGGAACTCCGCACGGTACTGGAGGAGCTCGACGCCGAGGCAGCGCGCTGCGATGCCGTGATCGCCGAGTCTTTCGCGACGACGGGCGGCCCGCCGCCGCCGGACGATCCCATCTTCGCCTCCTACGGATGCACCCTGGCACTGCGCCAGCGCCTCCAGCACATCTTCTCCTACCCCGACATGCTCGGGCAGCAGATCGACGAAGCCCGCTGGCGCGTGGAAAGCAGCCGGGATACCGCGAACTTCAGCTACCGCAGCCTGAAGCGTCAGCTCGGGGTCTACTCCGAGCTCGCCGACTGGCTGGCGGAGGAGGGCCATCCGCTCGCCGTAGATCGCGAAAGCGGCTTCTGGCGCCTCGACCGCCTCGGCCGCAGTGACCTCCTCAGCATCGTCGCCCTCTTCCTGCTGGTCTGGCTCGTCTTCGGCCAGGACCGCGAGCTCGACACCCTGCGCCTGGTGCGCACCACGCGCTACGGCGGCAGCCCCCTCTTCCTGACGCGCTGGCTCCTTGTCATGCTGCTGACCCTTCTGCTGCAGCTATTTCAGCAAAGCTCGCTCCTCCTCGCCGCCGCATCCGGCGGCGCCTTCGGGCGCCTGGACCGCGCCGTCCAGAGTATCGAGCGCTTCTCCTACTCGGGCTTTCGCCTGACGGTCGGCGGTTTCCTGCTTCGCTATCTGCTCCTTAAAATCGCCGCCGCCGGACTGCTCGTGAACCTCTACATCCTGCTCACGCTCCACACGCGCTCGGCGGGTCTGAACTATCTGCTGACCAGTATGCTACTGCTTGTCTCCGCCCTCTGCGGCCGCCAGATTCTGCCCACTTCCGCCCTCAACGCCCTGCACTTTCTCAATCCCATCAGTCTTTTCGACAGCAATCGCATGTTGACACGATATCAGGATGTCCAGATCGGCGCCTACGCCCTGGGACAGCTGCCGACAAGCCTCACTGTCATCACAGGCGGCACGCTGCTTGCCTTCGGCCTCAGCCTGCTGCGCTGGCAGCGCACCACGGCCGCCTGGGAAGCGGTGCACATTCCGGTGCCGCGCCTGCCCCTGCCACGGCGCCTGCCTTCGCTGCGGCGCCTTGAACTCGGGCGCATCTTCCGGCGGCGGGCCGTCCTCCTACTGATCCTCCTCGTGCTCTTCGGCCTCTGGCAGACCAGGCCGGAGGGCAAATCCAGCTACTACGGCATCGAGCGCGAGCTCTATCTGGACGCCGTCCTGCGCCATCAGGGGCCGCTCACGCCGGAGGGCTGGCAGGCCATCCAGGCAGAGCGCCAGGATCTGGATGCGGCGGCGGATGAGCTGCTGCAGCTGCAGGAAGAGGGCGATCCGGCAAACGAGGGCCGCATCCGGGCGCTTGGGCAGCAGCTGCGCTACGCCGATATCTTCCTGCGCTTTTACGATCAGGTGGCTGCGAACGTGCCGCGGATGGAGGCGGGAAAACCCGTCCATGTCCTCGACGAGGAAGCGACCGGCTTCTGGTTTTCCGAGCCGCGGGCGGATGCGCTGCGTGGGATCTTCGCCTTCGCCCTGGCCCTGCTCGTCGCCTGGCCGGCCCCGGCCGAGGACGGCCACCTCGGCATGCGGCCGCTGGTCCAGACCAGCCGTAACGGCTACCGGCGGCTGGGCCGGCTGCGCGGTCGGCTGGCCTGGGTCTTCGCCTGCCCGATCGTGCTGCTGGTCAGTCTGCCGCAGATCGTGGTTGGCATCACGAGAGGGGACCTGCCGCCGCCGGGCGCCCTCATCCAGTCGGCGCCGCAGCTGAACGGACTTGGCGTGGAGATCGCCTTCTGGCAGCTCGCCCTGCTCCTGCTCGTCGCCCGCCTGCTGACCACGATGCTGCAGATGCGGCTGATGCAGACGATCGCCGTCGGCTGCCCTTCGCCGCAGCTCAGTCTGCTGCTGGTCTCCGTGCCGCAGGCGCTGCCGCTCGTCGTCTATGCCTTCGGCGGGGCCTTCTGGGCCCGCTGGCCGCTTTCGGGCGGCTTCCTCCTCCCTTCGGGGCTGGCTGGAATGGGAGTGGGCGCGGTCGTGGCGGGCCTGGTGCTCGAGCTGCTGTTGCTGCTGTTCGTCGAATTCCTGGAGGCGCGGGCCACGGCGGGCGGCGCCGGCTGGTGGCGGCGAATCGTGGCGCGCCGGGCCGGGGCGCGCCGGGCCGGGGGCTAGCGGGCGGGCGCGCGGGCGTCGTCGGGTGGGCGTCGTCGGGCGGGCGTCAGGAATGTCGGGAAGCGGTTGGGCACACCAGGAGAACAGCTGGCAAGGGCCGCGCGCGCCGCGGTACGGCGTGCAGGCCGCGGCACCGTGCGCAGGGCCAAAACAGCGTGTCATCAAAAAACGATTTGGATGACAGCCTACTTTGATCACGAGAGAGTCGCGCTGGGTCGGAACACCTTTCATCTGTAAGAGTTTCATAATCGGACGGGTGACTCCGGCTGCACCATGATTATTGGTACAGTCTGATACTGTACCAATAATCGCTCATAAACCCGCATTGAGGCATCCCTCCTTAATCCCAGCACAGCTGGTTATCTTGGTTCCGGTTCTGGCATCGAAGCGATATCGATCATTTGACCACGGGTGGTCAAAAATTGCGCTGGTGCCCCGAAATCCGGGCAGGAGCGAAAAAATTGGCCACGAGTGGTCAAAAATTGCGCTGGTGCCCCAGAATCGGGGCAGGAACGAAAAAATTGTCCACGGGTGGTCAAAAATTGCGCTGGTGCCCCGGAATCCGGGTAGGAACGAAAAATTTGGCCACTCCCTTGCTGCTCAACTGGCGGTGCAGCACCGCCGCTTTCTCTTTTTTTATTCCTTTTCGTAAAGCGGCGGCAAACGAATTGATAAAGCAGTCGTGCGGGCGACACTTGCTGGGCGGCTCTGAACTGGGAAAGTGAAAAGCAAGCAAGGGCGGTCAAAAACGCATTTGCGCCCACGAACCGGGCAGGGGCTGCAGTTTTTGGCCACGGTTGGCCAAAAACTGCCGTTGATGCACAAATACTAAAAACAAGAAGCTCCGCTTTCAAGTACAGCAGTTAGGTGCACGGCATTCCATTCCCCTGTGCTGCACTGTGCACGAAAAAAGAAACAGTGATGCTTCACCCAAATAATGAGGGCTTCAACTTCATGACATCGAGCCCCGCTGATCTGTCGCTCCGGCAACTTTATAGACCGGATAGCTGGGATTTGTGATTCTCATGGCATGGCTCCTTTCAGAACGTAAAGCCGCCGCCGAACTTTCTTTTCATTGAATGAAGACGGAGCTTCCAAGCGGATGCCATTCGAGAGATGAACGGTGTATGAAGTCAAAGGACACATAAGCTGCTGCTCATGGTCTTACAGGTGCACAAAAGCCTAAGTCAATGCGGATGAAGTCCGGGTTGTCTGCCGCTTCTGGTGAAGAATACCCGCCAAGCATGCTAATGGATGAAGTATTTGTACGTCTGCTTCCACAGTGCTTTTGCCGCCCCTCACTCTCCCCAAGCTCACAGGCTTGCTTGGGACATGGAGCATGAGGTGCCAGGAATAGAAGATTCTCCGATTGATACCATTCTTCCGCGCAGCACCGGCTTGCAAGACGTTTGCTTGCTCTCATTCATTCTTTCTTTTTTCGTGGCCGGAACACCGAGCAAATATTGGAGCTGATCTATCCGTGCAATCTCTACTACCCCTTTGAGTTCTTGAAGATGACACCTTATGTTTGTAGAGTGATCGATGTTACCTGTCCGATTATGAGCCGCTTGCTTTCATCTTACTTGTTCAGGACAAGAGCGAGCCCTGGCTCACCCCCAATACCATTGAAAAAATGCCAATCTTCTTCGCCGCTCGATGTTCTATCGCATTTCATTCATTTTCCGGCAGTCTGCAAGGCTGATCGCACGCAAGTAATTGCAGGAGCGATCTTCAAAAAGCTGGAATGCAAGTTACGCAAAACAGCGGTGTCTCAGATGTTCGAGTAAAGCGTGGAAGAAGGCTAAATCTGATCCCGACAAATACTGCGTGCACCCAGGCGTCATCCAGCGGGACGTTCCTGAGTCAGCCTTTGAGAAGAAAGTCGGAATACCAACCACAAGCAAATAGCATGTTGTCTGAGGGCGTTTGCCATCCCGGTTGCCTGTCTTTGCGATTCTGCATAAGAGGAGACCGAGCAGAAAATCGACTTGTACACGAGAAGTTGCGTACAAATCGAGAAAATAAGCAAATACCTTGGCTTTTCGCTCAACTTTTCGACCTGTACACGAAAAATGACGCATATATTGAATTATTGCACGCTGCATACTCTACCCAGACCTGTAAAACCGCTCACTTGTAGTTTCAGGCAGTGCGCGAAGGAAGCAGACAGCACGAAAGAACTGCGCAAGCGGTACACAGGCTCGGGGCGCAGCTCGTAATCTGCCTATGAGTGAAAGAGAGTTTCTACCTGCCTCACCTGTGAGATCACGCGCACACACAAACGTGCCCCGCGGGTTTCCAGCCTGCAGGGCACGTCATAATTAATCCACCTCCAAAGCTCAGCTGATCGAATTCAGTACCTGCATGATTTCATCATGCGTCAACTCGCCATAGTCAAAGCCAACATAGAAGTCACCGCAGGCTACATGCAGGAAGCCTTTCCCGGAAAGCTCAGCAGGGATCGTCGTGATCGTGTAGATTGTTTTTTTCGTGCTCGGCTTATAGTTCATCAACTGTACGAAGAAATCAGGAGCGTGATGGTTCATATCCAGATTGCCCTTGTCACCGGTCGAATAATGAACCCGCAGCAGATAGTATTTCGTTCCATCTTTCATGGTCGTCTCATAGAGACTGGCATGACTGAACTGGTAGGGATCAGGGATGGATGTAGGGAGATGATCTCCCAGTTTGACAGTGCCATGCGCCTCCGCTTCCGTTATCTGCTTCAGCGTGGCAGAGGCAACATCCAACAGACTTCTGTCGGCAGGAAACACAGCCACACTGGCCATGACAGGATCGACCCCTTCGGGCAAAGTGCCACCGGGAACGACTGCCTCGGGGGCGCCAGCCGCGGCATCGTGCTCAGTTCTGAACCAGTTCAGGCTGTTGCCCACGATTACAGTTACTGCGATCAGCAGCACCAGGCAGGCAGCAGCAGTCATCAGCTTGATCTTCGTTTTTGACATAGCGTTCACCTTAGCCTTTCCATCATGAACAGAACGGTTCCGCTCGAGTATCGCCGCGAACATGCGCTCATCCGCCGCAGCGCTTGGTTCAATTGTGTTCCATGCGGCAATGATCTTTTCGTTCCTCATTGAAAATCATCACCCAACCTTTCCTTGAGGATGGCACGTGCCTCGTGCAGATAATTACGGATGGTCGATTGCGGTCTTTTGAGGATGCTGGCGATTTCCACACTGGAATAGCCTTCGTAGTAGTACAGATAGACCACCGTTTTATACTTTTGGGGAAGTTCCATGACTACCTGAAACACATCGTCTGTTTCAAGCTTCTCTGAACTGGAGAGCGAATGGTATTTCTCTATGCTCTCCCGCCGGCGCCACCAGTGCCGCAGAAAGTTTTTACATATATTTGTAGCGGTCCTGATGAGCCAGGCTTTTTCATGTTCTTCGCTGTCAAAAGCCGGCCCGCTCCTGATCAGCTGAAAGAATGTGTCCTGAACGGCATCCTCCGTGTCAGCAGGATTCTTCATGTACGCAAAGCAGACACGATAGACCGTCCTGCTATGGCGTGCGTATAGTTCCGCAATTTCTTTGTCCGTACGCAACAAAGACTTTGACATCTCGCCCGGCCCTCCTTTCACTACTAATACAATTGAGGACATCAAAACGTCGGGTAAAAAGTGCATCCGTGCAAAAGTCAGCTGTTATGGGTGCACGTCAAGATTGTCGAAAAGCGGATGAGCTCGTCAAGCGGACGGCTGGCAAGGGTCGCGCACGCCGCTATGCGGCGTGCAGGCCGCTGCATGGCGCGCAGGGCCAGGATCGTGAGTATTACAAAAAGAGATTTTGTATTTCTCTCCATCTTGACCACAAGAGGCACGATTCTGGCCAGGATCGTGAGTATTACAAAAAGGATTTTGTATTTCTCTCCATCTTGACCACAAGAGGCACGATTCTGGTCAAGATCGTGAGTTTTACAAAAAGGATTTTGTATTTCTCCTCATCCTGACCACAAAGGGGCGGTTTCTGGTCAAGATCGAGAGTTTTACAAAAAAGATTTTGTATTTCTCCTCATCCTGACCACAGGAGGCACGATTCTGGTCAAGATCGAGAGTTTTACAAAGAGAATTTTGTATTTCTCCTCATCCTGACCACAGGAGGCACGATTCTGGTCAAGATCGAGAGTTTTACAAAAAGGATTTTGTATTGAGGCTCATCTTGACCACAGAGAAGCCGCGCGCGCCGCTGCACGGCGCGCAGGGTCAACGTAGCGTGGAATGGCAATTTCGATCGCCAT
>JASGUW010000042.1 GCA_030055235.1 Bacillota bacterium
CGTTCCAAGCAAATCCACTCAACAAGAGGTATCATCCTTCTTCTTCACTCTATTCACGTTTGCTCTATTCACGCTCTCTTGAGTGGATCTGCCTATACCTACAATACAGGATGCTGTCCACCCCTGGACAAGTTTTTCTGCTCCTGCCCCGATTTCGGGGCACCAGCGCAATTTTTGTCCACCCTTGGACAATTTTTTCGTTCCTGCCCCGATTTCGGGGCACAAACGGCCTTTTTGGGCCAGCCGTGGCCAGAAATCGGGGTTTGTGCCCGATTCCGGGGCCCCAGCGCAATTTTTGTCCACCCCTGGACAAGTTTTTCTGCTCCTGCCCCGAAGCCAGCCCGAAGCCAGTATGAAACATAGAAAATCAGCTGCATTGGGATTAAGGAAGGATGCTTCAACGCGCGAGGTTTTGTGAACGCTTATTAGATACGGTTTTGTTCTGTATCAATCATCATGGTGCAGTGTCAACCGTCTGATTATGAACCACTTACGCAAATATAATATGCTCCCCATCGTCCACTGCTGCTTAACGAAGAGCTATTAGATGATATTGCTCGGAATCAGGTAATTATTGGCATCAATAGGAAATGGCTTCGGGTGCATACAGATGATTCCGCCATGAGAGAGTGTGAGTGAGCTTTTCTCGATGGCGCGTATACCCTTGCGGGATTTCCTGTCTGGGTTAGCGCTTTTCTTAATTTCAAGCGGGTGAATCCGTCCGCCTTCTTCGACAATCACGTCAATCTCATTCGCATTATCATCGCGATAAAAACTGAGAGTCGCATTGTTCTTTGCGTAGGTATAATTTTTTACCAGCTCCATTACGACATAGTTTTCGTAGATATGACCGCTTATGGCTCCGTTACGAAGTGCTTCCATGGTCGGCCAGCGCGTTAAAAAGGCACAAAGACCCGTATCGCAAAAATAGAGCTTGGGTGTCTTTACAAGCCGCTTAAGAGCATTGTTATGGTACGGCTCCAGAAGATACACAATTTCCATGTCCTGAAGAATCTCAAGCCATTTCTTTGCCGTTGCTTCGCTGATATCGGCTGCCTCCGCAAGAGTACGATAGTTTATGAGATTGCCGATCAGGGCCGCGCAGGCTCTGATAAAGCGTCTAAAGCCCGCTATGTCCCTGATCCCCTGATCGTTGACTGCATCGGCGATGAGGTAATTGTCAATATACGATTGATAGTAAACCTGAGCCTGCTCATGGTTTGCATCAAGAATGTCGGGATATGCCCCTCGAAAAATATGCTCGAACACATGGTTGATGTCGTTTTCCGGCAGCAATTCCACACGCTTTACGATGCCGTCAAATGAAAAATCAAGCGGTGGCACATCCAATACCCCGGCTTTTTCTCTTTGAGACAGGCCATATAAATGAAGTATTCCAAGTCGTCCTGCCAGGCTTTCCTGTGATCGCTTCATAAGCATGCGTCTTTGAGATCCGGTAAGCCAGAAACGGCCCCTCTCATCACTTTCGTCGCACATGATCTTGATACGCTCCATAAGCTCCGGGGCTTTTTGAATTTCTTCGATAAGAACAGGCGGTTTATAGATCTGAAAAAACATTATGGGATCGTTTTTTGCCAGTTCTCTTGCGAAGTCGTCGTCCATACTGACGAAGGTTCGACTCTCTCCCTGAGCCAGATGCCTGAGCATGGTTGATTTTCCGACCTGCCGCGATCCGATTAACATAACTGCCTTAAAAAAGGAATTTACTTCTAAGAACTTTCGTTCCAGTTCGCGCTTAATATATCTCATGGCCGCTCCCCTTTAACGGTAATATAAACTTCGTATTTTAGAGGACAGCTGTACGTTCGATATTTCCTGTGCCAGCCTATCGATGACGAAGTTCTAAAAATCTGAGTTTTGACACCCTAATCATATAATGAGGAAAGCGACGCGGGATGAGGAAAGCGATGCGGGTTGAGCGCGAAAGGAAGGGCAGCCGGGAGAAGGAAGGGCAGCCAGGGGAAGGAAAATGAACGCTGAAATCGATATTACCGGTGTCTATCTGGAAACGGAGTCTTTGATTCTTCGACCGTTCAGGACAGCTGATCTTAGGGACTTTAATGAGTACGCTCAAGTTCCCGGTGTTGGAGAGCTGGCCGGATGGGTTCATCACCGGTCGTTGGAAGAATCAAAAGAAATCCTGGATCTGTTTATCCAGGAGAAGAAGACGCTGGCAATTGTAGAAAAGAAAAGCGGCAGGGTCATAGGCTCTATTGGCATAGAGCCTTATAACGAAGCTTCTGTCGGAGAAGAATACAGACCTCTCAAGTGCAGGGAAATTGGCTATGCCCTCAGCAGGGACTACTGGGGGCAGGGCCTTATGCCCCAGGCAGTTTCCAGAGTTCTGAATTATTGCTTTGAGGATCTCAAGCTTGATGCCGTATTTTGTGGATACTTCAAGAGAAATCATCAGTCCAGGCGCGTTGCTGAGAAAACAGGGTTTCGGTATGTATGTGACCTGATGCTGCCAACCCTGTACGACACCCAGGAAGATTCAGTTCTAACGGTAATTCACAGGGAGGACTGGGCCGGGTAAACCAGATCGTCGGAGCGGGGTTCGCCGGCTCAACTGGCCACTACTCACTCACCAGAATTTTCCGATACTTCCCTACAAACAGCGCCGTAATTCCGACAACTCCAAGCGCCAGCACCAGCGCCTGCTCGATCCCAAGGCGAAACTCCAGCCCCTGGCTGTAACAGTTCAGCATCGTCGTCACAATCCCCGTGTGCAGGTAATGCGACAAACTCCCCAGCGTCTCGTTCATGGTGCTCAGCGTCGGCACCAGCGACAGCAGCATTACAAACGGCATCATCAGATTATTCGCGTTCACCTGCGACTTCGCATAAATCCCGATCAGCAGGCCCAGCATGCAGCTGATCAGCGACGACAGGATCGTCAGGAACGAAAACATCACCATGTCAATGCGGCTTATATCCACACCACTCACGAAAATCACGATGTAGTTCACGCACACAGTAATCACAAAGGGCCAGAAGATACTGCCGATAAAGAACTGCAGGCCGTTCACCGAAGACGTCATCAATGACCTCAGCGTGTGCTTCTCCTTATCCTCAGCGAGGGGCAGGGCGGACATCATCACGGCCCCCAAACCCAGATTAAACGAAATCCCGAAGTTCAACACATACGTCAGGATGGCGCTGTTAAGCCCCTCCATCATCCCGGAGTAGAGGAATTTCATCAGCACGGTCGCGGCGATGCTCATCAGCGGCCCGGTCAAAGCAGCAGTGTTCCCTGCCAGCATCTTCGCCTTCAGCTTAATCACGGCAAGCGTCTTACGCCAAAAATGACTGTTCATTTTCTCTCCTCCTGTCAAATCAGCGAATTCCCGGTGACCTTGACAAATACGTCCTCGAGCGTCGGTTCACATGAATGGATCGTTTCCACCTCACCCTGCATAAGCATTTTGCAAAGCCTGTCACGGTCACCCGAAGCGGCGCCGAACTCCAGCTCGTCACCGGCAACGGTCATTACCCGGAAGCGCTTCTCTTCGTTATGGCGCAGACAAATCTCCCGGGGACTGCCCTGCTCGATAATCGTCCCCTTGTCCAGAAGAGCCAACGTATCGCACAGCTTCGTCGCCTCTTCCATGTTGTGCGTCGTGAGGAAAATCGATGTCCCTCTGGCCTTCAGCTCCAGGAACAAATCGTGGATCTCCCGGACCGTCGTCGGATCCAGACCGCTCGTCGGCTCATCCAAAAAGAGCAGTTTCGGCTCATGCAGGATGGCACGCGCCAGGACCAGGCGCTGCTTCTGGCCCTTGGAAAGCTTCCCGGCGGGCTGCTTCTTGCGGTCTGCCAGACCGACCTTCGCCAGATAATAATCAATCCTTTCCTTAGCCACCCGCAGAATGTCGGCGAAGACAGCAAGGTTATCGTACACATTCAGGCGCTCATAGACGCCGCTGCGATCCGACACAATCCCGATCTGCTCATAGATCTGCTGATCGATACTCTGTGAATCCTTCCCCAACACGTAACTCGCCCCGGAGCTTGGCTTCAGCTGCCCTGTCACAATATTGATCGTCGTCGTTTTCCCGGATCCGCTCGGCCCCAGGAAACCGAAAATCTTCCCCTCTCCCACGGTAAAGCTGATGTCTTTGAGTGCGGTGATATTCCCGAAGTTTTTGCTGACATGTTTCAGCTCCAGCAACATGAAGCTCCCTCCTTAGATGATGCTTTGCTGATCGTTTTCCTGAGTATAGTGGGCAGAGAAGGCCTTTTCTCAAAACTTAAACTATGTTTTCGAAGGCAGCGTCGAAGGGCGCCGGAACAGCGTTCGCCAAACAGAAAGAGAAACTATAGTTTCCCGTCTCCTGCGGCCGAGTCTCCCCGCTTTTGTACAATGATTCTGAGGTGAGCACATGGAAAATCAATTCGGCAGGGCTTTCAAAGAGATCCGCCAAAAGAAGGGCTTCAAGGCCAGAGACGTTGCCGAGGGAATTGTCTCAGTGCAGTTTCTGCGACGCTTTGAAAAGGGAGAGGCGGACATCCGCCTGAGTAACTTTTATGAGCTTCTGAAGAAGATCAATCTGAGTTTTGAGGATTTCATGTACCTCTGTCATGAGGGAACCCTGGACAGGGCTTTGAACGAGCTGGACGCCCATCTGGATCACGCGATTCTGAACGGGGACAGCATCCTGCTCGTCAATCTGATGAAGGAATATGAGCAAAGCTATAAGAAGACGGGAGAGATCCGCTTTCTCCACTTCAACATCATCTGCAAAATTTACTATAATCGCCTCTTTAACCCCGATTTTGAGATAGATCGGAGCATTATCCTGAGCTATCTCGACCGCTGTGAAACCTGGACAAAGTATGAGTTCTTTATTGCGAACCATGCGGTCCACACCTTTGACATGGACGCCCTGTACAATCTCACGATCCTGGCGCTGGATAATAAAAACGGCAGCAGGGAACTCCATCATTTCGCGCTTGATTTTTGCTTTCACGCCACCGCAGCTTTGATTGGCAACAATCGGGATGATGACGCGCGCAGTGTGCTTCACCATTATTACAACAACACCAGCGTCAAGAAGATTCTGCCTCAGCTGAGTTTCAATATCGCGATGCGCTTTCTGGAGGGGATCCTGCTGGTAAAAGAGGATGAGGATGAGGGGCACAGGATCTGTAACGAGATCATCAACTTCTATAAGGACACGATCGGCTACGAGGAGTACGCAAACAGCATGCATAAGTACTACGTATCAATGAGTCTGCGGCGATGACTGCGGCGTTGGTGTCTGACGGATTCAATAGCGCTGTTCAAGTGCAGGAAGCGTCAATTGTGAAATCCGATATACAATGAATCATCTGTTCCATGAATCAACGGAGGCTATTCATATCATGACCTTGTGCGGTTTGGACTGCAGTGAGTGCGGACTGAGAAACGAATGCAGCGGGTGTGTGGAGACGAATGGACATCCGTTTGGCGCTTCCTGTGTTATAGCCGCATGCTGCGGCAATAAGAGCTGTGAGAATCATGGTCGCTTTTTCGAGGTTTCCTGCAGTTTACAAGAACAATTGATCAAAGAATTCAATGCGCTCGGAATTGCGGATATGGAGGAAGTGACCGGTCTCAATGCTCTGCGTGGTGCTTTTGTAAACCTGCAATATACGCTTCCCGGCGGACAGAAAATCAAATTCTGGGACGATGACAGAATTTACCTTGGCAATCAGATCTGCAGGAAAAACAACAACAGGTGCTATGGTCTCACCGCTGATGAGAATTATCTTCTGGTCTGCGAGTATGGCGATAATGGCTCGGATGCCGAAATAGTTGTCTACAAGAGGCGGTGACAATACGTCTTCCTTATCCGTTCTGAACGGCATCAGGCCTGTATGCAGCAGGAGCGCCAGAAATGTTTTTGTGCTTTCGCCTGCATCTGAAATGCAGGTAGTGGCTTTGGGGTTGAGGGGATGAGGGATACATGAGGCATCAAAAACTATTGGACATCAGCGATGGCTGGCTGAAATACGCAATCCGTCTTAACCTGAGACATGAACCCAAGGACAGTCTTGGCGACATCAGAAATGCGGCAATGGCTGACAGGCGTATAAAGAGATACCTTTCAGAGATTACTGACTTTCATGGGACGCTGGTGACAAATCACAAGAATCCCGATCTGCCGATACAAAAACTGCTGTTTTTATTAGATCTCGGATTTGATATGGAAGTCCCGGAAATCAAAGCAGCTGTTGATGAGATTTTAAGTCACCGGGACGAGCACGGCATTTATCAGTCCATGACCAATGTGCCCAGGCATTTTGGCGGTACAGGTGAAGATGTGTTCAGCTGGTGTCTGTGCGATGCCCCCCTGCTGCTGCTCGCTCTGCTGAAGGCAGGCCTGAATTACAGTGAACACATCAAACCCGGTGTTGACCGTCTGGTCTCTTTATGCCGTGAGAACGGATTCCCCTGTGCTGTGTCACCCGAGCTGGGTAAATTTCGCGGTCCGGGGAAAAAGGCTGACTGCTGCCCATACGCGACGCTGATTATGGCCGATTTATTGTCCTATATTCCAGAATACAGGGAGTCCCAGGCGGCCATTATTTCTGTAAACGCGTTGCTGAAGCTGTGGGAAAGCAGCCTCATTCAGCATCCGTACATGTTCTACATGGGCACGGACTTTCGAAAGCTAAAGGCACCTTCATGCTGGTACGATATTGTCAGTGTGACCGGAGTTCTGAGCAAATACAAGATCGTGCACGATGACCCGCGATTTCGTGAAATGATCCATCACATAAAAGGCAAACAGGATAAGGATGGTCTTTTCACACCTGAATCAGCGTATCAGAAGTCGAAGGAATGGGATTTTGGGCAGAAGAAAGCACCGTCTCCTTACTTGACGTATCTCTGTTATCGAATTTTTGAACGTTTGAAATAGTGGAAGATTATGATGGGCTGCAATTGAGGATTCACGATGCTTAATACGTGCAACCACAGCCATGACTGATAGCAAAATCACGGTCGAACTTGAAATTCAGATGTAATGAGATTGACTTCTTGAGGGCAGCTTGCTTAAGGTCAGCAGACGAAAGGATATCCGGACGATAAGCAACTGCAGCCAAAGCAAACGAGCTCACTCAAAGCCCTGAACACCAAGATTAGAATAGCAAGCTAATCGGCGGTATTCCTAAAAGAGACAATTGCCTGATACTACAAACAATACTTGGTTTCCTTTGTTTCGCAAGAATGATTCAAATTATCTCGTTTATATTCCTGACTTGCACTCTTTGTTTTACTTGAATCACATCCTCTTATTGATGACTCGGTTCACGTCAAACACTTGAACAAAATCCATACATATACTTGATCTGAATCCGCCTGAATACTTGATCGATATTAGATCAAACGCACAAATTTATATTACTCAATCGCTTGATTATAATTCGTTTAAATACTTGAAACTGTGTTAGGATGTCCCTGTCTTCGCAAATAATCCGTGGTGGATTCGACATTCATAAATGAGGCACCACCTATTTTTCATACTCCACTAGAATTATTTTCGAACCGCAATCACCATTGCCGTCAAAGAGCAGCATATGAGGAGAAGATCACACATCCAAAATGGGAAGCATACAAGGGAGAACAGCTAATGAAAGAGTATTCAAGAATCGTGATTGAGAATTACTGCCGTACGCACAATAGATCCAAGAAAAGTGCATTTTTACTAAATCTTGTAGATTTATCTTACACCTTGGATCGTGAACCGGAAGACTGGGAAGCATTAAGGCTTGCACAATACATTGACAGGGAGAAAGACCCGGAATTGAAAGAAGCTTTGGAAGATTTAGACGATTACCTTTTCAGATAAACAAGGTCTGAATGAACAGGTATAGCATCTGAATCGCTTTGAAGATTCAAAGTGACTTTTGAGTGACTTATGGGATGTTGCTCTGGATCATTTTTTGCTTTCACTGGGTGACCGGATGAAGCTGGTTCTATGTCACTGTTTTGCTGCGCCTGTTGTCCGCGCATTTTGAACCCGATGTCACACACATCATTTCAAGCTTTGGATTCTATCGTTCAGCTGCTGTATGCTTTTCACGTCCATCCTGTGCTGAATCATCGGTCTTGCATTGAATTCTCTGGCTATTCTTCCGCCAATATGCCTCCTCATTGGGTAGTGAACTGCTAAACAAGACCTTACCCTGCCTATCAGGGTTTCGGAGCACTGCTCCACTTTTGATCCCAGCGGCTTGTTTTCCTATCTTCTTCTCCCGATCAGAAAGTTTCCCGCTGAGGCAGCGAGCCCGCAGTCGTTCCTGCCTCCATTTTTTTAAGCGAGCTTTAAAGATCGTTTACAGCTCTTTCCGTTACAATGATCGTAGACTTGCACACACGGGCATCGCTTAACAGTTTCTGCGCTGCCCCTGAAGCCGTCGCTCGCAACGAAGGCGGGCAGATCGGCTAGAAAGGAAGATCCAATGATTACTCTCGAAAAGATTGATGCCGTTATGGCCGCCACCGGCGCAGCCTATCCCGAAGTTCGTGAAACTCTTATCGCCTGCGACGGTGACGTCGGGCGTGCAGTCCGCGTCCTGACCGGGCAGGAACCGCTGCCTTCTGCAGAGACCGCCGAAGAAGAAGAATCGAAAGAACCCAAGGCGGATCCTGCCGGTGCCAGCCGCGAGAAAATGCGCAACAGTCTGGATGACGTTCTCGATGTCATCCGCGAACTCTGGAGGACCGGCAACGCCTCCTCCCTGATCATCGAGAAGAACGGCGAGACACTGCTCAATCTCTCACTGACGGTCTCTGTCTTTGCCCTCATCATCGCCCCAGTCATTGCCGTTATCGGCATCGGCGCCGCTTTCATCACTGAGTACACCATCAAGGTCGTCATGGACAACGGCGAGGTCATCAATGTCCTCTCCTACAATCTCAAGCATCAAGGTGAGCGGAAACAGTACCGCAAGCATGCCACACAGGAAACAGCTGAAGAGCCTGTTGATGCTGCGGGGACAACGCCCGATGCTGAGGAAGCCACCGCTGAACCGGCAACTGCCGGCGACGAAACTGCTGCCGAGGAAGCCGCTGCCGAGGAGGCCGCTGCCGAGGAAAAACCTGAGTCGTAACAGATTGCAACCTGACAAGTCACCTTGTCACAATCACCTGTAAACAAAGGGCACGCTGCGAAGCGTGCTCTTTGTTTTTTGAGATGGAAACGGGCGAAGACAGTAATCTGTGCGACCAACTTCTACTCAGATGAATTTGCGCCTTTCCCGTAGAAGTCTTGAGATGTTCGTTCTTCGATTTTTATGCAAACACGTAGGGATTCCAATCCGAGTTGTTCACTGGTTTCAGATATTTCAATTTTTTTGTTTAGGTACGGAAACCCACTCCCTTTAGGGGTTAGCAATTGACTCCAAACGAATCATCACCAGCATCAAGTATCCGTTCCAGATGGGTTCGGAGTATCCCTTGGACTAGCTTCGCTGTCGGGACTATGATCTCCTGGCATCCTTAAGCCAGCTGCAGCTGTGCTTTGGACTGGTTGCTCTTGTCCAGAACGGAAACTTGCTCGAGTGGACCCGCTGCGAGTGTGCAATTTTTACGCTCTGGACGGATTTGGGTGCCCCAGAACCGGCTCGGCTTGCCCAGAGCGTAAATTTTGCTCAGAAAATGGCTTCGGATGTGCAACTTTTACGCTCTGGACGGATTTGGGTGCACCGGAACCGGCTCGGCTTGTCCAGAGCGGAAATTTTGCTCAGAAAATGGCTCCGGGTGTGCAATTTTTACGCTCTGAGCATCATTTCGAGTCTCTGAACGAGCTTGACTTGTCCAGAGCGTAAATTTTGCTCAGAAAATGGCTTCGAGTGTGCAATTTTTACGCTCTGGACGGATTTTGGTGCACCGGAACCGGCTCGGCTTGTCCAGAGCGTAAATTTTGCTCAAAAAATGGCTCCGGGTGTGCAATTTTTACGTTCTGGACGGATTTTGGTGCCCCGGAACGAGCTCGACTTGCCCAGAGCGTAAATTTTGCTCAGAAAACGGCTTCAGGTGTGCAATTTTTACGCTCTGGACACCATTTCGAGTCTCTGAACGAGCTTGGCTTGTCCAGAGCGTAAATTTTGCTCAGAAAACAGCTTCGGGTGTGCAATTTTTACGCTCTGGACGGATTTTGCTGCCCCAGAACCGGCTTGGCTTGTCCAGAGCGTAAATTTTGCTCAACCGCTCTCATCAGGTGGGCAAAATATCCGCGCCCGGAGCGGCAGCATCCAGCTTTGCCTTCTATTTGTTATTCATTTGTAACATGTTTGTAATATTACACATAGTTTTCCACAGACTGTGGAAAACTTTCCGCATCTCTACCCGTTTTCTCTCCTTTTCGCTAAACTTTTGGCTGTACTATCATTTTCTGCATGCCGCACGCAACCACTCCGACTTCATTTGCGTATTCGGAGCAGGTGGCGTCAGACAGCCGCAAAAGCGAGCAGAACGAAATGGAGAGGTTCGATTAGCAGCGACATGACACAGCCGAGTTTTGATCCGTATGACTTTGATGCCGTGATGACCCGTTTTGGCGACATGGTCTATCGTCTGGCGCTCAGTCACACCGGACATAGAGAGGATGCCGAGGATGTGGCACAGGATGTCTTTCTCCGCTATGTCGACAACTGCGGCCGGATAGAGTCGCCCGAGCACTGCCGGGCCTGGCTGCTGCGCGTCACCGTCAACTGCTGTCACAGCCTGCACCGCCGCGCCGACCGCCGCCGCCGCGCCACGATGTCCGACGAGCTGGAGGCACTGCTGGCGAAGCCGCAGTCCGGCGAAGACCCGCTGCGCGCGACCTTCGCCAATGACCCGGAGGCGGAGCTGGAGGACACGGCGGAGCTTGATGCGGCGGACCGCGAGCGCCTGCGCCGGGCCTTGCTCGGGCTTTCGGAGCGCTATCGTTCGGCACTTTATCTCTTTTACTACGAGGAGCTGTCGGTGGCGGAGATCGCCGACCTGATGGGGGCGGCCCAGGGCACGGTGAAGTCTCTGCTCTCGCGCGGCCGCAAACAGTTGCGTGCTGTCTTTGATGGAAAGGACGACGGGCGGACGAGATGAACACGATGAAAGACAAACAGTACGAGCATGAGGAGGTCTGGCTGCCGGCCTACCGCGAGCTGCAGGATAAAGAGCGGCTTGGCGACGATGCGCGGGCCAGGATTCTGGCAGCAATGCAGGAGCGTGCGAAAGCAGGGCCCGCCGACCGACCTGCAACCCAACCAGCCGACCGACCAGCCGCCCGGACCGCAGCCGCTCGCCGCATCAGCAGTTTCCCGGCGAAGCGCTGGCTTGTGCCGGCCGTGGCAGCCGCTCTGGCGGTCACGCTCGGCGTCTTCTGGGCCGCCATCATGAACGGCCAGCGCGACCTGGCGCCGCTGACAGGTATGAAAGGCGAACGCCCCTCCACCGCTGATGAAGTGAATTACGCACTCAAGGACGAAGCCGAAGCTGCACCAGAAGCCGTAGCGGAAGCCGATATCCTGGAGGCGGAGGGCGCCACGCCGGAGGAAGAGCGGGAGCTGGCTGCCATCCCGGATCCTGTCCGGCAGCCGACGGCAGCCGCGACACGGGAAGCCAAAACGCCAGAGACCAAGGCTGCCAGCACGATTGTGGCGGCGTACGACGGCGCGGACCTGAGCCAGCTGACACAGGAGGAGGCCGCCAGCAAGCAGACCGGACTCCAGGATCTGCTGGCGCCGCTGCAGCTGGCCGACGCCGCTCCCGGACAGGCTCAGGTCCTGATCGGTGCGCCGGAGTATCTGGATGAGGCGGTCGACAGCCAGCCGCCGGAAAGCATCCGGATCGAAGCCATCCGCGCCGTCTACGCGGACGGCCGGCCACTCGACCCGACAAAAATCCGGATCCGGGTGAAGGGCCAGGAGGCGGAGGGGGCGCTGAACTTCGCAGAAAATATCAAACTGCCAGCCTGGTTAACCATTGATACCAGCAGCTTAAGTGCCTACCGAGAACTTGTGATTGAGCTCGTGGTGGACGGCGAAAGCGTCCTGGTGGTGCTGGATATCAGCCGCTGAGGGCGGCGGCCTCCTGGCGCAGCCTGGCCTCCAGGTCCAGGAAGAGGCGGCCGAGAAGGGCGGGGGCGCCACTTAGCGGATCGGCGGCTCCGATGAGCAGGACGTGCGGGCGCTGGCCGGCGCTGAAGCGGATGCGGCCGCGCCAGCCGTCGAGATTCGGCAGGGCCAGCAGCTTGGCCATGTCGGGGCGGCTTGCGGTCGCCAGCTCCAGGCGCAGATCGGCGCCGCGGACATGGATGCGGCTGATGCCCAGGCTGCCGGCACTCTGGCGGGCCAGGGCGACGTCGCAGAGGGTCAGGCAGGCGGCCGGGGGATCGCCGTAGCGGTCGTGGAGCTCGTCCAGGACGTCGCGGTAGGCGGCGGCATCCTGAATCGCGCCGATGCGACGGTACATGTCCATGCGCTCGCCTTCGTCGGGGATATAGCTCGACGGGATGTAGCTGTCCAGGGCGAGCTCGACGACGCAGTCGACGCGGGCGGTGGGGTCGGGGTCGATGAGCGGGTCGACAGCAGGGGCGGTCGGGGAAGCGGCCTTCGCCTCATGCTTTGCCTTCTCCACTTCTTCACTCAGCATGCGCGTGTAGAGATCGTAGCCGATGGCCTCCATCTGGCCGTGCTGCTCGGCGCCCAGGAGATTGCCGGCGCCGCGGACTTCCAAATCACGCATGGCTATGCGAAATCCGGCACCGAGTTCCGTGAAATCGCGGATGGCGGCCAGGCGTTTTTCGGCGATTTCGCTCAGCACCTGATCGCGGCGGTAGGTGATGTAGGCGTAGGCCTGGCGGTGGGAGCGGCCGACGCGTCCGCGCAGCTGGTAGAGCTGGGCCAGACCCAGGCGTTCGGCGCGCTCGACAATGATGGTGTTGACATTCGGCATGTCAATCCCCGACTCGATGATCGTGGTGCAGACGAGGATGTCGGCTTCTCCGGAGATAAAGCTGCGGATGACGTCCTCCAGCTCGCGCTCGGCCATGCGGCCGTGGGCGTAGATGACACGGGCGCCGGGGAGAGCTTTGCCTAGAGCCTGAGCCCGTTCGGCAATGCGCCGGGTGTCATTGAAGAGATAGAAGACCTGGCCCTGGCGGCCGAGCTCGCGCAGGATGGCTTCCTCTATGACGCCGCTGTCGTATTCCATGACGTAGGTCTGGACGGGGCGGCGGTCCTCCGGCGCTTCTTCGAGCACGGAGATGTCGCGGATGCCGGAGAGCGACATGTGCAGGGTGCGCGGGATCGGGGTCGCGGAGAGGCTGAGGACGTCGACGGAGGGGGTGAGGGCCTTGATGCGCTCCTTGTGGTTGACGCCGAAGCGCTGTTCTTCGTCGACCACCAGCAGGCCCAGGCGCTTGAAGCTGACGTCCTGCGAAAGGATGCGGTGGGTGCCGATGACGACGTCGATCGTGCCGGCGGCCAGGCCGCGGAGGACCTGGCGCTGGCGGGCGGCGGGGACGAAGCGGGAGAGCAGGCCGACTTTCAGCGGGAAGTCGCCGAGGCGCTCCAGGAAGGTGTCGTAGTGCTGCTGGGCCAGGACGGTCGTGGGGGCCAGGAGGGCGGCCTGGCGGCTGTCGCCGACGCATTTGAAGATGGCGCGGAAGGCGACCTCTGTTTTTCCGAAGCCGACGTCGCCGCAGAGCAGGCGGTCCATGACGCCGTCGGATTCCATGTCGGCCGTGACCTCGTCGATGACGCGCAGCTGGTCGGGGGTCTCTTCGTAGGGGAAGGACGCGGCGAATTCGCGGTCCCAGACGGTTTCGGCCTGGAAGGCGTGGCCGCGGAGGACGCTGCGCCGGGCGTAGAGCTTGACCAGGTCGACGGCCAGGCGGCGGATGGAGGCGCGGGCGCGCTCCTTGGCGCGCGTCCACTCGAGGGTGCCGAGGCGGGTCAGGCGGGTGCTGCCGGGGGTGTCGGTGTCGTCGGTGCCGGCGGTGCTGGCGCTGCCGGTGGCGCTGCCGCCCGAACCGCCCGAACCGCCGCCGATGTGGCGCTGGATCTGATCGAGCTGCTCCATCGGCAGGAAGAGGCGGTCGTCGCCGGCATAGCGGATGGCCAGGTAGTCGCGCCTCGTGCCCTGACTGTCGCTCTGGTTGACCAGCCCCTCATAGAGGCCGATGCCGTAGTTTTCGTGGACGACCAGCTCGCCGGGGCGCAGGTCGCTGAAGAAGTCGATCGCCAGGCCCTGCCCCCGGAAGCGGCGGCGGCGCTGGCGGCGCTCCTGGCCGAAGACGTCTTCGCTGCCGAAGACGAGCAGGCCGGCGCGGGGCCACTCAAAGCCGCGGGCCAGGCTGCGGGCGGAGACTTGCGGCGGGGTGGTGACGCCGTGCTCGAGCAGGATCTCTCCCAGACGTTGGGCGCGCTCGGGGGACTGCGTCAGGAACCAGGTTTCCAGCCCGTCGTGCTGGCGCTGGCGGACCAGTTCGACGAGCTGGGCGTCACGGCCGCGGTAGCCTTCGCTTTCGCGCCCCTGGATGTTGAGGTGGATGGCGTCCGGGAAGCCGCTGCCGGCCGAGCCGATCATGGCCAGGGAGAGGACATTCGTCTCACGGTCGAGCCAGCTCATGATGTCGCTGCGGCCCAGGCGGGCCTCTGTGGCGCCGGCGAAGGTCTGGCCTCTGGTGAGCAGCTGGGTGACATGGGCGGCATGCTCGGCCTGGGCCTGGTCCAGGCGCTGACTGACGCGCTGCGGCTCGTCGACGGCGAAGAGGCAGCCGTGGTGGCGGCCGTGGTCCAGGATCGTGTCGTCGCCGTGGATGAAACTGAGCCACTTGTCCAGGCCGGGGCTGTCATGGCCGTCGGTCAGGTCGGCCAGGTCGCGTTCGAGCAGGCGCTGCAGGCGGTCGGTCACGGTCGGGTCGACCTGATGGCGTCTGAGTTCGAGCAGTTCGGCTTCACCGGCGGCGCGGACGCGCTCGGTGAGAGCGGTACGCTCCTGTGGATCGATGAGCCGCTCACGGGCGGCCGTCACCAGGATATGCTCGAGATTCTCCAGCGAGCGCTGCGTCTGGAGGCTGTAGGATTTCAGCTGGTCAATCTGGGTGTCAAAAAAGGAGATGCGGTAGCCGATCCCGTCTGTGTCTTCCGCCCCCTCGACCCCGCGGTTCTCCGGGAGCCCGACAGGCACAATGTCGAGGATGTCGCCGCGACGGGCAAACTGGCCGGCCAGGCGCGCCTGCCCTGCGCGTTCATAGCCCAGTGCCTCAAGTTTTCTGCAAAGCTCATCGACGTCCGCCTCCCCGTCGTGTGAGATCCGGAGACTGGCGGTGGCCAGGCGCCGGGGGTCGGGCAGGCGGATGAGGGCCGCGGCGGCGGGGACGACGAGGGTCTGGAGCTCGCCGGCGGCGAGGCGGCGCAGCAGGGCCAGGCGGGCCTGCTCCTGCTCGCGGCTGGCGGCTTCGGCGCGGCCGAGCTCGAGCTCGCGCCGGGGCCAGACGGCGACGCCTTCGGGTTCCGGGGCGAAGGCGGCGAGGGCTTCGGCCAGGCGTCTGGCGGCGAGTTCGTCGGCCACCACGAGCAGGAGCGGGCGCCCGAGGCGTCCCGCCGCGGCCATCAGGAGGCAGGCCTTCTGGGCGTCGACGGGGCCGGTGACATTGACGTGGCGCGCCGGCCAGAGGCGGGCGATCGCGGCGACCTGCGGGTCGCGCTCCGCGGCGGCGACAGGCGTGGCGGCGGCGACGGGCGCGGCCGGGCGCTCAGCCGGCATCCGTCGGCTCCGTCGCCGTCGTCGCCGGCCGCCGCGCATTGATGCGGT
Source organism: Bacillota bacterium (assembly GCA_030055235.1). Classification (GTDB taxonomy): domain Bacteria; phylum Bacillota; class Clostridia; order Saccharofermentanales; family Fastidiosipilaceae; genus JAEZYR01. The sequence continues at coordinate 15,815 of JASGUW010000042.1, forward strand.
TCATGGCCAGGTCGACACTGTGCTTCAGGATCAGGTCGACGGCGTCGGCCGCCGTCTCAAAGGCGTCGCGCATGACAGGCCGCAGCTCCGCCGGGATCGCCTCCAGCACGAAGGCCACAATGTCGCGGTCCCGGGGCTGCGGGCCGATGCCGATACGGATGCGCGGGAAGTCGCCTGTGCCGATCTCCCGGATCACCGACTGCATGCCGCGGTGGCTGCCCGGCCCGCCCTGCTGGCGGACGCGCACCTGTCCGCGCGCAATGTCCACATCGTCATAGAGCACGACCAGGCGCTCGGGCGGCAGCTTGAACCAGTTGAGGGCGGCAACGACGCTGCGCCCGCTCTCGTTCATATAAGTTTCCGGTTTAAGCAGTATCAGGCGCCCGCCGGCCGCCGTGTCACCCTGGCCCCAGGCGCCGTTGAAGCGAGCTTTGCCTACCTTAATATTGTGGCGTGCCGCGATCAGGTCGAGCGCCAGCCAGCCGCAGTTGTGCCAGGTCGCCGCATAACGCGGCCCGGGGTTGCCGAGCCCGACGACGAGCCAGCTCCGATCGGCAAGCTGTCCCCGGGCGCCGGAAAAAAACACCATCGCCGCTAGCCTCCGCGCCGCATCCTCTGGCGCCGGACCCAGTCGTCCATGGTCGACTGGCGCTGCCTGGCAATCGCCAGCGCAAAGGACCCCACCGGCTCCGTAATCACCGAGCCGGCCGCGATCACGGCGTTGTCGCCGATCTCGAGCGGCGCCACCAGCGTCGTGTTCGAGCCCACCACGACCATCTGGCCGATCGAAGTGCGCTGCGACTGCCCGCCGGTATCGTAGTTCGCGGTCACCGTCCCCGCCCCGATGCGGCTGTCGCTGCCGACGTCGCAGTCAACGAGCGAAACATGCGCCTCAATCACCACCCGCCGCCCGATCACGGCGTTGGCAATCTCCGCCCCGGCGGCGATCCTGGTCTTCCGGTCGATCCAGGCCCCGTCACGCAGGCAGACAGCGGGACCGATGTCGCAGTCTTTGCCCAACTCACTAAAGCGAATTACAGTGTGCGGACCGATATGGCAGCCCGCCCCGATTCTGGCGTTCTCCAGCACGACGCCGCGCTCAATGTGGCAGCCGGGGCCGATCTCCGTGTCGCCCAGCAGGGTCACGTCGGGCGCGATCCGGGTGTCCGCGGCCACCTCCACGCCCGCCTCTATAATCGAGGTCTCCGGCCGCTGCAGCTCCACGCCGGCATCCAGCAGGCGCTGAGCTTCGCGCTGGCTGAGAATGCGTTCTGCGAAAACCAGATCCCCGACCGTGCGCACATGGCGCGCCTCCGCCGGAGGCATGCCGAGCGTGGCGACGCGGCGCCCGTCCGCCACCAGAATCGGCAGGCAGGCGGCCAGGTCCAGGCGGCCATCCGCGGCGAAGCGCATGCGCCCGAGCACGGAGAGCAGCATGGCGGTGCGGAAGACGTAGAAACCGGAGCTGACCTCGAGCTCGCGCTCGGTGCCGGCGGCGCTGCGCCTGACGGCGACGACCTCGTCGGCTGCTTCCGGCGTGAGCAGATGGATGCCGGCCGGCTCCCCCGCCCTGGCGACGAGCAGCAGGCAGTCGAGGCTCTCGGCGCTGAAGGTCGCGAGCGCGCGCTTGACCGTCGCTGTCGTCAGCAGCGGCGCATCGCCGGGGACGACCAGCGTCAGGCCGTCGCGGCTCTCCAGGAAGCTGGCCGCCTGGCGCGCCGCATGGCCGGTGCCGAGGCGCTCCTCCTGCAGGACGTAGGCCATGTCTTCGCCGAGAGCGGCGCGGACCTGCTCCTGACGGTCGCCGACGACACAGGCGAGGGCGCAAACGCCCGCTTCCTTGAGCACCTCCCGGACACGGGCGGCCACCGTCCGGCCGCCGATGCTGCGGGCGTGTACCGACTGCTTGGAATTCAGGCGCTGGGCGTCCTGGGCGGCCAGGATGACGGCTACTATCTCTTCGTTTTGTTTGTAAGCGATGGCTCTGACCCTCTTTCCCGTCCCTCCCAGGGACGTCTCTTCCGGGGACGTCTTTCCCGGGGACGTCTATCCCAGTGTATGCAGCTGATATGTCCCATGTGACATGTCCCAGGGTTACATATCCCAAGGTTACATATCCCAGGGTTATATATCCCAGAGCAACAGTTCTCCCGGAACATGCGGGAGGCGGCTTCCGGGGGCTTCGCAGCGTTGCCTGAGCGGTGCCGAAACGCACAAAAAGCACCATTCCCTGCTTTTGGCCGGGAGTGGGCGCTGCTTGAATACTCCTGAAATTATAACATGCCAGGCTCGCATGCCGGGCTCGTATGCCGCCCGGCGCCCCCCTGGGCGACTCGTCGGTTCGTCGGGTCGCAGGCTCGTCGGTTCATCGGATGGGTGGGTGCACGTCAAGAAGGTCGGGAGACAGGTGATCCTGCCAAGAGGGCGGCCGGCAGCGGCCGGTACGGCGCGCAGGGTCAAAACAGCGTGTAATCCAAAAAACCATTTGGATTTCAGGCTACTTTGACCACGAAAGCCCTGATTTTGGTCAAAACAGCGTGTAATCCAAAGAACCATTTGGATTTCAGGCTACTTTGACCACGAAAGCCCTGTTTATGGTCAAAACAGCGTGCTATCCAAAAAACCATTTGGATTTCAGGCTACTTTGACCACGAGGGCCCTGATTTTGGTCAAAACAGCGTGTAATCCAAAGAACCATTTGGATTGCAGGCTACTTTGACCACGAAAGCCCTGATTCTGGTCAAAACAGCGTGCTATCCAAAAAACCATTTGGATTTCAGGCTACTTTGACCACGAAAGCCCTGATTCTGGTCAAAACAGCGTGCTATCCAAAAAACCATTTGGATTTCAGGCTACTTTGACCACGAAAGCCCTGTTTATGGTCAAAATAGCGTGCTATCCAAAAAATGATTTGGATTTCAGGCTACTTTGACCACGAGGGCCGCGCACGCCGCGCAGGGTCAAGATCGAGAGTTTTACAAAAGGGATTTTGTATTTCTCCTTATCTTGACCACAAAAGGGCGATTTCTGGTCAAGATCGGGAGTTTTACAAAAAATATTTTGTATTTCTCCTCATCTTGACCACGAAGGCCCCGTTTCTGGTCAAGATCGAGAGTTTTACAAAAAGTATTTTGTATTTCTCTTTATCTTGACCACAAAGGACCGGTTTCTGGTCAAGATCGAGAGTTTTACAAAACGGATTTTGTATTTCTCTTCATCTTGACCAAGGAGGCCCCGTTTCTAGTCAGGATCGGGGGTTTTGCAAATCAGCGTTTGGATTTCTCTTCGTTTTGAATACGCGGAATCAACGAGCTGCTCTTCATCCTCTTTGCCAGTCCCTCAGGCTGTGCTTCCCCTAATCCCGATGCAGCTCCCTTCTGTCCGTCAGCGGTGGACGGGAGGTCGAGCTTTGCATGGCAAAAGGGTCTTGGTACCGTATATCCTCAATTTCGTGGAAAAATGTGGAAACTGTGGAAAACTCTGTGGATAACAAATAGCACGTTTCACGCCTCGAAATCTCTGTGATCTATGTTACAAGCATGTTTCACGGATTACAGGAATATTTCGAACGTCTGTTCAGAATGTATTTTCGGCAGGCTGAGATGGCTGCAGCAGCGCGCTTTCAGCCTTTGTGACAAACAGATTACAAGACTGGTTTTTCGACCCGGAAGCAGCCTCTGATGTGGAAAACTCTGTGGAAGAGAGAAAGAGGTGGTGTTTTTTGACCCGCTGCCATCTGTCCACGGCGGTTTGGAAAGGGGCGTATCAGGGCGGAAGACGGCGGAATTTTCTCTGACAGTCAGATGTGACGGAGCGGAACAATGGAGGCGAGAGGAGGTGGTGGCCATTCGCTTGTGCCTCATTTTTGTGCAGCTGGTGCTGCTGGCTGTCGTGGCGTGGACAGATCTGCGGCAGCGCCGTGTCGCAAATCGCTGGTTGCTGCTGCTGGCTGTTGCAGGCACGATTACGGCCTGGACGGCGGGCGGCAGGCTGGATCCGGGGGCGTCGCTTGTTGGGATGGCGGTCTGCGGGCTGCCTTTCGCATGCATTTATTATCTCAGTGAAGATATGGGTGGTGCGGATGTGAAGTTTGCAGCAGTTTGTGGTTGGACTCAGGGGGCCGGGCGGGGGCTTGGGGTTCTGCTTGTGGGCCTCTTGCTTGTCGCTGTTGTCTACGGCAGCAGCGCGCGCTGGCGCAGGATCGCACGCAGCCGGGGAATTCCGCTGGTGACCTGGCTTGCGCCGATCTATGCGGTGGCAATACTTTTGTGCTTGGCAGAGTTTTGAACTTGCATATAATAATTAGTATGAATATCAACAATGTGTTCACAGATGCGCGGCAGGTGAGCCGAGATCTCGCGGATTTTATCCGGCGGGCAGTGACACCCTGGCATGCTGTGGCCGAGATGGAGCGTCGACTTGTTGCTGCGGGCTTCGTTCCGCTCAGTGAGTGTACGCGTCTTGAGCCGGGTGACCGGGTCTATGATGTTGCCTTTGGTTCGGCTTTGACGGCGGTTATCGTGGGTGATTCGCCGGCGCCTGTCTGGTCGATTGTCGGTGCGCACTGTGATTCGCCGGCTCTGGCGGTCAAGCCCGGTGCGGATCAGGTGGCGGAGGGCTATCGCCGTATCGCGACGGAGGTGTATGGCGGGCCTATTCTGAACACCTGGTTTGATCGTCCGCTGGGACTTGGCGGGCGGGTCTGGTGGACGGAGGGGGACTCCGGTCGGCTTTCTGTGTCGCTGCTTGAGCTGGAGACGCGTTTTGTGCTGCCGAACCTGGCGATTCACATGAATCGTGAGGTGAATCAGGGTGTTGAGATCAATGCGGCGAAGGAGCTGCTGCCGGTCTATGCGGCAGCGGAGGGGCGCGATTTGCTGACGCTGGTGGCTGAGGCTGCCGGGGTCGATGCCGCTGCGATTCGTGGCTGGGATCTGCGCTTTTTTGATCCTGAGCCGGCTTCTTTTCTGGGCGATGGCGGGATCTGGCTGCAGGCGCCGCGGCTGGACAATCTCATGAGCTGCCATGCGGGGCTGGAGGCTCTGCTGGCCGTGGCTGCGGGTGGTGATCGGCCGGGTGGTGATCGACCAGGTGGTGATCGACCAGGTGGTGATCAGCTGGGGAGCCATGCGGTGCTCTTCTGCGCCGATACCGAGGAGGTCGGCAGCCGGGCGAAGAACGGGGCTGCCTCCCTACTGCTGCGCGACCGCCTGGAGCGTGTGGCGCTGCTGCTGGGCGCCGGCCGGGCTGATTTTCTGGCTGGACTTGACCGCTCATTTCTGATTTCTGCCGACCTCGCGCACGCTGTGCACCCCAACCGCTCCGAGCTGGCGGATGCGGCGAGTCGCCCGCGCCTGAACGGCGGGCCCGTCATCAAGTCGGCGGCGAATCTTTCCTACATTACCGATGCCGAGGGTGCTGCCCGTTTTGGCCTGCTCTGCGAGGCGGCCGGCGTCCCTTCGCAGAATTTCAGCAACCGCAGTGATCTGCGTGGAGGTTCCACCATTGGACCGCTGCTGTCCGGGCCGCTGCCGCTGCCTGGTGTCGACGTCGGGACGGCGGTCTGGGCGATGCACAGCCTGCGCGAAACAGCCGGTGTCCTGGACCAGGCCTGGTTCTGCCGCGTGCTCGCCGCATTTTACAGCCGCTCCCATATTCCCTGACGGCACATGAAAGAATTTGAAAACAAATGCTGCCAGACGGCATGAACCTATTCCCAGTGTCCTGATACTAGAAGGAAGGTACGTAATGAGACATACAAAGCAGAAAGAGCGCATTCTTCAGGCGGTGCGTACCATACCCAATCATCCGACGGCGGAGATGGTCTACGATCTTTTGAAGCCGACCAATCCGCGCTTGAGTCTGGCGACGGTCTATCGTAATCTCAACCTCTTCGCTTCACAGGGCAAGCTGCTCAAGCTCGATATTCCTTCTGAGCCGGCCCGTTATGATGCCAATGTCCATCCTCATGCGCACGGCGTTTGTGACGTCTGCGGTATGCTCATGGATATTCAAATTGAGCGCTATGGGGATTTTCTGGTTGACTTGAAGAAGTACATTGAGAGGCGGGAGGACTTCCGGATCAGCGACATTACGATGCAGATCCGTGGCGTCTGCGCGGCCTGCCGGGCTGCGGCGGAGAGCGCGGCGGCGGGAACTGCGGGGAACGCGGCCGCGGAAGTGACCGAGGAGGCGGAGGAGGAGCTCAAAGCCGCTAACGGTTAAGGCGCACGGGTGAGGTGCCTGGGCGGGGTGCGGGCGCGGGAGGCGCCAGGGCGCGCGGATAACAGCAGCCTGACGCGCTTTATGGCAGATTTTTATTGCGCCAACACAGAGCCCGTTGGTCTACCCTCCCTATATCCCGCATTATTCATCCCACGGCTAAGCGATCGCTGTAGTGCCTGATACTGCAGGCGTTCAGAAAATTCTCTCTATCACCCAATGGGTGAAAAATTTCGAGAAATTTCAGTTTCAAACAAATCCTC
>JASGUW010000043.1 GCA_030055235.1 Bacillota bacterium
GTAAGGCGAAAAATCTTCTGGCTCGCCTCGAAAAGCTCAAGGACAATCACTTGCTTTTCCTGCGCAATCTCGCCGTTGCACCTACCAATAACCGAGCCGAGCGACTTGCAAGATGTATGAAACGAAAACTGCGGCAGAGTGATGGTTTCCGAAGCGAACAGAATCTTGAGGATTACTGTATCTTCACCAGCTATATCGAGAATCTCAGAATGGAAAGTCTCGAGGCAGAAAAACGCGAGAAAGAAGAGAGCGAGAACAAAAGCAAGGAAGAGAGCAAGGAAGAGAATAAGGACGAGAACAAGGAAGAGAATAAGCAAGAGAACAAGAAGGAAGAATTAAATGTCTACCAGCACCTCATTGGTGTCTTTAAGCGGCGACACATGTCAGAAGCGAACAGTGTAAAGCAGCCTGGTTGACCCCTGTGAACAGTAACAAACCGATTGCCATTTCAGCACATCTTGACCACAGATGGCCCGATTCTGGTCAAAACGACGTGAAATGGCAAAACCGATTGCCATTTCAGCACATCTTGACCACAGAAGACCTGTTTCTGGTCAAAACAGCGTGTAATGGCAAATTCGATTGCCATTTCAGCCCATCTTGACCACAGAAGGCCCGATTCTGGTCAAAACAGCGTGTAATGGCAAATTCGATTGCCATTTCAGCCCATCTTGACCACAGAAGGCCCGATTCTGGTCAAAACAGCGTGTAATGGCAAATTCGGTTGCCTTTTCAGCCCATCTTGGCCACGGAAGCCCTGTTTCTGGTCAAAACAACGTGAAATGGCAAATTCTATTGCCATTTCAGCCCATCTTGACCACAGAGAGTCGCGCACGCCGCTACACGGCGTGCAGGACCAGGATAGGTGTTCTTGGGTCAGTTCAATTTGCTAATCCTTGGCAACGAAAGTCTGTACCCAGTCTTTTGCCTCTTAGAGACGTAGCAGCTTTATGCAGATAAGCCTCGCCGCTCGCCGCCGTTTTTCATTCTTATCATTTCAATCTATGCCCAGTGGGCCTGCGCCCAGCGCCATCAACAGTGATTGCTGTATCAGGAAACCGGCAAGCTGAGCCGACAAAAGGAAACGGGGCCGTCTTCTGCGTGAGACAGCCCCGTTCTTTGTCGTAAGCGGAGAGAGGGTTTAGTCTTCGGACTCCTTCTCCTCGAGCTCGACTTCAGCGATCTTGGCGTCAAGCTGCTCAAGCTTACGGCTGGCGAACTCACGGCCGCCAAGGCCGAAGGCGAGGGCGAAGGCCAGCGCGGCGCCGGCGATGACGAAGAGGAAGCCGTAGTTGACGATAACCGTAGCGACTCTCAGCTGATTCAGAACCATGAAGGCGGCCAGCAGCATGATCGCGCTGCGGGTGATCAGGCCGAGTGTGGCGCCCTGCTTGACGTTGTCGCGCAGCAGGCGCTCCAGCCAACCGGCCAGAAGCCAGGCAACCACGAGGATCAGGACGGCGGCCAGGACGTTCGGCAGGTAGGAAATGATTCCGGCACCAATGGTGGTGAGGATATCAAGCTGCAGGGTGCCGAGCGCTTCCACGATGAAGAAGAGCAGGATCAGAACGTGGACGATAACAGCGAGGATGCGCGTCAGAGAGAAGCTGCGGCCGGCTGCGTTCTGGTCACCGAGGAGGCGGGTGCAGAAAGCGTCCGCGCCGACACTGCCGAGCAGCTGGGTCAGGAGGTTGGTGGCGAGCTTGGCGATGAAGGCGCCGATGCCGATGATGACCACGGCCGTGATGATGCGCGGGATGTAGTCAAAGACGGTGGTGAGCATCGCGATGGCGGGCTGCGAAATGGCCGTGACCTTGACGACTTCCAGAGCCGCGATGATGATCGGGATCAGGACGATGGCGTAGACGACATAGCCCAGAACCGTCGAGAAGGAGGTTGCTTCCGCGGAGGCTGCACCGGTCTTCTGCTGCAGTTTGTCGACGCCGAGGCGGTTCAGCAGAGGGGTGACAAGGTCACGGATGATGCGCGCGACAAAGAATCCGATGTAGAGGATCAGGGCGGCAGCGAAGAGATTGGGCAGGAAGGCAACAAGGCTGTTGACAAAGCCCGAAATGGGCTCAGCGACGCCGGCCAGGCCCAGACGCGCGAAGACCATCGGCAGGAAGAGCACAAAGACAATGACAAATGCCAGTTGTCCCAGATACTCAGTAGTGTTGGCCGCCTTCTCGCCAGAGACTCCCAGGCGGTTGACTTTCTCTGCCAGCCGGGTTGCGCGCAGAATTTTGACCACCAGGAACTTCACCAGTGTGGCGAGCAGCCAGGCGGCAACCAGAATCAGAACGGCAGCCAGCAGGCCTGGCAGCCAGTCCAGTATCCCTCTTCCCAGATTACGAAACCATTCCATAAGATTGATTCCTTTCCTTACATGTCCGGCTCTGCAGGGATAGGCTGTAATCAGTGCCTACGATTGCACGCCGGCAGTTAATATGAACTTTCTTAATTCTAAACGCTTCTTCCGCCAGACACAAATATATAAAAGTTAAAAAGGTGCGCATCCTGTTTGTCGGGACGTGTAAAAGCTTTTCTTCGCCCTCCGCGAACACCTGAAACATAAAAGTTTTATCGTTGTTTGCATTTAAGGAATTGGTGACAGCTTCTCCCATCGCTTGCGCAGCGATCAACCTACAAACTGCCGGAATGTGAATGGAATGAAATATGATTGCGAGCGCCGAGGATGATTGGCATGATCTGGCACTCTCAAGGAAATTGCGAAGCAATTCAGACAACTCCCAGCACGCCGTGCAGCGGCGCGCGCGGCTCCTTTGTGGTCAAGATAAGGAGAAATACAAAATTCTTTTTGTAAAACTCTCGATCTTGACCCTGCGCGCCGCGCAGCCCTTCCGTGGCTAAGATGAAGAAAACGTAAGCGGTTCATAATCGGACGGGTGACACCTGCTACGCCATGGTTATTGCTGCAGTACGAAACCATGTCTAATAGGCATTCACAATACCTCGCGCGTTGAGGCATCCTCTCTTAATCCTTGTACAACTGATTTTCTAAGTTTCGTGCTGGCTTCGGGGCAATATCGAGGAATTTGTTCAAGGGGTGGACAAAAATTGCGCTGGTGCCCCGAAATCCGGGCAGGAGCGAAAAAATTGTCCACAGCTGGACAAAAATTGCGCTGGTGCCCCGGAATCCGGGCAGGAACGAAAAAATTG
>JASGUW010000044.1 GCA_030055235.1 Bacillota bacterium
TCTTCGTTCCAAGCAAATCCACTCAACAAGAGGTATCATCCTTCTTCTTCACTCTATTCACGTTTGCTCTATTCACGCTCTCTTGAGTGGATCTGCCTATACCTACAATACAGGATGCTGTCCACCTGTGGCCAGAAATCGGGGTTTGTGCCCGATTCCGGGGCACAAACGGCCTTTTTTGGCCAGCCGTGGACAATTTTTTCGTTCCTGCCCCATTTTCGGGGCACCAGCGCAATTTTTGTCCAGCTGTGGACAATTTTTTCGCTCCTGCCCGATTTCGGGGCACCAGCGCGATTTTTGTCCACCCTCTGGAAAAATATTTCGATATTGCCCGATCCACGGGCAATATCGTCATTGTTACTTACGGTTCAGATTGCAAAGACCTTAGGCATCACAGATCACCCGGTGGCACTCGTTATGTACCACATGGAGAACGGCCAAAACGCGCATATCTCAGGCGTTTTGGCCGTGTCTCAAGTCATATGATCAAATCACAGACGTTCCGGCTGTTTCTCAGATGAAATCCGGAAAGTACCGATAGAACGGTAATCGATTATCGAGTCACAACTCCAAAAGTTGACATTCAAAGCTGCTAGGAAGCTGGACCCTCACAGCTCGAAAGATGTGATGAATTGGATTTATGCCATAAAACAACTGTCAGCCCGGTTCCTCCAGCCGGCCCGGCTCCCGTCAGCCCGGTCCCCGCCGGCCCGGCTCCCGTCAGCCCGGTCCCCGCCGGCCCGGCTCCTGTCAGCCCGGTTCCTCCAGCCGGCCCGGCCCCCGCCAGCCCGGCTCCAGCCGGCCCGGTCCTCGCTGGCCCGGTCCCCGCCGGCCCGGCTCCCGTCAGCCCGGTCCCCGCCGGCCCGACCCCCGTCAGCCCGGCTCCCGCCGGCCCGGCCCCTGTCAGCCCGGTTCCTCCCGCCAGCCCGGCCCCCGTCAGGCGGGGTCGAGCGCGGTGGCGGCGGCGAGCACCTCGCGCCCGACCGACTCCGTCAGCTCCTCGCGCAGCTCCGGATCGCCCGGCCAGGTGATCAGCAGCCGCCCCTCGCCGGACAGCGTCAGCTCGGGCAGCGCCGCCGGCAGATAGACCGTGCGCCCACGCTCGACCACCACGTCCCCGTTCAGGGTGACGCTCCCGTCCAGGCAGGTCAGGATCCGGAAACGCCGCGGATCCGCCTGCCAGACGGCCTCGCCCGCCAGATCGACCTCCGCGAAACTGATATAGCGATTCAGCACCAGCAGGCGGCTCGAAACATCACCCACAAGGCTCGGCACCGCATTCGGCAGACCGTCAAAACGCAGCGGCGCATCACCGGGCGCGAAATCGATGACCTCAAGTCCCTTGTCGACATGGAGGGGGCGCAGCTTGCCATCAGCCCCGCGACGATTGTAGTCATAAAGACGATAGGTCGTGTCCGAACTCTGCTGCACCTCGTAGACAATAAGCCCCGCCGTAATTGCGTGGACCAGCCCCGCCGGAATGTTGATGACATCACCGGCCTTGACCGGGATCTGGGCCAGCTCGTCCTCACAGCGGCCGGCGGCGATCGCGGCGGCGAGCCCGTCCGGCGTGGTGCCGGGCTTCAGGCCGGCAACCAGCGTGGCGCCCTCGGGCGCGTAGACGACATACCAGATCTCATTTTTGCCATAAGGAACATTCTCAAGTCGCTGTGCGGCCTCATCATTGGGGTGCACCTGAACGGAGAGATCCTTTTCGGCATCAATGAACTTGACCAGAAGAGGGAAATTTTCGCTTTCTGCGAAGTCCGTTCCCATCCACCCACTCCTGTCCGACATCAACAGCTGGTCAAGGCGCTGCCCATCATAGCGGCCGCCCTCAACAACAGAGAGTCCGTTCGGCTGGCAGGACAGTTCCCAGCTCTCGGCAAGCGGGCCGTCAGGGGGCAGCTCCTTCCCGAAACTGTCAAGGCGGCGCCCGCCCCAGAGATAGTCTTTGTACTGCGGGGCAAATTTCAGAATCTCGTACATCATGAAACTCCTCTCTCCTGATACCTCATCTGATATGTAATCGTCGTGCGCGCTTAAGCGGCTGTCCGCATCAATCCTAATAGCATGCAAATCCGAAGCGATCACAGCTTCAGCCGATTTTCTTCTGCCTGTGATTCTAGCATGCTGCCGCCTGTGCGATAATGAGAAGCTGATGAATGAATCCAGGTCAACAATAAACGGTCTGCCGTCCCTCGAAATTCGCAGCGGCATTGACATCATCTCCGTGGCACGCGTCGCCCGCCTGCTCGACCGCCAGGGCGAGCGCTTTGTCGCGCGCGTTTTCACCGCCCGCGAGCAGACCGACTGTGCCGCCCTCGCGCCGCCGGCCCGCAGCCGCGCACTGGCAGCCCGCTTCGCCGCCAAAGAAGCGACCGCCAAGGCCCTGGGCACCGGCATTGGCCGCGCCGGCATCGGCTGGCAGATGATCGAAATTGTGCGCCGGGAGAGCGGAGAGCCGTTGCTGGTTTTGCATGCGAAAGCTGCAGCCAGAGCCCGCCTCCTCGGCGTCATCAGCCAGTCTGTCAGTCTGAGCCATGAGGCTGAGCTGGCGGTGGCGAGCTGCACGCTGCTCTGCTGGGCAGGGGAGGGCTAGGCCGTGCAGAAGCAGCAGCAGCGACGGGCGACAACGTCGAGCGAAACGAATGCGGCGGGGATCCGACGCGTGGAGGCGCCGGTACCGAGCGGGCGCGCGCGCGACGAGGTAACGCCGCGGCAACGGCGCGAGTATCTGCGCGCGGCCAGGCGGCGTGGGCGCTGGGCGCGCTTCCGGCGGCAGGGCGATCGGCTGCGGCGGGCAGCCTGGCTGCGTAGTCCGCTGACACAGATGCGCCAGGAGGCCGGTCGCCATGTTTTGACAGAGGACTGGCTGGAGTCGAGGACCGGAGAGGACACGGTCGGTGACGAGGCAATCGAGCCGCGGCGCCTGCCGGGCTGGCTGCTGCCGACGATTGTGCTGGCGCTGCTGCTGGCGGGGCTGTTCGTGGTGCTGCCGCGGGTGCTCGCGGGTGTCAGCGTAAGCGACCCGAGCGCGGTGGAAAAACCGGGAAAAGCGGTGCAGGACCTCTATGACGATCATGCGTATGCGGTGGTGCTGCGCCCGGTGATCAATGTCTATGCCCACCCCGATATCAAGTCCGCGCGCGTCACCCAGCTGCTCTACAATGCCCCGGTGCGGCTGGGCGATCCCAGTCTGGCGGCGACGGGCTTCACAACTGTAGTGCTTGAAGACGGGACGGAGGCCTTTGTCAAGACGCGCGATCTGACGCTCGACCAGCGCTCGATTGAGCCCGCCGGCTATGAGGGGCGTGTGGTGGTGGCCGATCTGGCGAAGCGGGTGATGACCCACGCCAGCGCCGGTAACCTGATCGTCGAGGTCAAGCTGGGCACGGTGCTCTACTATGTCTATCAGTCGAGTACGGTATACCGCGTGGCGCTGCCGGACGGCGGCGAGGGCTGGATGGATTCATCGGGCCTGATCCCGCTCGCCGTGGACCAGCCTGTTGAAGTGGCCGAGGCGCAGCGCTTTGCCTCAACGCTGCGGGCCTTCGTCAACTCGACTCTGCTGGATAACGGCATCTCCAACTCCGGCGCTTCCATTCATGGAATTGTGCAGCAGGCGGCGGCGGTCAACGGCCTGCGTCTGCCGCATACAATTGTGGGTCAGATGGAGATTTCGCCGCCGGTGCAGAACTATCTGAACCTCAATGGTACGGTCAACTATTCCCGTCTGGCGCCGGGCGATCTGCTCTTTTTCTCCTCTGAGCCGCCGCCCCAGGCCGCCCAGGACGCCGAGGAGGGCGAATCCCTGCCGCCGGACCTTCCGACGGATATGGGCGTCTGGCTTGATTACGGCATCGTGCTGATGGAGTCCGATCGGAGTTTTGTCCTGCGCGAACTCGAGCTTACCGATGTGATGGAGAAACTGCGTCTGGTGGACATCAGGCGGCCCTTCGTGCAGGAATGAGGCTGGCGGAGCCGAAGCTGCCGGTGTTATGGGTTTTTATCGAAAGGACAGAGTCGGAGAGATCCATCGGAGGGATAGATCGGAGATGCACAAAAGCCGCCGCACACGAGGTGCGACGGCTCTATTGTTGTTGGATTGAAGCACCAGACTCAGGCGCGTTCGACTTTACCTGAACGCAGGCAACGTGTGCAAACGTACATGCGGGACGGCGTGCCGTCTTTTAGCACGCGGACACGGCGGACGTTGGGCTTCTGCATTACCAGCGCACGGCGGGAGACCCGCGAACGCGTAGTGCTGATCTTTCGACCGAAATTAACGCCTTTATCGCAAATTTCACATTTCGCCATCCGGAACACCTCCTCACCACTCGACTTGAAAACGCAAGCGATAGGATACCACAGCTGCAGCCGGGCAACAAGCGTTTTTTGCTTTGAAAGCGCAAAAAAGGCGGGAGGAATCGGTGTCAGGCAGGATCTCAAAGTTGATGGGCGTTCAGCAGGTGGTAAGGGCGTTCATCGGGTGGTATGGGTGATCAGCGGGCGATCGGTTGACGTGAAGGGTCGGATGCCTTTGACGGGAGGCAGTGTCTAGCATGCGTCAGGACATAAGTATTGCGTGGTGACTTGGCTCAGATGAGCAAAATTTCCGCTCTGAACGGATTTCACCTGCCTTCTGAGGGCTGCAGTTGCCCAGAGCGTAAAAATTGCACAGAAAAGCCCCCGAAGTGAGCAAAATTTCCGCTCTGGACAGATTTGACCTGCTTTCTGAGGGCTGCAGTTGTCCAGAGCGTAAAAATTGCACAGAAAAGTCCCCGAAGTGAGCAAAATTTCCGCTCTGGACGGATTTGGTCTGGCTTCTGAGGGCTGCAGCTGTCCAGAACGTAAAAATTGCACAGAAAAGTCACCGAAGTGAGCAAAATCTCCGTTCTGGACAGATTTCGTCTGCCTTCTGAGGGCTGCAGCTGTCCAGAACGTAAAAATTGCACAGAAAACGCTTCGAAGTGAGCAAAATTTCCGCTCTGGACGGATTTGGCCTGGCTTCTGAGGGCTGCAGTTGTCCAGAGCGTAAAAATTGCACAGAAAACGCTTCGAAGTGAGCAAAACTTCCGCTCTGGACGGATTTGGCCTGGCTTCTGAGGGCTGCGGTTGTCCAGAGCGTAAAAATTGCACAGAAAAGTCCAAAAATTGCACTGGTGCCCCGAAACCGGGGCAGGAGCGAAAAGAATTGGCCACAGCTTTTACTCCACCTGGCGGTGCTGCACCGCCGCTTTCTCTTTTTTTATTCCTTTTCGTAAAGCGGCGGCAAACGAATTGATAAAGCAGTCGTGCGGGCGACACCTGCTGTGGCGGCTCTGAACTGGGAAAGTGAAAAGCAAGCAAGGGCGGTCAAAAACGCATTTGCGCCCACGAACCGGGCAGGGGCTGCAGTTTTTGGCCACGGCTGGCCAAAAACTGCCGTTGATGCACAAATACTAAAAACAAGAAGCTCCGCTTCCAAGTACAGCAGTTAGGTGCACGGCATTCCATTCCCCTGTGCTGCACTGTGCACGAAAAAAGAAACAGTGATGCTTCACCCAAATAATGAGGGCTTCAACTACATGACATCGAGCCCCGCTGATCTGCCGCTCCGGCAACTATATAGACCGGATAGCTGGGATTTGTGATTCTCATGGCACGGCTCCTTTCAGAACGTAAAGCCGCCGCAGAACTTTCTTTTCATTGAATGAAGACGGGGCTTCCAAGCGGATGCCACTCGAGAGATGAACGGTGTATGAAGTCAAAGGATACATAAGCTGCTACTCATGGTCTTACAGGTGCACAAAAGCCTAAGTCAATGCGGATGAAGTCCGGGTTGTCTGCCGCTTCTGGTGAAGAATACCCGCCAAGCATGCTAATGGATGAAGTATTTGTACGTCT
>JASGUW010000045.1 GCA_030055235.1 Bacillota bacterium
GCGGCATACGACACAACATTACTTGCGCCGCTCTCCCATCACAACGCAACACCCCCGAATCCGTCCTATAATACCAACATCGGAAATGAAGTTTAAAAATACATAACACGGGAGAACTGTCATGAATTCACAAACCACCCCTGCCGAGATCCCTGCCGAAACCCCCACCGCGACCCCCGGCCAGTCCCCCGCCGAAGTCACTACCAACACCCCCAACCCCCACAAACCGCTTGGCATAGTACCGCTTGCCACGGTACCGCTCCGCGACATCAGGATCGATGATCCTTGGTTCAACCGCTATATCAGGCTCGTGAACGAGGTCATCCTCCCTTACCAATGGGCCGCCCTCAACGATGCCGTCCCCGACGCCGAACCCAGCCATGCCGTGCACAACATGCGCATCGCAGCAGGACTCGAAAAAGGCGATTACCGCGGCCCGGTCTTCCAGGACTCCGACGCCATGAAGTGGCTGGAGGCCGTCGGCTACAGCCTGGCCGTCACGCCGAACCCCGAGCTCGAAGCCCAGGCCGACTCCCTCATCGAACTCATCGCCCAGGCCCAGCAGCCCGACGGCTACTTCAACAGCTACTTCACCGTCGTCGCACCCCAGGCCCGCTGGAAAAACCTCACCGACGCCCACGAGCTCTACGTCGCCGGCCACCTTATCGAAGCCGCCATCGCCTACCACGAAGGTACCGGCAAGCGCCGCCTCCTCGACGTCGCCATCCGCTTTGCCGACCTCATCGACCGCGTCTTCGGGCCCGCACCCGGCCAGCTGCGCGGCTACCCCGGCCACCAGGAAATCGAGCTCGCCCTCGTCAAGCTCTGGCGCACGACCGGCGAACGCCGCTACCTCAACCTGGCCCGCTTCTTCATCGACGAACGCGGCCGGGAGCCCAACTACTTCGACGCCGAAAAGGCAGCGCCCGACTGGTACGAGCTCTACCCCGGCACGCGTCGCAGCCCCACCGTGACCTCCACCCTCCAGGCCCACCTCCCCGTACGCGAACAGCACACGGCGGTCGGCCACGCCGTACGCGCGACCTACATGTACGCCGCCATGGCCGACATCGCCGCCGCGGACGGCGACACAGAACTCCTGGCTGCGGCGAAGCGCCTCTGGCAGGACATCGCCGAACGCCAGATGTACATCACCGGAGGTATCGGCCAGTCCGGCCACCTCGAGTGCTTCACCACCGCCTGGGACCTCCCGAACGACGCCAACTACTCAGAAACCTGCGCCTCCATCGGGCTGGCCCTCTTCTCCCGCCGCCTCGGCAACATCGAGCGCGACAGCCGCTACCACGACGTCGTCGAGCGCGCCCTCTTCAACGGCATTGTCTCCGGCCTCCAGCTCGACGGCCGCCGCTTCTTCTACGTCAACCCGATGAGCGTCTGGCCCGCCAACTGCCTGCCCCACACCATGCGCCGGCACGTCAAACCCGAACGCCAGCCCTGGTTCGGCTGCGCCTGCTGTCCGCCGAACATCGCCCGCACGCTGGCAGGCCTGGGCGAATACCTCTACGGCGTCGACCACGACACAGGCCGCATCTACATCCACCAGCTGATCGGCAACCGCGCCACGATCCGCCTGAAGACCCACAGTGTCGAGCTCGGTCTCCGGGCCGCGCTCTGTGAACATGGGCGGGTGACTTTGCATGCCGCATCACCGGAACCGATCGCACTCGCCATCCGCATCCCCGGCTGGGCGGATTCCTGCACACTGGCCAGTCCCCGGCAAAACGGCTACCTCCTGCTCGATCTTGCGGCCGGCCGACATCAGCTTGACTTTGAATTCCCGCTGCCGCCCGAGCTTGTGCTGCCACATCCTGAGGTGCGTGCGCTCCAGGGCCGCTATGCTGTGATGCGGGGGCCGCTGGTCTACTGCCTGGAGGAGGTCGACAACGGTCCCGGGCTGGAAGCACTGCGCGTAGATGATGCGGCGTTTCTGGGGAATTTCGCATGCGAAACTACCACTCCCGACCGCAGCCCCGCCTGCCTCACGGTCGACGATCCCGTGCTCGGCCGCTACACCCGCATCCGCCTGCCGGGCTGGCGTGCCGAGGCCGCTCCGGACACCCCGCTTTACCGCCCGCTCCGCAGCAGCACCGAGACCGCCGCCGAACGCTACCGCCCCACCGACACCTGGTGGGTGCCCTACGCGCTCTGGTGCCACCGCGATCCCGGCGAGATGCTCGTCTGGATCCGCGAATAGCGCCGCCTGGCGTGGGGGTTTAGCTGCAGGGAAGCCTTCCCTTTATGAGGAGGGCTGTGCATTTTGCTGTTTCGCTGGAGAGGGTTTGTTTTAGGAGCAGACATTGCGTACACTGTGGCAAATTCGAAGGGGGCTGATTGTCGGCCCCCTTCATGGAGGGAACCCTATGAGTCTTCAGCTTGCGTCCAGCCGCCTTGTGCTCGATCTGCCGCCCGGTCCCGATGCCATCCGCAACAGCGAAGGAGCTTTCCTGTCGCTTGAGGACGGGCGCATTCTGTTTGTCTATTCACGTTTCCGTGTCGGAGTTGGCTTTGACCACGACCCGGCGGGGCTCGCCGGCCTGGTCTTTTCGCCCGACGGCAGTGAAATGGTCGAGGATCTCGGCTGGCTGCTGAAGCCGGAGGCCGACCACGCCGTCAACCTGATGTCCGTCTCCCTGATGCGCATGCTGGATGGGGCGATCGGCGTCTTTTATTTCCTGCGCCGCGGCTTCGAGGACGGCCGCCTGCATCTGCGCCGCTCCTATGATGGCGGCCGCAGCTGGACGCCCGCCCGTCCCTGCATTCTGGCGCCCGGCTACCATGTCTCCAACAACGACCGTGTTGTGCGCCTGAGCTCGGGGCGTCTGATTCTGCCGGCGGCCTACCACCGCCCGCTGGAACTGCCGCAGCCGGACGGCACGATCAAGTACAGCTTTGAGTATGTGTCGCATGCGCTGTTCTTCTACTCCGATGACGACGGCGAGACCTGGAAGCAGTCCAACGGCGTCCATGTCGCCTCGCGCCATACGCGCACGGGCTTTCAGGAGCCGGGTGTCGTGGAGCTGGAGAACGGCAGTCTCTTTGGCTGGGGACGCACCGACCTGGGGCGCCAGTACGAGACACAGTCGAATGACGGCGGCCGGACCTGGACGCCCGGTGAGCCGTCGGCCTTCACTTCGCCGGAATCGCCCCTCTCCATGAAGCGCGATCCCATCGACCGCAGCCTGGTCGCGGTCTGGAACCCGGCGCCGGGCTATCCGACGCGGCAGACGGCCGGTACCGACCGTACGCCGCTGGTGCTGGCGCGCAGTGTCGACGACGGAGCTAGCTGGTCGCAGCCGGTCATCATCGAGGACGACCCCGCTTCCGGCTACTGCTACACCGCCATGCACGCCCTGCCCGGCCAGCCGGGCACCTGGCTGCTGGCCTACTGTGCGGGCACCGTCGACGAGGGCATACTGACGCGCCTGCGCTTCCGTCGCATTGAGCTCAAGGTAGACTGACGCTCAGCGGGCGCTGCTGATACAGTGGTAGTTGCTGGATTTTGCAGCAGCCGGATACTGCGGCGGCGGCTGGATTTTGCAGCAGCCGGGGATTTGCAGCAGCTGGGGATTTTGTAGTAGCCGGGGATTTGCAGTAGCTGGGGATTTTGCTGCAATCGGAATTTGCTGCAACCGTACGTTTCGCGATCCTGACCGGCCCGGAGCTCCGGGTGGTCGGGATCGTTTGTTTTTTTCGTTTAGGGGATTTTGCGCTGTTTTGACCCTGCACGTCGTGCAGCAACGCGCGGCCCCTTCGCAATCAAAGTAGCGTGTTATCCAAGTTTCTCTCAATTGTTAAGGGGGAGCTTAGAAATGCCAGCACCTTTATAAAAGCGATGTCTTACTGCTGTGACGCATGCTAAATCCGAATTGTTAGTGGCCCGGTTTAGAACCCTCTGAATGTAAAGTGCAAATATGTACTTTGGGCTGCTTTCCCGCGCAGATTGAGGTCACCTTCGGCGAAAACACCACATTTGCAGTAACTTCTGTGTGGAAAATGCTCAAATACGGCAAGGTGGACGACCTGAAGTCGTCTGCCTCTACGCCCTTCTAAAGCTTCAGCCAGCAAACCCACAAGCAGCCTTATGAAAAGAGCTGGGTGGCGAATTGTTTGACTTATCCTTTTAACTCGAGCAATAACGAATATGGTATTTCTCTATCGCATGTTTCCAGGCACTGTCATTTCTTATAAGCATTTGCTCCCAATGCATACCTACATAAAACTAAATCATGAAACGTGATAGATACCTTTGTCGCTCTCCGGGTTAGGCAACAGAAATAGAGGTGACGATATTGCCCCGCGTATCGGGCAATATCGAAGTTTTTGGCCAGGGGGTGGACAAAAATCACGGTATTGCCCCCTGAACCGGGCAATATCGAATTTTTTGACCAGAGAGTGGA
>JASGUW010000046.1 GCA_030055235.1 Bacillota bacterium
GTATCAACACCGTTAGGGCTGCTGCGTTTTTTTACACTTCAGGTAAGTCTCCGGCCGCTGTTATTATCAGCTTCTCAAAGTTACCCGCTGTCATGAGTCTCACTTTGTTTTCACATTGCTCGATTAAGGCGTGCTCGACAGGCTCAGGAACATAGTGCCGCATCTTAAGAATAGGAAAAGCGGCGAACGGTTCAAGGCTGCGGAAGAGTTTCCAGATGAGAAGTTGCGCAATCATAAAGAAACCCTTGCGTGCAGTATCTGGTTAAACAGATGTCAGCAGGCTTGCTTAAGAGTAAGTAAGGAGCTGTGGAAAAGGAGAGGGCCGACACAACTCCAAAACTTGACAAATCCGTCCTCGATTTTGACAAAAAATCGAGTTGTGTCAGCCAGAAGTGACACAACTCCAAAACTTGGCAAATCTGTCCTCGATTTTGACAAAAAATCGAGTTGTGTCAGCGAAAGGTGACACAACTCCAAAACTTGGCAAATCCGTCCTCGATTTTGACAAAAAATCGAGTTATGTCAGCCAGAAGTGACACAACTCCAAAACTTGGCAAATCCGTCCTCGATTTTGACAAAAAATCGAGTTGTGTCAGCGAAAGGTGACACAACTCCAAAAGTTGGCAAATCCGTCCTCGAATTTGACAAAAATTCGAGTTGTGTCAGCCAGAAGTGACACAACTCCAAAACTTAGCACACAGAGCAGATTAGAGGCGCTGGTATCTCACAGCCATCCCTTTCTGAACAGCAGCAAAACCGGGGTTTGTGCAAAGTTTCGCGGGCACAAACGGCAGTTTTTCGCCAGTCATCCTGACATAACTCAAGGAGACGGCTTCCAAACCAGCAAAACTGGACTTGTGTCAGCTTGTTTCTGACATAAGTCCAAAAGTTGGCCATTCCAAACTCAAAGCTGAGCGTCCAAAGCAAAAAGAGTATGTCAACAAGCTTGGCTAATCCGCCGCCACTCGGCGCCCGCACCCCGGCGTCCCGCTGACTCCGTAGCGTCCCGTCGCCCGCCGCCCCCGGCGCCCGCCGGGGCGCCGGGGCATTCGCATCATTTGCTATCCAGATGGCGGTGCTGACCGGATCCCAGATGCAGCCGCCTGCCGGACCAGGGCAGGCACAGCTCGGCCTCACAGTTGGGCGGAATCGTAACATCAACGGCAAACACATCATCCTCGATCTCCCAACGCACACGGACACGACCGTAATCGGTGTCCAGAGCATGGTCAGCCCAGGTCAGGCCGCCGCCGGGACGCGGGGCGATGATCAGCTCGCGCCCCATCAGACGGGGATCGCCGAAGCGGATGCCCCCGATAACACGGTGCATCCAGCTGCCGATGGAGCCGTAGGCATAGTGGTTGAAAGAGTTCATGTCGGCGGACCAGAGGGTACCGTCAGGCCGGATGCCATCCCAGTGCTCCCAGATGGTCGTGGCACCCCGAGAAATGGGGTAGAGCCAGGAAGGATAGTCCTCACGCAGAAGAAGCGCATAAGCTCGATCCAGATGCCCATTCTCGGCCAGGACTTCGCAGAGCCAGGGAGTACCCAGGAAACCCGTGGTCAGGGCACCGCCCGCGGCGTCAATGAGCTCAAGGAGCTGCTCGACGACCGCTCCGCGCTGATCCGGAGTCAGGAGATTGAACGCCAGAGCCAGCACGGCCGCGGTCTGGGTGCACACCAGCAGACGGCCGTCGGGGCCCTGAAAGCGCTCCCGGAAGGCACAGCCGATACGCGCCCGCAGCTCCGCCAGCTCCACCGCCTCCTCAGCACGGCCCAGCACCCGGGCGGCGCGGGCCAGCAGCTCGACCGACCGGGCATAGTGGGCTGTCGCCGTCAGCGGGTTCGGGGTAGCGCCGAAGTAGGAGCCGGGTTCTGCATCCAGCGCCAGCCAGTCGCCGAAGTGGAAGCCGGTATCCCAGAGCACGCCGTCCGTCGCCCGGGCGCGGATGTAGTCCACCCAGGCACGCATCATGGGGTAATGTTCAGCCAGAAGACCCAGATCACCGTAACGTTCGAAAAGGCGCCAGGGCACGATAACAGCGGCATCTGCCCAGCCACAGGCAGCATAGCCCTGAAGGACACCATCCTCCATACGCGTCAGGATGTCGGGCACCACATGCGGGATGCCGCCGTCCGGGAGCTGGGCCGCGGCCATGTCGCGCAGCCACTTGCGCCAGAAGAGGCGGGTGTCACCCAAACGCATGGCGGTCTCCGCGAAGACCTCTGCATCCCCCGTCCAGCCGAGGCGCTCATCGCGCTGCGGGCAGTCAGTCGGAATGTCGACGAAATTGCCCTTCATGCTGCGCACAATATTCTGATGCAGGCGCACCAGACCAGGGTGGGAACAATGGAAATCAGCCGTTTCGCGGTAGTCGGAATGGATGACGACGGCGCGGAACTGTCCCGGGCAGGCGGCCTCGGGGCCTCCGGGCCAGTCAAGCAGACGGATGTAGCGAAAGCCCTGAAAGGTAAAGCGCGGCCGGAAAGTCTCCGCCTCTCCCCCGCCCGCCAGGCGATAATCGATCGTGTTGCGGGCACTGCGCATGTTGGCGGTGTAGAAATTGCCCTCGCCATCCAGGATCTCGGCATGGTCATAGCGGACCCGATCCCCCGTCTCCCCCCATACCGTGAAGCGCACATAGCCGCTGATATTGATGCCAAAATCAAGCACCACCTCTCCAGCGGGAGTGATGATGCGCCGCGCGACAGGCAGTTCCTCCTGTTCGCGCACCGGCAGACCATCGTGCATCCTGAGCACCGTAAGATCCTGAGAGATGCGCACGGCCGGACCCCACTCGGGAACATGTGCGGCGTCAACCGTCTCTCCGTGATAGAGGTCGGCATAGCTGTGTTCGCCGGCAGCTGCCAGCCAGCTCTCGTCGGTAAGGATACGTTCGCGGCGTCCGGATGCATAGCTGAGTTCAATTTCTGCGAAAAACGCCACCCTCTCCCCGTACACCGGCCGACCGTGCTGTGCCATCAGCTCGCCGTTGTACCAGCCCGGGCCAACCCGGACATCCAGCCAGGCAGCCGACCTGCCGCGGGAACCAAGGTCGAGCAGAGGCCCCGTCAGATCGCAGGTGCTGACAAGCAGGCGGCTCCGGTACTCGGTCCAGCCGGGCATCAGGCGATCCCGGCTTACGGGCCGGCCGTCCAGTTCCAGGTCATAGACACCGAGGGCCGTCGCCCGCAGCACCGCATCAACGAGGATGTCATCCGCAGCCAGCTCAATCAGGCGGCGAAGGCGCAGGCAGCGGCGCTCTTCTTCTGTCGTAATGAAAGCTGCCTGCCAGGCAGCCTCTGTGTCCAGATAGACTTCGAAGGCCGCCGCCCGGCTCCAGTCGGATACCTGCCCCTCCTGATCCCGGATGCGCACCTGCCAGATATAGCGGCCGTCATGCCGCAGCTGAAGGCCAGCGAGCTCCGGCCAGACACGCAGCTGCGAATTCGGATCCTCCTGCCAGGCGCTCTCATGCCAGTCCTCCGCAATGCCTGCCATCCGCGTATCACAGAGCGCCGCACGCAGCTGCCAGGCCGCCTGTTTGACATTTGGCTCATCACTCTCAATGCGCCAGCCAATGTCAGGCTTGAGTGTGGCCACAGCACGGGGATTCTGGCGTCCGTCACAGCGCAGGTCGGTACATATCAGCATGGAAGCCTCCTCTCCGCCGCAGTCTGCAGCGGTATATCATCGTTATTCAGAACATTTCAGAGACTATGCCCCGATTCAGGGAGCACTACTCGCATGTTCGCTCAACGTGGTGTGCAAATTTTCCGATATTGCCCGATTCAGGGGCAAGCGCGAAGTTTTTGCACACCACCCGGACCAGAACCCACAACCCGACCATCACTCACAGCATGCACTGCACGCCCTGGCATGGATCGCACCCAGCACTCAGCCACTGCACCAGCCACGCGCCCCGGCCGCACCCGGCACTCAGCGTCGCCGGCCACCGCGCCCGGTACTCAGGCCCAGCGCCCGGCACTCAGCTGCGCGCGGCGATGACACCCGCCTCATAGGCCTGAACATCGGCCAGCCAGGACCAGTCATCCGGCACACCCTGACGGCGGCAGTACTCATCCCAAACGGCACCAAACGGCAGGCTGTACAGCGCGTCCTGCTCCACCAGCAGCTCGGTCCAGCGCGCCGCATCCTGGTGCTCCCGCAGCCGCTTGTTGGGTTCGAGCAGGGCACGCAGCAGCGCCTTCTGCATGGCGCGCGTCCCCGAAATCCAGGCCGCCACCCGATTCACCGAACCATCAAAGAAATCGAGCCCAATGCGCACCCGATCCAGGGCATGACAGCGCACAATCTCACGCGCAATGCCAAGCAGCTCGTTGTCCACCACCAGCACATGATCCGAATCCCAGCGCACCGAACGCGTCACATGCATCGGAATCTCATCGAAGAACAAAAGCAGTGACGAAAGCTTGTCCGCCACATTCTCCGTCGGATGGAAGTGACCGGAATCAATCAGGACAAGCACCCCCGGCCGTGTCAGCGCATAGCCCAGATAGAAGTCATGGCTGCCCACGGTGTAGGACTCCAGTCCGATGCCAAAGACCTTCGACTCCACTGAATCAATTACCCCGTCCAGCGGCTCGGCAAAGATCTGATCCAGGCTGTCAGCCAGCCGTTCCCGCGGACCAATACGATCGGCCGGAATATCCTTCAGCCCATCGGGAATCCAGATATTGCAGAGCACATCGTCGCCCAGCTGCTCGGCAATCCACGCCGCAATCCGCCGCGACGCCTGGCAGTGGCGGATCCAGTACTGCCGCGTCTCGTCATCCGGACTCGACAGGGAGAGCCCGTCACGCATATAGGGGCTGGAAAACAGCGTCGGATTGAAGTCGATACCCAGCCCGTTGCGGCGCGCAAACTCCACCCACGGCGCGAAATCCTTGGGCCGCAGGGCATCGCGCCCCACCGGGTCATCCGGATCGACCACCGCATAGATCGCATGCAGATTGATGCGCTTGGGCCCCGGGATACGGGCGATAGCTTCGCCAAAATCCGCCATCAGCTCCTGCGGCGTCCTGGCCGCTCCCGGGTGCTGCCCCGTCACCTGGATGCCGCCATCCAGCTCCCCGCCCCCGGTCTCAAAACCGCGGACATCATCTCCCTGCCAGCAGTGAATAGAAATCGGCGTCTCTGCCAGGCGTTCCAGCGCCGCCTCGACATCCACACCTATGGCCGCATAACGGCGTCTGGCATACTCGTAGTACTCTGTCATGTTTCCGCTCCTTTTTTATGCGAAGTCCGATCAGCCCACCGGATAGCAGCCAATTGTCTCCGAGCGCCGCACCAGGGCGTGTGCCTCCGCCAGATCCCGGATCTCCCCGTCGGCGAGCATCTGCACGATCGCGTTTCCGATCGCCGATCCCTCCGCCGGCCCCGTGTGCACCTCAAGCCCCGTGGCCTCGGCGCAGAGGCGGTTAAGCCAGTCCGAACGGCAGCCGCCGCCGGTAATGTGAATCGCGTGGTAGTCTTTGCCGGTCAAAGAGGCCAGCTCCTCCACCGCCGCCCGGTACGAGTGTGCAAGCGAGCGGTAGACGATGCGCACCAGATCGATATCCGTGATGCCCTCGGCATGTCCCTGCTCGGCCAGACAGCCGCGCACCGCCTCTGTCATGGATGCCGGCGCCAGGAAGCGCGTGTCATTGACATCGATCAGAAGATCACAGCGGCTCGCTTTCGCCCTGACCTCCAGATCGTCCCAGGGCATGCCCGGGAAGAGTTCACGCCGCAGACTCTGGGCCAGCCAGAGCCCCATGATGTTCTTCAGGAAACGAATCGTGCCGCCGTAGCCACCCTCGTTCGTGTAATTCGCCCGCATGGCCGCCTCCGTCAGAACGGGCTCGGGCAGGATATCCCCGATCAGGGACCAGGTGCCGCTCGAAAGATAGACGGTGCGCTCGTCCCGGGCCGGCAGCGCAACATAGGCCGAGCCGGTGTCATGGGTCGCCGGCACCACGATGTGGCTGTCAGAGCCCAGCAGCCTGGCTGCCCGACCTGTGAGCGGCAGACGCTGACTGCCGGGCGCCTTCGGGTCACAGTAGATGTCCGTCGGCAGCCCGAGCCGCTCCAGCAGCTCCCGATCCCAGCCGCGCGTCCGGGCATTCAAAAAGCCCGTTGTCGAGGCATTTGTGTACTCATTTGTCATTACGCCAGAAAGGCGATAGTGCAGGTAGTCCGGCAGCATCAGAAAGTGCCGCGCGCGCTCCAGCTGGTCGGGATCCGTCTGGGCCAGCGCCATGAACTGGTAGATTGTGTTGAAGTTGATGCGCTGCAGGCCATTGACGCGATAGAGTTCAGCATCAGGCACATAATCGGCAAGCCGCTCCGGCCAGTCATCAGTGCGATGGTCGCGGTAGGCAACCGCATCCCCGATAATCTGCTGCCGCTCGTCGAGCAGGACGAAATCCACGCCCCAGGTATCGATGCCCAGCGACACCGGCGAAATCCCGCGCCGGGCAAGCTCCTCCAGGCCCGTCTCTATCTCTGCCAGCAGGCGCTCCAGATCCCAGCAGTCATGGCCGCCGCGGGACACATAGCCGTTGTCGAAGCGATAGATGGGCTCTGTCACGAGCCGATCCGTCCGCGGATCATCACCGCCGGAAGCCGTGCGCCCCACCAGCAGCATGACACCGCCGGACGCCCCGATATCAATCGCGAGATAGTGTTTCATGAGCTCCTCCATTCACACCTGAAGCCTCTGGTTAATCGCATTATAGGCGAAGTGTTAACAGAAGATTTTGCCTATCCGGGCCCCGCAGTTTCGGTATTTTGCATTCCAGCGGGACATTCCGGGCTAGCGGGCTTTGTGGGAACAGTGCCTGAGAAGAGCCTGCAGGCTGCTGTCAAGCGGCTTGTCTACGCTGCTCTGGCCTGCAATGGTGACGGGTTCCGAGTTTCGCTCCCTTAAGCTTCCTGATGCAGGCCAGGCGTTAGGGCAAAAACTCAATATATACACGGAGAATGACACACAAATCGAAAAAACTGAATCTAAAACGGATGAGATACCGCTATACACTCAGCACCAAGAATTCATGCCGGTTTGTGCCTTGAGTGAAGCAGAGGCATGGGCTGTAAAACTGCGAAAGCTTAAAAAACTGCACACCATCGCCTTCCATTTGTGCAAAATTTCAACCTTTCGCAAGGTTTATTGCATTAATATTCGCATCTATGCATTATATAACGAGATTATGCAATTATATGAATATCTATGCGCAAAGATGGCTCCAAAACTGCGAAAGGTTGAAAAATTGCACACCGCTGCTCGCCATCTCGAGCAAAAATTCAAGCTTTCGCAAAGTCGATCGCATTAAACTGAATCAAAAACGGGTGAGATATTGCTAACACCCAACGCCAAGCACTCATATCGTTTTGTGCCTTGAGCAGAGCGAGAGGCATGGGAAACAAAACTGACACAACCCCAAAAGTTGGCAAATCCACCCTTGGTTTTGTCAAAAAATCGAGTTGTGTCAGCAAAAGGTGACACAACTCCAAAAGTTGACAAATCCGCCCTCGGTTTTGTCAAAAAATCGAGTTGTGTCAGAAAAAGGTGACACAACTCCAACAGTTAGCAAATCCACCCTCGGTTTTGTCAAAAAATCGAGTTGTGTCAGCAAAAGGTGACACAACTCCAAAACTTGGCAAATCCACCCTCGACTTTGACAAAA
>JASGUW010000047.1 GCA_030055235.1 Bacillota bacterium
GTTTGCCAGACAGGCTTTCTTTTTTCTTTTAATATATGCGGTTTACTTTGAATATACGGGCCAGCGTCAGAGACGTTCGGAGACCACAGCTGGGCATATCGGAATGTATCTGTCAGTCGATTCCCTTATGCGTGTTGTTTGGCAGGCTGCTTGCCGTCATGGCCGCATGCTTTGATCTGCTCTGTGCGTCAGATATCTATTTAACAAATAATTAAAAACGATCTCGCCCACAGCTGCCAGGATGGAGATCACAAGGATCCACAGGATCTGACCGCTTTTGTGTACGCTGCCAGTGTGGCACCGGGCAGCAGTACCGCACAGCGTGGGATGCGGCATCCTGGCAGAAGTATTTTTCTTCGCACGGATGCCTGTCTTCTCCTGCCTCTGGCCTGCGTTGGTGTATGCCGGACACGGAACCTGCATGAGAGCCGCAGCCTCTTTATCTACATTCTCCACTTCCTCGTTCCCGTCCTGCGCCAGCTCTGGATGCTGGCGCATCTGCAGATAGGGATGGACAGCGATGGGGAAGAGGCGTTGTATGCCTGCTGGAGGAAACAAGAATGGCTGCTGCGTCTGCTGTGTCAGCTGCTTTCTGACGGCAGTCTCTGTATCTTCTGGCAGCTCTATTACGATCGGTCACCACGGCGGTCATGACGACCTTCGCATACACATTTCTGAGTGTGCTTTACGGTCGGCAGGAAGCGCCACATGTCTCAAGGCGTAACGTCAGGGATCCAGTCCCCGTAGCCTTCACGTTCCATATCAGCCAGAGGGATAAAGCGTAGAGCCGCGCTGTTGATACAGTAGCGCTGGCCGCCGGCCGCTGCTGGACCGTCTGCGAAGATATGGCCCAGATGAGAATCGGCGATGACGCTGCGCACTTCAACGCGCCGTCGCCAGAGACTGGTATCCTCTCTGTACTCAATCAGGCCTTTGGCAATCGGTCTGGTGAACGCCGGCCAGCCGCAGCCGGCGTCATATTTGTCGCGCGAGCTGAACAGGGGCTCGCCGCTGACGATATCGACATAGATGCCCGGTTCATAGCAGGCGTCATAGGCATTGTCAAAAGGGCGCTCCGTCTCATTTTCCTGCGTCACGCGGTATTGGAGATCGTCAAGGCGCCGGCGGATCTCTTCATCATCCGGCCTGGTGTAGACCGCGGCTGCCGCCGTTTTGCCTCCGGTGCCTCCTTCGTTCCCGCCTCTTTCAAAGAGATCGGGAGGAAGCGTCGTGCCGGAATTCACAGGCTCATGAAAGTCACCCGGCAGCTCTTCGCTGCGTAGTGCTTCTGCCGCCAGGGCAAGCTGGACATGGCAGTAGCCGGAGGGCTGCTTCTCCAGATAGTCCTGGTGGTAGTCTTCGGCGCGGTAGAAATTCTGCAGGGGAAGAACCTCAACGACGAGCGGTCGCTGGTAGTCTTTGCGGCGAAAATCGATATAGTCGCAGATAGTGTCAAAATCCTCTTTGTCTTCATAGTAGACGCCCGGACGGTATTGCGTGCCGACATCGTTTCCCTGGCGATCTCTCGTAGTCGGATCAACGATACGGAAGAAGTGGGCCATGATCTGGGTGAGCGGCAGTTCGTTGGCGTCATACGTCAGCCTGACGGTTTCAGCGAAGCCTGTTGTTCCACTGCAAACCTGCTGATAGCTCGGATTCTCCACCTGCCCGTTCGCGTAGCCCGTCTCCGTGTCCAGGACGCCTTTGCCGAGCAGCTGAAAATAGCGCTCGACGCCCCAGAAGCATCCCCCTGCCAGATAGATGACCTTTTGATTCACATTGTCCTCCTTGTAGGCGGAGGGATCGCTCCAGATCCCGCGCCGCTCCTGCCGTGCCTTTTTCTCCAGTATAGAAAAGTAATCATTAAACTCAGTGGTCGGCTCGTAGCGGCGCTCTTTGGCCAGCCCTTCCCGGATCAGTACCTCGTTAATCATGGTGTGGCGGTCCAGCCAGGCGTACGCGAGCAGGCGGCCGTAGGGGTCTGTTTTCGTCGCCTCAAACTGCAGGTAAACCGTCCGCCACCAAGCCACTGCCTGACAATGCGCGACACCGATTCACCCCGATGCGTTCGTGCCTTCCGGTCATGGTGAGCGTATGACTCCGGCGCGTTGATGCCGATCAGGCGGAGCCTTTCGCTCCCGCCGTTCCGCAGAACGATGAAGGTGTCGCCGTCGACGACGCGGTCAATGACCGCTTTCTCAAGCAGCTTAAGGTCGGCGGCTCCCCCGGGACGGAGCGTATCGTAGCTTTCCAGAGGGGTATCCAGAGCAGCGGCGATGGCTGCGGCTTCTTCCTCGGAAATCGGGAAACTTTCCGGCAGCAGCAGGGGAGAATTGGCGGGATCCCACCTGCCAGGCGCTGCCTGCATATGCCCGGATGTTCCCTCCGGCTGTCTGCTTTCGTCCGGCAGCAGGCAGCCCGGCAGGAAGAAAGCAAAGAGCAGGACGGCCAGCAGCAGGATGCTGACGGGAATACTCCCTGTCTGCTTCGCGGATAAGAAGCGCCGGTTGGCGTTGTTCGGCTTCATCATCTTATGATTCTAGCTCTTTTGCTTATCCAATGACTGCGGCCGTGTACTGCAGCAGGGAGATCATCCTGTTTGAGCGGTCACTGCTTTCCATCTTTGCGAAGCATGTGCCCGTCCACCGTGGTCCCTGGGCTGCAGATGCGGGAACATACAGGCTGCGAAAGCCGCGGGTGCACGTCAGGCATGTCGGGAAGCGGGTGAGAATGCCAGGAGGACGGATGACAAGGGACCCCTGCGCGCCTTGCACGATACTCAGGGTCAAAACGGTGTGCAATCCCAAAAACGATTTGGATTCCAGGCTACTTTGACCACAGATGGCCTGATTCTGGTCAAAATAGCGTGTAATCCAAAAAACGATTTGGATTCCAGGTTACTTTGACCACGGCGGGCCTGATTCTGGCCAAAATGACGTGAAATCCAAAAAACGATTTGGATACCAGGCTACTTTGACCACAAAGGGCCTGATTCTGGTCAAAATGACGTGAAATCCAAAAAACGATTTGGATATCAGGCTACTTTGACCACGAAGGGCCGGATTCTGGTCAAAATA
>JASGUW010000048.1 GCA_030055235.1 Bacillota bacterium
CGCTCTGGACGGCAGAAGCTCGGCCTGGAGGCTCGAAAAGTGTCCAGAACGGAAATTTTGCTCAAGGAGGCGCAGGCCCAGATGATCTGAGCCAAGAAAAAGCAATCGTGCAATCGAGCAACCGGAAAATCGAGCAATCGAGCAATCGAGCAATCGGGTAATCGCAGGAAGCAAACGCAGCAATACGCAATATGCGCGCCCGCCGCCTCAGTCCAGCAGCAGTTCCCGAAAGTCGTCCTCGCTCGTAAACATGCGCCGCCCCTGCCGGTTCAGGCTGTGCCAGTCACTGCCGACCGTACGCAGCAGCCCCAGCTCCTTCGCCGCGGCGGCGAGCTCCGCCGCCTGCTCGGGCGTGTTATCGCCGTGGACCACTTCGACGCCCTCCAGCCCGACTTCGACAAGCGCCTCCAGGCGCTCCCGCAGAAAGCTCCCCCCACGCCCGCACCAGCCGTAATGCGCAGGGTGCGCCAGCACCGGCAGCCCGCCGCTCGCCAGCACCGTCGCGATCGCCTCACGAATCCCGACACGCTCGCGCGGCACATAGGCCGGCCTGCCGCTCGACAGAAAGCGCTCGAACGCCGTCTGCACATCCGGCACGTAACCTTTGCGAATCAGTGCATGTGCGATATGCACACGCCCGATGCTGTGGCCAGCACTAAGTACCACTTCCTCATAATCGACGGGAAAGCCAAGCTCGGCCAGGCGCTCGCAGATCCGACGATTGCGCACATCGCGCGTAAGCGTCTGCGTCTCAAGAAAGGACTCAATCTCCGCCTCACCGCCATGCGTGTAATAGGCCAGCAGGTGGCGTCCGCCCTCCACATCGCGCGTCGAAATCTCAACCGCCGGCACCAGATCCGGCGTCTTAATCCCCAGTTGATTCAGCTTGTCGAGGATAATGGCGGTATCCCGTACACCGCTCAGCGTGTCGTGATCACTGACGGCAAAACCGACAAGCCCGGAACGCAGCACACGATACATGAGCTGGGCCGGGCTCTCCAGGCCATCCGAGGCTGACGTGTGCAGATGCAGATCAACCGGCCCGCTCGCGATCAGGCGCTCCAATGCCTCCCGCGGCGGCACGTCGCCGCGGGCCACCAGGCCGCGCGCCAGCGGACCGTCCGAGTCACGGAGGGGCCCGCTTCCGGCAGGCCCCCGAACCACAATCCCGTCATCAGGGGCGTGGTAGATCCTCATACATCACATCAAAGTCGCCCGGCCGGCGTCAGGACTGCTCCGCACGCGCCTTGGCATCCGCGATAACGCGGTCGGCGATCTGCTGCGGCGCCTGCTCATAGCGGGCGAACTCAATCTCATACGAGCCGCGGCCCTGCGTCATCTGGCGCAGGTCAGTGGCGTATGTCGCCATTTCACTCGTCGGCACCTCAGCCGTCACGAGCTGCATGTCCACTCCAGCGTCAATACCCATGATGCGGCCGCGCTTCTGATTGATATCGGACATGATGTCGCCGAGCTGTGCGTCCGGCACAGTAATACGCACGGTCGAAATCGGCTCCAGAAGCACCGGCCCTGCCTGCGGAATGCCCGCACGATAGGCCAGATGTGTGGCCAGCTTGAAGGCGATTTCCGAGCTGTCGACATCGTGATAGGAACCGTCAACCAGCGTGGCCTTCAAATTGACCATCGGATAGCTGGCCAGCACGCCCTCGGCCACCGCCTCCAGAAGGCCCTTTTCGACCGCCGGGAAGTAGTTTCTGGGCACCGAACCGCCAAAGACGTTGGTCTCAAAGGTCAGCTCCTCGGTCTCACCGGGTTCAAACTCAATCCAGACATCACCGTACTGGCCGTGGCCGCCGGACTGCTTCTTATGCCGCCCCTGGACCTTCACCTTCTTCCGGATCGTCTCACGATAGGCGACCCGCGGTATCTCAATCGTCGATTCAACCTTGAACTTCGTACCCAGCTTCGAGCGCAGCACGTCGATGTGGGTCGCACCCAGGCCGTTGATCACGATCTGGTTGGTTTCGGGGTTGTTGAAGACGAAGAAGCTCGGATCCTCATCACGCAGACGGTTCAGGCCGCTGACGATCTTCTCCTCATCACCCTGCTTGACAGGCATGATGGCCATGGAGAACGACGGCGTCGGCAGTGGAATACCGGGCAGAATCACCTGCTTATCGCGCCTGCAAAGCGTGTCACCGGTCACCGTCACATTCAGCTTCGCCAGCGCGCCAATATCACCGGCGCTGACGACGTCGGTCGCCTGGCTCTTTTTGCCTATCATCACCGACAGGCCGTTGACGCGCTCTTCTTTCTCCTGATTGGCGTTGTAGATCGAATCAGAGGCTGAGATCTGCCCCGAATAGACGCGGAAGAGCGAAATGCGTCCGACGAAGGGGTCGGAAATGGTTTTAAAGACGAGAGCCGCCAGCGGTCCGTCCGGATCGCAGGTCAGTTCGACCGTCTCATCACTGTGCGGGATCTGGGCGACAACCGGCTCGGCCATGTCGGGCGAGGCGGTGCAGGAGATCAGGCCGTCGATGGCGGCGGCCACACCCTTGTTCTCCGTGGCGCTGCCGCAGAAGATCGGGTGCATGACGCCGGAAATCAGCGCCTCACGAAGACCCGTGCGGAACTCTTCTTCCGTGAAGGGCTCCTCAGAGAAATATTTCTCCATCAGCTCTTCACTGGTTTCAGCCACTGTCTCATTCAGGCGCTCATAGGTCTCCTCAAGGGCATCCTCAAGCTCGGCCGGCATGGCAATCGGGCTGGTCTTCCCCTGGGCATCAAAGCTGTAAGCCTGCCGTGCCAACACGTCGACATAACCACCGAGCGTTTCGCCCTTACGGATCGGCAGCATGAAGGGAACGATGCCGTCACCGGCAAACTCACGAATCCCTTCCACCGTCTCAGTGAAATTGGCATGCGGGTCATCAAGGGTATTAATAAAAAAGGCAAAAGGAATCTGCTGCTTCCGCACATAGCGGACCGCCTTTTCACCGCCGACATTCAGTCCGTCACGGGCGGAGACGACAATCAGGGAAGAACCGGCGACGCGGATCGCGCCCATGACTTCACCGGCGAAGTCGAAGTCGCCGGGCGTGTCGAGGAGATTCAGCTTCGTGCCGCGCCAGTCAAAGGACGCAACAGAGGTGTTGATGCTGATCGTCCGGCGGATCTCCTCCGGGTCAAAGTCGAGCGTCGTCGTGCCGTCGTTGATGCGGCCGAGTCGGTCGATGACGCCTGCTTCAAACAGCACCGCCTCACTAAATGAGGTTTTCCCCGACCCTATATGGCCGAGGATCGCTACATTACGAATCTGAGATGCGGGATACGCTTTCATTCCCTGCCTCCTGAAACTGAAATTGCGGAACACTAAAACCGCGGGCTTTCTGACTGCCGTCTTTTAATTATACTATATACTTCACAACACCTCACGACAAAAAGCGCCTGTCTGCGGGCGTTTCGCAGACAGGCGGTGGAAATGGGGGGCACGTCAGTTACGCCGACGTGCGGGGCTGGTACTTAAAGGGTCTGGTCAGGATTCTTCGGACTGGCTCTCGTCCTCGGCCTGTACCTCAATGCTGCGCGTCTTCGGCGCGGCTTCGGTCTGCTTCGGCAGGGTCAGCTCGAGCACGCCGTTCACAAGTTTGGCGCGGATGCCATCCTGATCGATGCCGCGGATGTTGTAGCTGCGGTCATAGCGGTAGTAGCGGCGCTCGCGGTAGACGTAATTGCGCTTCTCGTCGTCCTTTTCCTGCTTCGACTCAGCCTGCAGACGCAGCCGGTCACCTTCGATGTCGATGCGGATGTCTTCCTTGGCGATGCCCGGCATCTCAGCCTGCAGCAGGAAATGGTCGCCGCGGTCCTCAATATCGGTGCACATCGAGCTTGTGTCCGTCCAGAAATTGTTCATCACGCGGAAGGGATCCTGCATGACGCGATTCCAAAGATTGCGCTCCTGACGTCCAAACGGTACTAAATCAAACATATTTCATCCTCCTTTATTTGTCTTCCGGTTTGACCTTTGTTGACATTCATCATATCAGGCATCTTTGACTTTATTTGACTTTCTCTGTGAACAGACTGTAAATTCTCTTTAAGTGCCTGAAGGGAGGGAACGTTTCCCGGGTCTGACGGCAGGAAACGACCAATATCTACTGGCATGGGACGCCTGGGGCTATCCGCTACTAAATGAGATATAAGAACATCTCAGCTGATCGACAGGGCCTCCCCCAGCCATCCGCCAATTACGCTAAAATAAGGCTGCCACTCCGCCAGGAGGATGCCATGTTTTCTCTCTCATCCCTGCCCGATCCGCTCCTTCTCCTGATCGGGCCGCTCAGCTCCGGGGTCGACGCCCTGCTGATCCAGCTGCTGGTGGCGCTCGCCTGCTCCTTCGTCATCGGCTTTGAGCGCGAGCTCAAGAACCGCCCGGCCGGCCTGCGCACCCACATGATTGTCTGCCTGGCCTCCATGCTGGTCATGGCGACGGGGGTGCGCTTCGCCGACCATGCCGCCCTGGCCGGACGCTCTGTCGATGCCTCCCGCCTCGCCGCTCAGGTGGTCAGCGGCATCGGCTTTCTCGGGGCCGGCACGATCCTCAAAAGCCGCGGCAACATCCACGGCCTGACCACGGCGGCGACGCTCTGGGCGGTCGCCTGCATAGGCGTGGCGATCGGAGCGGGCTTCGCATTTGAAGCCATCGCCGTGACACTGACCATTCTCATGGCCCTGCGCCTGGTCCGTCTCTTTGAACGTTTCACCAGCAGGCGTCATATCATTGTGCAGCTCAAGCTGCGTTATATCGGCGACTTCAAGCAGCTGGCCCAGATAGAGGCTATCCTCTCCAGCAACCACCATCTCATTGCGACCCACCGCCTGCTCGGTCAGCAGAAGGTGGACGGCGAGCTCCACACCAGCTCACTGCTTGAGATACGCCAGCGCAGTGATCTCAAGCACTCAGAGACAGCCGAACAGCTGATCGCACTGCTTGATAATTTCGATTTTATTCTTTCATGCGAAGCTATCGGCCAGCGACCGACCGAACCCTACGACTTCGATCCGGACTTTCTTCGGGAGAGCCGCTGGATACGCTGAGACAGCCGCAGCGGCCAGCGGCCGTGACGTTCCAATGTCCGCCTGTGCTAACATTACAGTATCCACTAAAAGTGACTTTCCTGTGCTAAAATTTTGCCATGGCGATTATTGTACGTGATCGGCCGATGCTGTCGGCCAACGGCATTCATCGTATTCATTGCCGTATCTGGCAACCGGAACCCAACGCCGGCCGCCCTCGTGCCCTGCTGCAGATCATTCACGGCAAAGGTGAGCATGTCGGTCGCTATGGGCGCTTCGCAGAAGAAATGGTCCGACAGGGCTTTATTGTTTTTGGCGAAGATCATCTGGGACACGGACAGAGTGTGGCCAATGCCGGTGAATTTGGCGACACGGGTCCGGGTGATGCCTCTGTCCACATCATCCGCGACATTCACAACCTGCGCATTGAGATGGAGGCGGCCTGGCCGGAACTGCCCCTGTTCATGCTGGGGCACAGCATGGGCTCGTTCCTGCTGCGGCGCTACCTGATGGAGCATGGCGAGGGACTTGCCGGGGCCATCATCATGGGGACGGGGGAACCCGACCGTCTGGCGCTCGCCGGCGGCAGCCTGCTTCTGGGGCTGATGCGCCTGGTTCACGACGATCACTATGACAGCCGCCTGATGGATCGCCTGACTACCGGCAATTACAACCGCCGCATCGACCGGCCGCGGACCTCCTCCGACTGGCTGAGCCGTGATCCGGCAGAAGTTGACGCCTTCCGCAGCGATCCGCTGACGGGGCACCGCTTCCGCCTGAACGCCTACGACATGCTGTTTACGACTCTACGTTTCATCCAGCGCCCGGCCAATATCGACCGCATCCCGAAGCATCTGCCGCTGCTGCTGGTGGCGGGTGAAGAGGATCCGGTCGGCAACTACGGTGCGGGTGTCAGGCAGGTCTGGGAGAGCTACCGTTCGGCAGGCCTGCGCTCTATGACGCTGAAATTCTATCCGGACGCGCGCCATGAGATCCTGAACGAGTACTGCCGTGACGAGGTCATCCGTGACATCCTGCGCTGGTGTGACGGGCAGCCGCTGGCGAACTCGGAAACCACCCTGGATCTGCCGCGCGGGACACGCCGCGGCTGAGCTTCCTTGGCACTGCGCATCGGCTCCCTGGAGCTTGATTCCCGACTGCTTTTCGCCCCGATCGCGGGCGGCTCCACCCCCGCCTATCGCCGTATTGCCCGCCGCTACGGCGCCGGGCTCGTTGTCAGCGAGCTGGTCTCGGCGCGCGGCATCGTGCGGCAGGGGATCGGGCGCAACTATCGCTATCTGGCCATGGCGCCGGACGAGCATCCCGTGGCGCTGCAGCTCTTCGGGAGTGAGCCGGAGGACTTCGCCCAGGCCATTGCCATCCTGCTCGCCGACCCGGACATGAGACAGTTTGACGCCATCGACCTTAATCTTGGCTGCCCTGTGCCCAAGGTCGTGCGCAGCGGTGCCGGCGCCGCGCTGCTTCTGGATCCGCCGCGGGCCGAGGCGATTGCGCTGGCGGCGGCGACTGCGCTTCATGGCACGGGGAAGCCGCTGACGGCCAAGCTGCGCATCGGCTTCGGGGCTGGCGAAGAGCAGGGGCTCACAGTCGCGCGGCGCCTGGCTGACGGCGGGGTTCGGGCGATCACGGTGCATGGGCGTACCAGGGCGCAGTACTACAGCGGGGTCGCGGATCGGGCGGCAATCGGACGCGTTGCGCGAGGACTGGCCGCGAGCCACCCGGACGTCGTCGTCATCGCGAACGGCGACATCGATTCTGCCGCCTCCGCCGCCGACATGTACCGGCAGACCGGGGCCGCCGCCCTGATGATCGGGCGGGCGGCGCTGGGGCGCCCCTGGATCTTCCGTGATTTCGCCCGAACTGTGGGCATGGACGAGCGCATCGCCGTGATGCGCGAACACGCGGCCGGCACAGTTCGTCTGTTGGGCGAGGAGATCGGCTGCCGTGAACTGCGCGCCGAGCTGCAGCCGTATCTGCGCGGTTTCGTGGGGGCGAGCCAGCTGCGCCGCCAGACGACGACGCTTGCGACTCTGTCCGATGTCGAGGAGCTGCTCGCGGCCGTCGCTGCGACGGACGGCGGAGAGTCTTCGGAGTAGCGCTCTCTTTTGTGTCGGCGGATCTCCTGGAATCGCGGTCTCGCGGAACCGCGATCGCTTTTGTGCCGGCGAACGTTCTGGACAGCCACGCTGCTTGATGCATAGTTGAGAAATGCAGCCTTTACAGAGAATAACGTCTTTCTGCCACATGTCGTGTGAAAGCGAATCGTTAGTGACATGGTATAGCGCCCTGAACGAAAATCTCAGTTTGTACTATGGGTGCAGCCTTTACCACACGTATCATCAGGGTCCTCTGCGGTAGGAATGCCACAATTACAGGAGATTCCGAGTGGAAGTATTTCAAATACTACAAAGGCGGGCGACCTGAAGTCGTCCGCGTTTATTACCTTATATATTATGGCAAAACGAGTTGCGGCAGAAAAAGCTGACACAACTCCAACAGTTGGCCATTCAGCTCGCCATTTGGGCAAAAGCCCTTGCGGTGTCAGGAAAAGGTAAGCGGTTCATAATTGGACGGGTGACAGCTTCTGCGCCATGATTATTGATACAGTACGAAACCATGTCTAATGGGCATTCACAATGCCTCGCGCGTTGAGGCATCCTCTCTTTGGACTGTACGGCTGATTTTCTAAGTTTCGTGCTGGCTTCGGGCAATATCGAGGAATTTGTTCAAAGGGAAAAATTGCGCTGGTGCTCCGAAACCGGGGCAGGAACGAAAAAATTGGCCAGGGGTGGACAAAAATTGCGCTGGTGCCCCCAAATCGGGGCAGGAACGAAAAAATTGTCCAAGGGTGAACAAAAAATGCGCTGG
>JASGUW010000049.1 GCA_030055235.1 Bacillota bacterium
GCAATGGAAGGTCAGCTTCATCGCTGCTCCTTTGCCGCGTTTCGGCTCAAAGGAGATGGCTTCCTTACAGATGCCCATGCGAAAGAAATCCGGGTCGTAGGTATCATGAAGCACCTGATACCCTGCAGGTGAAAGCAGCCAGCTTTTTACCGCCGCCGTCCTCGGAGCCACCGCGTCAAAGAAAAAGGCATCGTAGCTGATATCGATATTCTTGAATCGGCGCTCTCCTGCTTTCGCGTTATCCCTGAGCAGATCTCCGTTCTTGCCAGGAATCGCCTGCAGCTCCACATCCACCGCCGGACTATCATACACACCGGGTCCGGAGATATAGAGCAGGAAGTCTTTACTGTTCTTCCCGGCAAAGGTCAGGTAATTGCGGGCATACCGCGTTTTCAATTCAAACAGGTTCATATCCGTCTCGGATAGTATCGGAATTCTTTGCATGTGGTCCTCCTTTCCGCGTCGCTGCGCTCTTTATGTAAAAGAGGAAACCCGGCGCAGGGCTTATTTACCCCACACCGAGCCCTCCTCATTCAGCATTTCATTGATCCGATGAACGATAGTGTCCGCCAGATCGTTGTCATTCTTTGTCTCATAGCCGCTTACATTCACAGACAAGCCGTTGATGGTAACATTCCGGTTAACGGTCGAATTCCCGACTGCCCCTGCTCCAGCCATCGCCAGCTGCCCGGCATTGATATCCGGAATGGAAAGACCGGTAAAAGCGGATCCTACCGTCCCTACCAGATCCCGGATACTGCTCAGCAATACACGCTTGCTATCCTTGATGCCCTTTGCCAACAGTTCCATGAAATCCGGCATATACTCATCCGCATGAGACAGGGGGCCTTCCTCCGGAATCGAGAAGCCCAGGATATTGTCCACGCTGTTCGCCAGGCTCCGGGCCGCGCTGGTCACGCGCCAGGCATTATTGTTGATGCCGCTCGCCATCTCAATACAGATATCTGCGCCCCAGCTGTATGCGGAATTGGAGATACCGCCCAGAATGGAACTGCAGCTGTTGGCAATCGCCGTACAAGCACTGCTCACGTTGGTCTTCATCGTGTTCATCGCCAAGGTCATATTGGTGTTGGCTGTCGCCATCTTGGTCTGGACTGTATTCGCGATATCAGTAAAGGCGTTTGTGAATGAGGTCTTAATGGCCGTCATTGCGTTCGTGACCGCCGTTTTAATCGCATCCAGTGCCGTTGTGATGGTCGTTTTGATCGTCGCCCAGCTCGTGCTGGTATTGGAGTTGATCGCCGTCCAGGTATTGGCTATCGTGTTTTTGATCACGCCCATGGCCGTATCCACTGTGGAGCGGATGTTGCTGCAGGCCGTCGTGATCGTATTTTTCACGCTATTCCATGCCGTTGTGGTGTTGCTGTTTACAGCGGTCCAGGCATTGGCGATCGTGTTTTTGATGACACCGGTTGCCGTGGTCACTGTGGAGCGCATCGACGTGCAGGTGGAATTGATGGTCTGCTGCATCTGCTTCCACATGGAAGAGGTGTTGCTTCCTGTTCCGCTCCATGCCGTGCTCATGACCTGTTTGATCGCGGAGGATACTTTGGAGATACCGCTCTGGATCTGGGTCATGCCCTGACTGACCACATTTCCGATCTGCTGCCAGCCTTGGGTCGTTGCCGTCTGCACCTGCGTCCAAGCGGTTTTCACGGCCGTGGTGACAGAAGTCGCCGCCGTCGTCGTGCTGCTTGCGATCTGTGTCCAGGCATTGGTATAAGCTGTCTGCACAGCCGTCATGCTGTTGGTGATCGAGGTGGACAGGGCTGTCGCCAGACCGCTTGCCGCCGTCTCCACCAAGGATACATTTCCGCTGATACCATTTGCCAGATTGCTCATGAAGTCCGGCATCCAGCTCTGCATGTCCGCCAGAGGACCGGTATCCGGCACCGAGAAGTGCAGGAAGTTCCGGATGGCGTTTGCCACAGAGGACGCCGCGCTCTTAACCTTTTCGATGGCCCCGCTGATACCGGAAGCGATATTGCTTACCAGATCAGAGCCCCAGGACGCAGCCGAATTGACCACGTTCATCACAGACTGCTTTGCATTCGTAAAGCCGTTTGTAATTGCCGTTTTTATACTGCTGATCTTTCCGGTAATCGCGGAGAGCATATTCTGGAAGCCCGTGGATACCGAAGTTTTCAGGCTGGTGACTGTATTGCTGACAGAGGACTTTATATTGGTCCATGCCGTCGATATGCTCGTCTTCAGACTGTTAACCATACTGGTGACTGTAGATTTCAACCCGTTCCACGCGGACGTGACCGAGGACTTGAGGCTGTTCATCGTACTGGTAACACTGGATTTCAGCGAAGTCCATGTCGTGGACACGCTCGTTTTCAGTGAATTGACCGTGCTGCTCACAGAAGTTTTCAGGCTTGTCCATGCGGTAGAGACACTGGTCTTCAGACTGGTCATCGCCGCGGTGACGGAAGTTTTCAGTCCGTTCCATGCTGTAGTCACCCCGGTTTTCAGGGTATTGACCGTTGTCGTTACGCTCGTCTTCAGCCCGTTCCATGCAGTTGTCACTGCT
>JASGUW010000050.1 GCA_030055235.1 Bacillota bacterium
GGGGAAACAACCAGAGCCTGATCTATGCCATCAACAACATGGGCCAGCTGGTTTCGGCGGAGGTCGATACCATTGACGGCTATGTGCTGACCCAAAGGACGATTACAGCGGACAAGATTGTGACGCACAGTATCACGGCAAACGAGCTGGCCGCGCATACGATCACCGCCAATGAAATCCTGGCCGGGACGATCACGGGCAACGAGATCGCCGCCGCCACCATCGAGGGCAGCAACATCAAGGCCGGGACGCTGACCACATCCCATGTGACGGCAGACTTTGGGGAATCGCTCGACCTGTCCAGCAACCGAAGCGTGGCCATCAGTGTGGAGAAAGCGCTGGAAGGCATGTCTGTCGGCGGCAGGAACTATGTGATGAATTCCGGCTCTGAGTCCACAGGTACAGCCGACCTCATCGCACGATACTCTCTGGCTGAAGCCATGGAGGAAGGTGAAACCTATTCGATCTCCCTGTCCATCTCCATGCTGGATCTTTCCCGGATCACGGTACGCACTTCCGAAGGAGACAAGGTACTGGCCACAATCCGGCTGGATGACGTCGATACGCAGACCGTCAATGCTTCCTTTACGGCAGAATATGCCAGCGGAAAGACGCCTGATGATAATCCCGATTATGGCGACATTCTCATTTACCGTGACCCCACAGGTGAAGCCGATCCGGGTACTACTACCGTTCATTGGGTGAAGCTGGAAAAAGGCTCCATGGCCACCGACTATACTGCCGCTCCTGAAGACGGCGAAGCGTCCCTGGAGCAGAAGCTGGCTTCTGTCCGGGCACAGATCAGCACCGAGGGCGACAGCATCCGTCAGGAGGTACAGGCGAATTACGCGCTGGCCAGCGACATGTCGCAGGTCAAGTCCCAGGTAGGCACACTCTCCGAGCAGTCGGAAAGCAACTTCACCTGGGCCGTAACGCGCATCAATCAGATGCAGCAGGACATGGAAACCGCGCAGGAAGCCACTGAGGAGCAGCTGGCTGTCTTCCGCACCTATATGACCTTTGATGAGGATGGGCTGATTATCGGCAAGACCGGAAACCCGTTCACCTTCCGCGTGGTCAATGACCGTCTGGCCTTCTACATGAACGACACCGAGGTGGCGTACCTAAGCAACAACAAGCTGTACGTCACCCAGGCGGAGATCATCAGCAAGCTCATCATTGGACGCTTTGCTTTTGAGCCCCAGACCAACGGGAACCTCTCCCTGATCTACAACGGCTGATGCCGGGAAAGGAGCAATCATGGCGACAACCGTATCCTATGCCGCGTCGCTCTGTACGCGGAAATACACATCCTCCGCCAATGCCAAGAGCAGCGCGGCCTGTCAGGAATTCTATGATTCCAACTACAACTACGTCGGCATCATCAGCTTTTCCGGCATGAACCTGGCGAACAAGGTGATCACCGGGATCTGGCTGGACATTGACGCTGCGAAAGCTGGCTACGGCGCGGGCAGCACCAAGACCGTCTTCCTGCGAAAAGCCAACTACCAGAACGGCATTGCCTCCGGAGTGGCAGGCTGGGAATACACTGGGGATGAACTCGGCACCTTTGACGGTTCCTTCTATGGGAACTACACCAGCTATTACATTACTGGATCGCTGTTCAATGCCATGGCGGCATACATTGCTGCCGGGAATAACAGCTTCACCATCTATAACCCGTATGCCAGCGCGTCTTCCCATGGGTATTCCTTCAACTACATGCAGTTGGAGAGCGTCGTCATCACGGTCACCTATGAGGAAGCTGTGTCCCAGCCGACGGTTTCTTCTTCCTCCGTCAACCTTGGCACCGCCCTGACGATCTATACCAACCGGCAGAGCACGGCGACCGTACACACCATCTCTTACTGGTTCGGGGAAAC
This sequence comes from Bacillota bacterium, assembly GCA_030055235.1. Taxonomy (GTDB): domain Bacteria; phylum Bacillota; class Clostridia; order Saccharofermentanales; family Fastidiosipilaceae; genus JAEZYR01. The sequence goes on from JASGUW010000050.1 coordinate 1,884, forward strand.
GAGCGGGGCCATTGCCACAAACGTCGGCGCATCCGTTTCCTGGACGCCGCCTCTATCGCTGGCCAGTCAGATCCCGAACGCCACCAGCGGCATCTGCACGATCACCTGCAACAGCTTTGTCAACGGGACGCTGACCGGAACCAGAACGTGTACGGTTACGCTGACTGTGCCGTCGACTGTCGTTCCCTCCATTTCCTCTGTGACCGTGGAGGATACCAACGAGACGGTGGTGACGAAGATTGGTGCCTATGTGAAATCCCTGAGTACGCTCTCGGTAGCCATAACAGCGGCAGGCATTTATGGGAGCACCATTTCTTCCTACCGTACCTCGCTGGATGGCGTCACCTATACGGCGGCATCCTTCACGGCCAGCAAAAAACTGTCCGCCGCCGGGGACATGACCATGACGGTCACCGTCACCGACAGCCGTGGCCGGACAGTCACCTACACGAATACCTTTAATGTGTTGGATTACGCGGTGCCTTCCATCAAGAAGTTCTCGGCTGAACGGTGCAATTCGGATGGATCGGCGGCACAGGTGGATGGGACAAAGGTGCGGTTTTCCTTCACCGGAAGCGTCAACCCGCTGAACAATAAGAATGGCCTGTCCTGCCTCGTGTACTACAAGCTGAAAAGTGCAACGGCATGGACGCAGGCCTATAAGATTGCCATCACCAGCTACAACCTTTCCGCAACCAATCAGCTTCTGGAGCAGACCTATGACGCGCTGTACAGCTATGACCTCAAGGTGCGTCTGACGGACTATTTCTACTACGTGGAGCAGGCCGTCAGTATCGGCACCAAGGGTGTAATCCTGGACTTCATGGCGGACGGTACCGGGATCGGCATCGGGAAGGTGGCGGAGACCTCCGGGTATATTGACTGCGGCTGGCCGCTGAAGCTGAGCACCGCTTTGGCTGTGGCTTACGGTGGAACGGGAGCTGCATCCGCAGCAGGCGCGATTGCCAATCTGGGTGGTGTGAAGAAAACCGGGGATACCATGACGGGCAATCTGAATATCTCCGGTTACCTGTACCCGTCCATGCTCCTGCTCCCGACCTACAATGACACCACGAACCGGACGGTGTTTGAAGGCAGCTACGCAGGCGCTTCGTCTTTTGCTGCCTGGGAGGACAGCACGGGCAACAACCGCCGGATGCTGGAAGTCCGCACGAAGGCCTATCAGAACAGCCTGGACTGGGCTGTACTCCTGCGGGTCTGTGACGCGGGCACCTGGGGCAACTATCGTGTTTTCCATTCCGGCATGGTTTCCGGTGTGCCTGTGGCCAATGGCGGCACAGGGGCTACTACAGCCGCCAACGCCAGAGCCAATCTTGGCGCGAACAATGCAGGCAACCTTACCACAGGCACTCTCCCGACTGCCAGACTGCCGTTCAAGTATGCCTACGGCTCTACCTCCATCAACGGCTCCAGCGCTACCTATGTGGATTACTCGTCTGCGGGCTTCACCTCGACTCCCGTGGTGCTGGTGACCTATTCCACGACGGCTGGCAACTGGTCGGGCGACAACGGCGCGATCAAGGTGCACAGCAAAACGCCCAGCGGATGCTATATCGTGGTCGGCGGCAACTTCAGCACAAGCCGTAATGTTGACTGGTTTGCTTTCGGTGTATGAACCATGAACAGATATCATTCCCGGGATCAGCCCGCTTCCATCATGGAGGCGGGTTTTTCAATATCAAAATGATTGGAGGAAACAACAATGCGGAACTTTTCTATCGACCTGATCTGGGCGAAGATCCAGATCGCCATCACGGCCATCGGCGGATGGCTGGGGTACTTTCTCGGCGGCATCGACGGCCTGATGATCGCCCTCATGATCTTCATGGGACTGGATTACGTGACCGGGGTCATGTGCGCGATCATCGACAAGAAGCTGTCCTCTGCCGTGGGCTTCAAGGGTGTCTGCAAGAAGGTGCTCATCCTGTTCATGGTGGGCATTGCGAACATCGTCGATCTTCATGTGATCGGCTCCGGCAGTGCGCTGCGCGGCGCGGTGATCGCCTTCTATCTGTCTAACGAGGGTCTGAGCCTGCTGGAGAACGCGGCCTACATTGGCCTGCCCATCCCGGACAAGCTGAAGGCTGTCCTGGAGCAGCTGCATGACCGCAAGGAAAAGGAAGATCACACGACCGACCAGGGCGACGGCGAATAACCGCCGCCCTTTTCCTTTGTGGAGGTGACGAGAATGTCTGAAAGACTCAATACGCCGTTCACCAACGAGCACTTTGCCGACTGGTGCCAGAAGATGGTGGGCCAGCCTTACTGGTACGGCACCTGTGTTTACAAAGCCACCAACAGCCTGCTGTCCCGCAAGAGCAACCAGTATCCCTCCTCTTATGCATCCAGCCGTATGTCCCGTTACAAGCAGGACATTGCCAACAAGACCGTCGTCTCCGATTGCATCGGCGGCTGCAAGGGCTATGCCTGGACGGGTGGCGGTCAGGGTGTGCTGGAAGCCATCGGGACGGACAAAACGATCACAAGCAAGTACGGCTCCAACGGATGTCCGGACAAGGGCGCGAACAGCATGTTCGCCTGGGCCAAGTCCAAGGGCATGGATTGGGGTACCATCGATACCCTGCCGGAGATCCCTGGTCTGGCGCTGTACAAGGACGGTCACGCCGGGTACTACATCGGAAACGGCTATGCCGTGGAGTGGCAGGGCTTCAGCTGGGGCTGCGTGAAAACGCAGGTGAAGAAGCGGCCCTGGACACACTGGTACAAGCTGCCGTTTATTGACTACGGCGACACGAGCGGCGCACAGATCGCCGTGGACGCGGTCACCGTGTACACTCTGGGAAGCCGACTGCTGAAGAACGGCTCTTCCGGCGCGGACGTCAAGGCCCTGCAGGAACTGCTGAACCAGCTGGGTGCTGCCCTTGAGGTGGACGGCCAATTCGGCAGCAAGACGGAAGCCGCCGTGAAGGCATTCCAAAAGAAGGCCGGGATCAAACAGGATGGCAAGTACGGCGATCAGTCCCATGCCGCCTTGATGGCGGCTGTGGCAGAGGACGATGCCGGGCACCAGGCAATGACGGAAACACAGCCTGAACCGGAGCAGGAACAGCCTGTTGCCGGACAGACCACCATCCGGGTGCTGATCAAGTCCACTGGCGGGAAAGTCAATATCCGGACGGGAAACGGCACCAGCTACAGCCGCATCACTGCCGTCGCGCCGGGCACAACGCTGGAGTACGTAGCCAGCGCCTTCAACGGCTGGCAGGCCGTGAAGATCGGGAGCCAGGTCGGATGGGTTTCCGGGGAGTTCAGCGAAATCACAAGTGAATAATGCATACTGGGCTTTGTCTTCGGGCAGAGCCCACTATTTTGTTTTTGGAAAACGTCTTGTTTTGGCACCTCCCATGGCAACCGGATGGGAGGTGGGCAGAATGATGACAGAAGCTCAGAAAAAAATGATCGCGAAAATGCGCGGCCTTGGTGCTGGATATACGGAGGTCGCAAAGCAGCTTGATCTGCCTGTTGGAACCATCAAAACCTACTGCCGCAGGAACGGGCTGACCGGTGACCGGCGTGACACACAACATCAAAAGAAGCCCAGAAATACTCGGGAAAATGACTTGATAGATGTCGAAAACAGAGGTAATAGTACTGCTACGGATCAGCCGGAAAGCCTTGAAAACACTAAGGTTTTGCCGCCAAGGCCAACCTGTGAAATAACGGTTTCCTTCGCCGATGATCCAGACGAAACGGCAGTCGCCGATGTGATACACATGCTGAGAACTGCCGATTACAGCAAGGTGGTGAGTGACGATGATGAGCCCGGTGCAGAGACAGAGAATTGAGGAGTTGCGTAGAAAGGGCATGGGTTACGGTGCCATCGCAAAGCATATGAAGATGCCTCTGAACACCATCAAGTCTTTTTGCCGGAGGAACAATCTTGCCAGCGATGTGATACCTATGCCGCGCAAGCAACGCTGCAAGCCTCGAAAGAAAAAGGAAGTGCCGAAGATCTCCTTGGAGATTACAGTTTCCTACAACGAGAAGCCAAGCGCTGTTGCAGTCGCTGACGTCATGCAAACACTCATGCACATTCAGGGGAGGTAATCACTGTTGAAACGAGTCATATGTCTTTATCGAGTCTCTACACTGGGGCAGGTGGATCACGATGACATTCCCATGCAGAGGCTGGCATGTCATGAATATGCGGCAACCCATCCAGATTGGGAGATCGTCGATGAGATTTCCGAAAAGGGTGTTTCGGGCTACAAGGTTAGCACAAACGCCCGCGATGCCATCGTAGAAATCAAGAAACGGGCTGTAACTCATCAGTTTGATGTCCTGCTGGTTTTTATGTTCGACCGTCTGGGAAGGCGTGAAGATGAAACGCCTTTCGTGGTTCAGTGGTTTGCACAGCAGGGCATTGAGGTCTGGAGTACCAGAGAGGGCGAACAGCGGTTTGATACCCACGTCGATAAACTACTGAACTACATCCGCTTCTGGCAGGCTTCCGGGGAAAGCGAGAAAACATCCATCCGTGTGAAAACCAAGCATACGCAGATGGTTCAGGAAGGGCTTTACCGGGGTGGCCATATTCCATACGGTTACAAGCTGGAAGACCAGGGACGCCTGAACAAGAAGAACAAACCTGTCAGAGACCTTGTCATCGATGAGGAAGAAGCGGCTATCGTCCGCCAGATCTTTCACCTGCTGGTTGACGAGGGATACGGAACAAACCGCGTCGCTCAATACCTGAATGCTCGTGGCATCAAAACAAAACGCGGAACGAGCCTCTGGAGAGGCACCTCTGTCCGAGCTTTGATCGACAATCCCATGTACATCGGAATCTACCATATGCAGGGTGTCCAATCCGAGCCCTTCGATCACCTGAAAATCATTGATGAAGCACTCTTTGAGCGCTGCCAGCAAACTGTGAAGGGGCGTTCCACAAAAAACTTCGGCAGGGAAACGCCGGTGCCGATTCGGACAACCAGTCGATGCCTGCTGACAGGAATCCTTTATTGTGCAGATTGCGGAAGCAGGATGACCTTCGCGCATAATGAAACGAAAAGAAAACTGGCAGATGGAACGATTAGGGTTTACGAGCGGGACATGTACCGCTGTTACCGCAAGATTTCTTCCAAATTCACCTGTGCCGGACAGACCTCATATGATATGAAGCTGATCGATCCGGCGGTGGAAGCAGAGGTGCGCAGATTTCTTGTCCAGCTTGGAGATCGGCCAAGGGAAGAACTAATGGAGATTGCTTCGGCACGGAATGTGGAAGCATACCAGATTGCTATGCAGCAGGCTGAAAAAGATCTGGAAAACGCACAAAGGCAAGTGACGGCACTTGAGGAGGAAGCCGTCAAGGCCCTCACCGGCGAGAGCCAGCTGGATCTTTCCATTGTCAATACCATGCTGGTAAAACATCGGGCACGGATGGACGCTGCAGAACAAGCGCTTACAGCGGCAAAAGCCAGGCTGGAAGCAGAGGCGCAGAATGCGAAGGAAACAAAAGCCCAGATCGATGAGCTGCTTTCCTGGGCCGAATGCTTCGACAAGGCCAACACAGAAACAAAGCATATGATCATGGCCAGGCTGATTGAGCGAGTTGATCTGGGTGACGGTTACAAGGTGCACATCAAGTTCAAAATCTCAAAAGCCCAGTTTGAAGGGGCACAACAGTAAAAGAGAAATTCTACACTCCGGCGGGCAATCTCGCCGGATTTTTTTGACTTTTATCTGGAGAAAACGTGAGTTTCTGGCAATCTGTTCACACCTACGCCAGCAAGCCGTCAACACCTAAGGCGGGCAAACCGTTCACATCTAACCGGCAAGCCGTTCACACCTAATAAGGTATATCGGTTGAACACCCTCGTCGTTCACACCGACAAAAAAAGTTTCAAAAATGAATACCCCCGCCACTGTTTGACGGGGGGAGAGAAAAGAAGAAAGTCCTTGATTTACAAGGACTTTCGACGTTTGGTGGTCGCAACAGGACTCGAACCTGTGACCCCATCGATGTGAACGATGTGCTCTACCAACTGAGCCATGCGACCTTACTTGTTCATTTTGGCTTCGATAGTTTGTACCGGTAGGTACTACCAACTGAGCCAACAGACCGGGTGCAATAGAGATAATAGCACCCCAACGGGCATCCGTCAAGCGCAAATAACACCTCTTTATCGCAGAATCAGGCGGGTCAGCCATGTCTTCCAGTTTGAGTAG
>JASGUW010000051.1 GCA_030055235.1 Bacillota bacterium
GGGCACCAGCGCAATTTTTGTCCACCCTTGGACAATTTTTTCGTTCCTGCCCCGATTTTGGGGCACAAACGGCCTTTTTTGGCCAGCCGTGGCCAGAAATCGGGGTTTGTGCCCGATTTTGGGGCACCAGCGCAATTTTTGTCCACCCTTGGACAATTTTTTCGTTCCTGCCCCGATTTCGGGGCACAAACGGCCTTTTTTGGCCAGCCGTGGCCAGAAATCGGGGTTTGTGCCCGGTTTTGGGGCACCAGCGCAATTTTTGTCCACCCCTTGAACAAATTCTTCGATATTGCCCCGAGGCCAGGACAGGAACTTCGAAAATCAACTGCACGGCTGGATGTGCTGAGAATAAGGACGCCTCAACACGCGAGGTGCTTTGAACACTTATTAGATAAGGTTTCGGAACTGCATCAATAATCATGGCATAGATTTCACCTGTCCGATTATGAACCGCGTACAGAGAGGCCGCTAAGAACCTCCAGTATCTCTGACTTGTTGGGTTTTTCTCCAGTCATGGCTGGATTCACGGGATAAAGCCTCAGTTTTCGCCTATCCAGGGCTTTCTACAACCAGCACGTGAGGCTTGTTGGCTGAAGTTTTCAGAAAGTCATAGAAAAAGGAGAGGCTTCGTCCGCTTTTTACGAATTTGAACCATGTTGTGCTCCTCAAGCTGCCTGAGGGTATGGAGTTATGACCGCAGAGAACCCTGATCAGTTCGGGTGCTCCTTTCCGTTCAGAGGGGATCTAATGGGGATCATGTTCTGAATCACTGACGTGACACGCGTCGCAGCAGAAAGAACGCGCTTATGTGGAGGGACAAGGGATATCTGAAGCAGCTCCACTGAACAAAACTCTTGCATGCACATGCACATGCAAAGGCGATGCATATGCTTACTACCGCGCACACAAAAGGGGCCTGCTTTCTGCAGACCCCCAAAGTGCTGAAATTGACTGTGTCAATCGAATGATGCCAGCTTGCGCCTTACGCCTCGTTGCCAAACGCGTTACATCTTAAGCCTTGAGCATCGAGGGCTCCCAGCCGGCCGGGGGCTCGTAGCCCATCAGTGTGACGACGGTTGCCGCGACGTTGGCCAGGCCGAAGCTGCCTTCGCGGAGCTCATATGTCTTGTCCGGATCCACGATGATGAACGGCACCGGGTTCAGCGAATGAGCCGTCCGCGGCTGCAGCTCGGCGGAACCCTTGACCTTCTGGAGCATGTCGTCGGCGTTGCCGTGGTCGGCGGTGACGATGACCAGGCAGTCGTTGGCGGCCGCTGCTTCCAGGATGCGGGAGAGGGCGAGGTCAACGGCCTCGACAGCGATGCGCACTGAGCGCAGCACACCGGTGTGGCCGACCATGTCGCCGTTGGCGAAGTTGCAGCGGATGAAGCCGTAGCGCTTCTTGGTGATGGCGTCGATGACGGCGTCGGCAATCTCGGCCGCCTTCATCCAGGGGCGCTCGTCGAAGCTGACCTTGTCCGACGGGATCTCAAGATAGGTTTCGAGCTCCTCGTTTTCGCGGCCGCTGCGGTTGCCGTTCCAGAAATAGGTGACGTGGCCGTACTTCTGCGTCTCAGAGCAGGCGAATTCGTAGACGCCGCGGGCATTCAGGAACTCGGTCAGGGTGTTCTGGATGGCGGGCGGGGCGACCAGATAGTTGCTCGGGATCTGGAGGTCGCCGTCATACTGCAGCATGCCGGCGTAGTAGACATCGGGAACACGGACGCGGTCAAAGCGGTCGAAGTCCTCGCCCCCCTCAAAGGCCTGCGAAATCTCGATGGCGCGGTCGCCACGGAAGTTGAAGAAGATGACGCCGTCACCGTCTTCAATGGTGCCGACGGGGCCTGCTTCATCGGCGATGACAAAGGGCGGCAGATCCTGATCGATGACTCCGGGATTTTCTTTGCGAAGCTCGGTGACAGCTTCCCGTGCGCTGTCGAAAAAGCGGCCTTCGCCCAGCACATGGGTCTGCCAGCCGCGCTCGACCATGCCCCAGTCCGCCTGATAGCGGTCCATGGTGATCCGCATGCGGCCGCCGCCGGAGGCGAAGCGGGCGTCAAAACCGGGCTTCTGGAGACCGCCCATGAAGTCCTCCAGATCGTCGATATAGACAAGGGCGCTGGTGGCAGGCACGTCGCGGCCGTCGAGCAGGGCGTGCACGCGCACGCGGCTGATGCCTTCATCACGGGCACGGGAGATCAGGGCCTTCAGCTGGTCCATGTGGGAATGCACATTGCCGTCGGACAACAGGCCGATCAGGTGGAGGGCGCCGTCTTTCGCATGAATACGCGCGACCAGCTCCCGCCAGACTTCCGATTCCCAGATGGCCCCGCTCTCGATGGACTGATTGACGAGCTTGGCACCCTGGGCGTAGATCTGCCCGGAGCCGAGGGCGTTGTGGCCGACCTCACTGTTGCCCATGTCGTCGTCAGAGGGCAGGCCGACAGCCTCGCCGTGGGCCTGGATCGCGGTCCAGGGGCAGCTCGCGAAGAGCCGGTCGAGCGTGGGCGTGTACGCCAGGCGGACTGCATTGCCGGGTCCCTCCGGCGCGATCCCGATGCCATCCATCACCACCAGTACGATGGGCTTAGCCATGATTGTTCTCCTTTTCTGCTGTAAGACCTTACAGGCGGCTAAAGCCATTCGACCTTCGCCGCAGCATATTCATCCGAACCATTATATCCATCAGCGGGGGAAATGCGCTGATACGATACAATAGCGGCAGACAAGGATCCGCCGCGACGGGTCGGAATAGAGAGACCTTATGAAAATCGGTTTATTTACCGACAGCTATTATCCGCAGATCAACGGTGTGGCCACAAGCGTCCATGTGCTGAAGCAGCAGCTGGAGGCCGACGGGCACCGTGTCTACGTCTTTACCACGACGGACCCGCTCGCCGACCGCCATGCCGAGGTGCGTCAGGGCGTCTTTCGCATGCGTTCCATTCCCGTCATGAGCGAGCGCCGCCTGGGGGTCTGGTACTCACCGCGCATGGTGCACTTTTTTACCCAGCTCGATCTGGACCTGGTTCATACACATACGGAGTTTTCGCTCGGCATCTTCGGCCGTACTGTCGCGCGCCTGCTGAACGTACCGCTGGTGCACACCTATCACACAATCTATGAGGAATACACCCATTTCGTCATTCCGATTCAGGCCTTCGGCGGGCTGGCGCGGCGGCTGGCACGCCAGTTTTCGACCTCTGTCTGCAATATCGCCGACCGGGTGATTGTGCCGACGGCCAAAGTGCGGCGGCTGCTGCGCAGCTACGGCGTCTACCGCCCCATTGCCGTGATTCCCACGGGCCTGCGGCTGGACCGTTTCCTGCCGGCGGCGGGGGATAAGGAACTGCGGGAGAAGATGCGGGCCGAGCTCGGCTATGGTCCCGACGATCTGCTGGCGGTTTCTGTCGGCCGTGTCTCGCGCGAAAAGGGTCTGGATGTTCTGCTGGAGGCCTTCAAACAGGCTGTGGCCGTCTGCCCGCGCCTTTACCTGCTGGTGGTCGGTTCGGGTCCGGATGCCCAGGAGATACAGGAACTCAGCCGGACGCTGGGGCTGGAGAAGCGCGTGCAGTTCGTGGGCGCCAAACCCTGGGACGAGATCGGCCGCTGGTACCGCGTCGGCGACGTCTTCGTCTCGGCATCACGCAGTGAGACCCAGGGCCTGACCTATATAGAGGCGCTGGCGAGCGGCCTGCCGGTGCTCGCGCGCAGCGACGCCGTTCTGGAGGGCGTGGTCGACACCGGCGTCAACGGCTGGCAGTGGGATGAAATCCCGGACTTTGTCGACCGCTGCCGCCAGCTTGAGACACTTGATCAGGCGGACTGGGCGGCCTATTCCCAGGCCGCGCTGGAAAAGGCCGAACGCTACAGCGTAGAACGTTACGCGGCCGACGTGGCTTCCATCTACCAGCAGCTGCTGGATGTCAAAGAACCCGGTCGGACACTGATACGTAAGCTTGAGGGTGCGAAGCTCGACGCGCGCCTGCTGGCGCTCTCAAGACCGCTCAGCATGTCGGCTTCGCTTGAACAGCTGCTCGATCACGGCGGGGGTGAGCGGGGCAGGGGCGAGCGCCCGCCCCGGCTGCGGCGCCTGCGCCAGTCGCGCCGCCTGGTGCCGGCCAGACGCCCCTCGCGCCCGACCGCCGGTCGCCTGGGCTCTGCCGGCAGGCGCCACCGCCGCCTCAGCGTGGAGCACATCAATCGCAGTTTCCGCGCGATCTATCCGCGTTCTGAGCGGCGGCCGGACGACAAAGATCGGCCAGAAAGCTGACGATGCAGCCACTCATGTCACCCGCGCATTGCGCACGTGCGCTCCGCCGGCGCATTACCGTGCTGCGGCAGGCGGCCCCCGGCCGCTGCAGGGCCGTCGGTCTGCTGGTGGGCTTCGCATTATTCTTATATCTTATTTATGTTCTGACAGACATCTATCTGCTCGACCTGGACAACCCGATCGAGCGTGGCCTGTCCCCGGAGTTCGCCGCTGAACTCTACCGCCGGACACGCAGCCTGGCGGCACTCTCCACCTGGCTCAAGTATCTTTCGCTGCTGCCGGTGATGGCGATCAGCTTCGTGGCGCGGCCGGCGGTCGGCCAGCTGCGGCGCGCGTCACTGAATCAGGCGGCCTTCGCCTTCACGCTCGTCGCCGATGCCTATATCATGCTCGTGGATCGTCCTATTCTTGGCATCCTGGTGTTCTGCTGCGCCCAGATCACGCGCGTGGTGCTCTTTGGCGGCCGCCGCCGGGCAGTGGCGCCGATCCTTTTTGCGCTCGGCACCATGTTCGTGCTGCTGGAGTTCGCTCCCGCCGGGAACACTGCGGCGCACGGGATGTACGAGGGAGCGCTGATCCCGGAACTGGCGAACTGGTTTCGTTCCGGCAGCAGCGCCGCCGAGCCGCCGCTGCACTCCCAGCTGGCCGTCCGCAACGCACTGGCCGGCGCCTATGCCGTGCTTTTGCTGACGGCTGTCCTTTACAGCTGGCGCACGAGCGGCGATGTGCCCCGGACCGGCTCACGCCATATCGCCGGCTGCGGCGAGCGCTATACCTGGCGCGCCGGCATGCTGCTCTTTCTGGCCTGCGACATCCATGTGCTGTTTTACAACGTGCTGCCCGAAACCCATCTTCTCTGGCGCATGGCCAGTGTGCTGATGTGGTTTTTCTATCTGCCCTCGCAGCTGCTGCTGGCCCTGGCGCCGACACGCCTTAGCGCCGGCGGCTGTGATCTGGGCTCGGCGGAGGAGAGGCGGCGGCTGGACGGGGGATCGGACAGCACGGGGGCGGATGCATGAGGCATAAGGCAGGCAAAATCCGGCCCGTCTACAGTCTTGGCGGCGGCGATCGCGGCCTGCGTCAGGCGCTGCGGCGCTTCTTCGTGCTGACCGGTGCCTGGCTTGGGGTTCTGCTGCTGCTGGTCCTGGTGTCGCAGCTGCTGCAGCCGCCGCTGGTGGCCGGCGCGTCGGCGCGGCAGATCCTGGCCGTCCAGCTCTACTTTCTGCTCTGGGCTCTGGTCGTGCTGGCCTGCCTGGTGCTGACCTGGACCTGGGCACGAGCGCCGTCGGGCGTCGTCGCGTCCCTGCTGGTGGCCGGCCTGGGCTTCGGCTGGCTGCTGGAGCGCGGCCGCCTGGCGGTCAGCCTGCTCTGGCTGCTGGCCATGCTGATGGGCCTGCTGGCGCTCAGTGCCGCCGTCCGTGTCGAGCGCGTCGCCCGCCGCGAAGACCGCCGCGAAACCCGCCGCCTGGTCCGCGCCCTGTCCGGCTACCGCGCCCGACAGCCGCTCGAGCGCCGCGACTACCAGATTCTCTACGGCGACGCGCGCGGCCAGCTGGTGCCGCAGCGCCTGCAGGTGGCCTTCGATCCGGTCTGGATGACGGGCCGGGTCACGCTGCCCGACGGTCAGGTCGACTACGTCGAACTGCCGCGCTCGGCGATCCGCCAGCTCGAGGCCGACGAGGAGCGCCGGCTTGTGCGCATCGTGCTTGTCCAGCCGGTTGCCCTGGAACTGCGCAATCTGGGTCTGCACGCCATGAATGATCCCGCGCCGCGCTACACGGCCGTCTGGACCAGGTGCTTCGCATCGAGCCAGGAATGGCAGGCCTTTCTTGGCCAGATGGAGAGCTACAGCCAGCTCGCCGCCAGTCCCGTGTCCGTGCCGCTGCGCTACTATGTCCTGCGCCACGAGGGCAACCGCAGCTGGTGGTACGGTGACGGCGGCGGCGGTCAGCGTCAGGGCCCTGCCGCGCTGCGCCCGCTGCGCGACGAGGAGGCCGCCCGGGCGCGCCTGGCCGAGCTGATCGCCGAGTCCTCCGGCGCCGTCTACGATGTCGTCGCCCTGGACCCCGACCTGCCGCTGCTCGACGACCTGCGCATGCGTACCGACCAGGCCGGCTGGCTCGCCTTCGCGATCAGCACGGCGGCGCTGGTCGTGCTGCTGCTGCCGGAGCTCGACTGGGCCCTGCGCGGCCTGGCCCTGCTGGTGTTCGCCTGCCTGGCCGCGAGCGAGGGCACGCGCCAGTTCCGCCGCGGCCGCCACCGCGGCTTCGGCATCGTGGCCGCCGTGCCCGCCCTGCTCGCGCTCGGCATCCACGTCGGGCTGGGCTGAGCGGCGGCGCGGCTGGGCGACTGGGCGGCTGGGCGGCTGGGCGGCGGGTGGCTGGACGGCGCGCGCGGCCCTTCGTGGTCAAAGTAGCCTCGTATCCAAATGGTTTTTTGGATTCCACGCTATTTTGACCAGAATCAGGCTTTCCGTGGTCAAAGTAGCCTGATATCCAAATGGTTTTTTGGATTCCACGCTATTTTGACCAGAAACAGGCCTTATGTGGTCAAAGTAGCCTGCTATCCAAATCATTTTTTGGATTACACGCTGTTTTGACCAGAAACAGGGCTTTCGTGGTCAAAGTAGCCTGAAATCCAAATCGTTTTTTGGATATCACGCTGTTTTGACCCTGTGCGCCGTACAGCGGCGTGTGCGGCCCTGTCTGCCAAGTCCTCCGGGCATCCCCCTTGCGCTTTCTCCATTGCCCCATATCCCTGACATGCCCCTCGCACTGTAGAGCTGTTCCCGGTGACTTTGCGGTACGATGCCCCCGCCAATGTCCCGCCGCTGCCCTGCGCAGCACAGAGCCCACTCCCAGCTTCCGGCCCGGTTTTGATATACTCACTCAATAGCTTTGGGCAGAGGAGGAGAACGCAAATGGCCGTAGCGGGCGAAAAAATCTACTACACGACCAATCAGCTGGAAAATCAGCTGGGTTCCCGCAGCCTGCCCGGTTTTATCCGCAGCTGCGAAACGAAGTTGCTGGAACAGCTTCAGAATGTAGCGAATCGCGTTGCCTGGGATCCGGAGATAAGGGCGATCTTTATTTCGGGCCCTTCCTCTTCGGGGAAGACCACCTTCACCCATCGCATCGCTTCCGCTCTGGCGCTCTATGGGCGCCCTTCCGTCACCGTTTCACTCGACAACTACTACAATGATCAGGCGACACCGAATTACATTAACGGCCGCCCGGACTTTGAGAGCATTGAGGCCCTCGATGTCCCCCTGATGGTCACCCAGCTGGAGACCCTGCTCGGCGGCGGCGAAGTCATCGTCCCGCGCTTTGATTTCCGTACCCGCTCGCGCTCATGGCCGGAGGGAAACCGCACCCGCATCCCGCCAAACGGCGTCCTCCTGGTCGAAGGCCTGCACGGCCTGAGCCCGGCCGTCTCCGCCAGGCTCGACCCCGCCGCCTTCGTGCGCGTCATGCTGACGCCCTGGGCGACGCTCGGCTCAGATCGCAGCCTCCTTGATGCCCGCGACATCCGCATCATGCGGCGCATCTCCCGCGACGTCCGCCACCGCGGCACCCATGCCGTGGCGACGCTGGACTACTGGCCCATGATGGACCAGACCGAAGCCGCCATCTTTCCCTCCTATCTGGAAGCGGCGGATTACTTCATCAATACCGCTCTGGCCTATGAATTCCTCATCATCCCCAAACTGGCCGGCGAAGCCATCCGCTCCGACCTGGAGGCGCATACCCGCGGTGAACTGCCACCTTCCACCTATGTGAAGGAAGGCATCTACTACGCCGATCTCCCGACGGCTCTGCGCGAAGCGCGCCGCATCCTGGCTGCGACGATGGAAGTCCCCTCCATCTCACCCGCGAACGTCCCCGAACACTCGATTCTGAACGAATTCATCAGTTGACGTTTCCGGAGCCCTGGAGAGAAGAGAGCGGATGCTATAATCGCCGCACATGTAACGGTTCAGGACTCAAAACAGTACGCAGGTGACAGCAGATGCCCATCACGATACCCAACGAAATTCCCGCTGCCCAAACGCTCGAGCGTGAGGGCATCTTCTTCATGAATCAGTATCGGGCCAGGACGCAGGACATCCGCGCCCTGCGCATCCTCATCGTCAACCTCATGCCGACGAAGATCACGACGGAGACCCAGCTCTTTCGCCTGCTCAGCAACACCCCGCTGCAGGTCGAGCCCTACCTCCTCTATACCGAATCCTATACGCCGCGCCATACTTCACGCGCCCATCTGGCCCGTTTCTACAACACCTTCAGCGAAATTCAGAACGAGCGCTTCGACGGCATGATCATCACCGGCGCCCCGGTTGAGCTGATGGAGTATGAGGAGGTTGCCTACTGGGATGAGCTCTGCCGCATCATGGACTGGAGCGAAACCCATGTCTGGTCGACGCTCTATATATGCTGGGGGGCGCAGGCCGGCCTCTACCACCACTTCGGCATCCCGAAGTATAAGCTCGACCGCAAGGTCTTCGGAGTCTACGAACACACGCTCTCCTTCACCCACCCGATCCGCCTCTTCCGCGGCTTTGACGACCGCTTCTATGTCCCCCATTCCCGCTACACCGAAGTGCGCGAAGAAGACATCCGCGCCTGCCCCGACCTGGAACTGCTGTCGACCTCGCCCGACTCGGGCGTCATGGCGGCGCGCGACCGCAGCGGCCGCCGCATCTTCGTCACCGGCCACCTGGAATACGACCCGATGACGCTGCGCCAGGAATACGAGCGCGATGTCGCGAAGGGCATCGATATCCAGCTGCCGATCAACTACTATCCCGATGACGACCCCACCAAGCCCCCGATCGTGCGCTGGCGCTCGGCCGCCAATCTGCTCTTCGCAAACTGGCTCAACTACTATGTCTATCAGGAGACGCCCTACGATCTGACCCGGATCACAGAGACGAGCGCCGCTGCGGGCAGGCTTTCCCCCTGATGGGAGCGGTCTGTTCGTGCCGGACGTTACTGAGCCGGGTGCCCCTTCGTATCTATAATCCTGAAAGATAAGTCGCCAGCAGCGTTGGGAGGATCAGGATGACAGAGATCACGAACGAAAACTTTGACGAACTGGTTGGCCGGGCCACGACACCGGTGTGCCTGGAGTTCACCGCCGACTGGTGCGGTCCCTGCGCCCGGCTGCACCCGCTTGTCGAGCGCCTGGCAGACGACTACGCCGGGCGCCTGCTGGTCGGAGCCGTCGATGTTGATGCCGCGGAGGAGCTCGCCGACCGTTTCCGCATCACGACCATCCCGACACTGCTGCTGCTGCGCGGCAGTCATATCAGCGGAAAACTTGTCGGCATCCGCCCCTATGAAGAGCTCGCCGCCGCCGCCGAGCGCCTGCTGCGTGCTTAGGGCGATGTCAGAGCTCAAAGCCCGTGGCCGCCGCATCCGCCTGGTGGCCTGTGATCTTGACGGCACGCTGCTGACCAGTGAGAAGAACCTGAGTCCGGCCACCCTCGCCGTCGCTCATGAACTTAGCGCCCGGGACATTCACCTCACCATCGCATCCGGCCGCATCTACACCATGCTGCAGGTCTTCTCCCGTGCCCTTGAAATCGACGTCCCCCTGATCACCTCGAACGGAGCGATCGTCATCCATCCGGATACAGGGGAGACAGCCCTCGACATCCGCTTGGACCCTGAGGCCCTGGCCGGGATGATCGACTTTGCCTGGCAGCATGAACTCGACCTCTCCATTCTGGCGCCGGAGCACAATCTGTTCACCTCCAATAGTTTACGCATGCGAAATTTTGAACAGTACAACCGTGACGCCGCCGCCGCGGGTCTGCCGCTGATGAAGCTCGAGCGCCTCGCCCCCGGCCTGGACGCTGCAGCCGCCCGCGCACGTGCCGGAGAACTCGCCGTGTCCAAGCTGCTGGTCTATCAGCCGAGCCCTGCCAGCCTGGCCGCCCTGGAGGCCCATGTCGCCGCCGATCCCAGGCTGCTCTTCGTCGCTTCTGGCCCCGAGCTTTATGAGGTCCTGCCGGCCGGCATCTCAAAGGGCCGGGCCCTCGCCGCCCTCACCCGCTACCTTGGCCTTGAGCCCGATCAGGTGATGGCCTTCGGCGACTTCGACAACGACCTCGATATGCTCGAGTTTGCCGGCTTCAGTGTGGCGATGGCGAATGCCGTCCCGGAGGTCCTGGCCGCCGCCGACCTGGTCACCGCCTCCAATGACGAGGACGGAGTTGCCGCTGCCCTCAGGACCTATGTCCTTTAGCCCCACGCTGACAATCGGCGCCCGCGGCACGAAGGCCCTGGACCGGGCCATCGCCGGGGAGCTCGGCATCCCAACCCTGCTGCTGATGGACCGCGCCGCCGCCGAACTGCGGCGGGTTCTGGAGGAGCTCTTCGCCGAGCGCGGCATTCCCGCCCGGCGCGCCCTCGTCTTCATTGCCTGCGGAACGGGCGGCAACGGCGGTGACGGCCTGGCCCTGGCCCGCCATCTGACCGGCCTGGTGCAGCGGGTGGAAGTCTATTCTCTTGATCCGGAAGGAGAGCGGACAAGCGGGGATGCTGCGGTCATGTTCAGGTCGACACAACAACTTGACATCCCAATCTTTTCTCTTGCGAAGCTCGCAGACAGCATCACCGCGGTCCAAGCCGCTGGTGCCGCCGACCGCCTCGTTCTCGTCGATGCCGTCTACGGTGCCGGCTTCGATCCCGACCGCCCGGTGGCTCCGGCCTTCGCTGCCTATTGCCGGACGCTGGCCCGCCACCCGGAACTGCCCGTCCTGGCCTGTGACCTGCCCTCCGGCGTCGCCGCCGATGACGGCCGCCTGGCCTCTCCGGAGGCGGCGGTGCGGGCGACGGTGACGGCGTCCTTTCTCTTTGCCTCGACCGGCAACTGGACCTGGCCCGGCCGCGCCCAGGCCGGCCGCATCGTGACCTGTCGCCTGGGTGTGCCCGACGCCTGGCTGCGGACCCGGATCGAAGCCCTGAACGACCCCTGGACTGCGGTGCTCCTGGATGCCCCGCATGCTGCCCGTCTGCTTGCACCCATGGCTGCCGATGCGCATAAGGGCCGCCGCGGCCATGCCCTGCTGGCGGCCGGCAGCTGGGCCTATCCCGGAGCCGCCCTGCTCGCCGTCCGGGCCGCCCATGCCGGCGGGGCGGGGCTCGTCACCGCCATGACCACGCCGGAGCTTGCCCGGCTCATTTTGCAGGCCAGGCCGGAAACCCTCATCCGTCCCTGGCCCGATACCGCCCCGCTCGACGCCTTCGCCGCCCTGGCCGCCGCCGCTGACGCCGTCCTGGTCGGCCCCGGCCTTGACGCCGGCCCCGCTCCCGGACTGCCGCGCCTGCCCCTGGTCATGACGGCCCTTCGTCATGCCCGCCGCCTGATTCTTGACGCCGACGCCCTGAACGCCCTGGCCCAGGACGGCGATCTTGAGACCGCCTTCGCCGCCCTTGGCGCCCGCACCAGGCGCGGCCAGGAGCCGGCCGTCCTGACCCCGCATCCCGGCGAATTCGCCCGCCTCCAGCCCTTCGCCCCCGGCGAAAGCCGCCTGGCCGCCGCCCGCCGCCTGGCCCTGGCGACCGGGTCCATCGTCGTCCTGAAGGGCGCCGGCACCGTCATTGCCCATCCCGACCCGGCCGTCCCCCTGCGCATCAACAGCAGCGGGAATGCCGGCCTGGCCCGCGGCGGCTCCGGCGACCTGCTTGGCGGTCTCATGCTCGCGCTTTGCGTAAATGATCTGCCGCTGACAGATGCCGTGGAACTGGCGGTCTGGCTGCACGGCGATGCCGCCGACCGTATGCTGCCTGCCTGCGGCGAGCGTGATCTGGTCGCCGAGGACTGGCTCACGGGACTGCGGCACTCCTTCCAGGCGACGGCTGCTCTGAGGGAGGAGATGGAAGCGCCATGAGTGCACGGCTCAAGCCCGATCTCCCGGGCTACCCGATTAACCGTTCCTGGGTGGAGGTCGATCTTGACGCGATCCGGCACAACATCCGCGCCATCCGCCGCCTGCTCTGGCGCAGCACCCAGCTGATGTGCGTGGTCAAGGCCGACGCCTACGGCCACGGCGTCCGGGAGGTGGTCGGATGCATGCAGGAGGCCGGCGCCGACCGCCTGGCCGTGTCCATGCTCGACGAGGCTATCCAGCTGCGCCGCCTGGGCATTCACATCCCGATTCTGGTGCTGAGCTATACCGATCCGGCGCGTGCCGAGGAGATTGTCCGCCACGGCATCACCCAGACGATCTACAGTCCCGAGCTGGTCGCGGCGATCGACGCGGCTGCCCGGCGGCTAGGCGTCATCGCGACCGTCCACGTCAAGGTCGACACCGGCATGGGACGTGTGGGCTACGTGGCGGGCTTTGACACCGTCCGTACCGTGGCTGAGATCGCCGCCCTCTCCCACGTTCGGGTGGAGGGCGTCTATACGCATTTCGCCACCGCTGACGAGGAAGACCTGGACTATGTCCGTGCCCAGTTCGGCCGTTTCCTGGCCATCTGTCAGGAGCTCGAGCGGGCCGGCATCTATGTCCCGATCAAGCACTGCTGCAACTCGGCCGCCCTGCTGCGCTTCCCGGAGATGCACCTGGATATGGTGCGGCCCGGCTTGGTGCTTTACGGGCAGATGCCCGACTGCTGCGGCCAGTTTCAGTCGCTCTTCCGGCCGGCCATGTCACTGCACTCGGACATCATCCATGTGAAGGAGGTCGCGGCCGGTTCGGCGATCTCTTACGGGCGCCGTTTCGTGACCCGGCGGCCTTCGCGCATCGCCACCATCCCGATCGGTTATGCCGATGGATTTACGCGCCGCCTGACCGGTCGTGCCCAGGCCATCGTCGGCGGGGTTCGCGTGCCGGTTGTCGGCACCATCTGCATGGATGCCTGCATGCTTGATGTCACGGACGTGCCGGGGCCGGTCCGGCCCGGGGATGAGGCCCTGCTCTTTGGCACGTCGGCACTCGAGCCCGCCGCTCCTGACGCTGCTTCCATCAGCGTCGACGAGTTCGCCGGCTGGTCGGACAGCATCTCCTATGAGGTCATGTCCGTCATCGGGAAGCGTGTGCCGCGTGTTTATCTAAGCGAAGGTCGTGTCGAGTCCGTCGAGACCGTAATCGTCTGATTGAATGTATTTTCAAGCTTGTGCAGCTTGAGAGATTGATTGATCTAATGTATACAGTATATTGAAAATCAGTCCTGTTAAGGAGGCTATATGTCGGAAAAAATTATTGTTGTTGGTGCAAACCATGCGGGAACTGCCTGTATCAATCAGATCCTGAAACTGAACCCTGAGGCCGAAGTCGTCGTCTATGACAAGAACTCCAATATCAGCTTCCTGGGCTGCGGCATGGCCATCTGGATCGGCAATCAGATTACGAGCGGAGACGGTCTGTTCTACTGTGACCGCGAAACCCTGGAATCCAGGGGTGCCAAAGTGCACATGGAGACAGAAATACTTTCTGTTGACTATGAGAATAAGACCATTACATTCAGGAATAAAAACGGCGAAGAAGGGCAGGACTCCTACGATAAGCTGGTGCTGGCCACCGGTTCCTCCCCGATCTGGCCGCCCATCCCGGGCATCAATCTGCCCAATATCCAGAGAGCCAAGATTTATCAGGACGCCGAAAAAGCGATTGATCAGATAAAGAATGATCCTTCCATCCAAAAGGTGACCGTCATTGGTGCCGGGTATATAGGTGCGGAGCTGGCCGAAGCCTATGCGCTGCAGGGCAAGGAAGTGACCCTGATTGACGCTCTGGACCGGATTCTGGGCACGCATTTTGACAAGGACTTTTCCGAAATAATGGCGAAGCGCCTGCGGGAAAAGGGCATCAAGATCCGGTTGGGTGAAAAGGCGGAGCGTTTCGAAGGAACTGCGCGGGTGGAGAAGGTCATCACCGACAAGGGTGAGTATGAGACCGACCTGGTGATGTTCTGCATCGGCTTCAGGCCGAACAGCCAGCTTAGCGGCGGCCATTTGAAGCTGTACAGAAACGGTGCTTATGAAGTCAATCTGAGACAGCAGACCAGTGACCCGGCCGTTTATGCCATCGGCGACTGTGCCACCGTTTACGATAATTCCATCAGACAGACAAGCTATATCGCCCTGGCAACGAATGCCGTTCGTTCGGGCCTGGTAGCCGCTTTCAACATCTGCGGCCACGACATTAAATCTCTGGGTGTGCAGGGCTCATCGGCTCTTTCGCTCTTTGGTCTGAAAATGGTGGGTACCGGTCAGACCGTGGAAACAGCGGCACAGGCGGGAATCGAAGCCCTGGCTACCGATTTCACTGATCTGCAGAAGCCAGCCTTCATGAGCGAGGCGACGGTGAACCCGGAAGTAAAAATCCGAATCGTCTACCGTAAGGATGATCACGTCGTCATCGGCGCCCAGCTGCTGTCCGAGTACGACATGTCGGCAACGATTCACATGTTCTCTCTCGCCATTCAGGAGCAGGTGACACTGGAGCGGCTGGCACTGCTGGACATCTTCTTCATGCCCCATTTCAATCAGCCGTACAACTACATTACGATGGCCGCCCTGCAGGGTGTTTTGAGTCAGGCATAGGAGAATAGAAGCATCCAGGATGTAAGGTTTTTTTGAATCTTGCCTGCCCTTGGATACAGGAGCGTTTTACTGTAGCGATCTGGTCATAATGACTTAAGCGAAGATGTAAGATCAGAAGATCCCTCAGAAGAATCGTCAGCTTTGTCCCGGAGCAGGGGGAAGTCTGACGATTCGTTCAGAGGGGGTAGCTGTGGGATTCCAGCACCTCTAAAGAGGCCCGGTGTGCCAACTTTTTGGGTTGTGTCAGTTTTTCCCGTTTACAACAGGCTTGAACAGAGCTGTAAGGTCGTGCTGGTTCATCCCAAGTACGTTAAGTCGTTACGCGACCAGAAAACCGAGCAAAGGGACTCCGTATGGATCGCCGATCTCTTTAAGCATGGACTCATTAATGACAGCTTTGTCCCGGATAAACACATCTGCGATGAAGACTGAATCAAATACCCGTTAGGAAACGGTAGTCGCTCTTCGAGTTAATGACAGCAGAGACAACAAAGCGTTTGGAAACGGCCAAACGTGACGTTATGCATAGTCTTTAGCGCCAACGTTTCATACCGATTTGTGCCTTGCGCGGCGCGAAATGTATGAGCTATAAGACTGCGAAAGTTTGAAAATTGCACACCGCTGCTCACCATCTGTGCAAAATTTCAACCTTTCGCAAGGACGACTGCATTAATATTCGCGTCTATGCGTTTTATGATGAGTTTATGCAATAATGTGGATAATCATGCACAAGGAGAGGTCAAAAACTGCGAAAGGTTGAAAAATTGCACACCACCGCTCATCATCTGTGCAAAATTACAACCTTTCGCAAGGGTGACCGCATAAAACTGTGAAAGCTTAAAAAGCTGAATCAAAAACGGGATAGATAACGCTATACGCTCAGCGCCAACGATTCATACCGCTTTGTGGCTTGAGCGAAGTGAAGGGCATGGGCTAAAAACTGAATCAACTCCAAAACTTGACATAGGGATTCTTAGAGGTGCAGGAATACCACAGCTATCCTTTCTAACGGTAACATTTTTATTCGCATATTTGAGGCGTTCTCTTGTTGAAAAGATTTGAGTAGAAGAGGGGATCACCATAGGCGGACAAAACGTGGAGTTGCGTCCGATTCCGTGGGCACAAACTGTAGTTTTGGCCTCTCTTAGTCGGCTTTCACGTTCCCCATTTCAGAGCAGCACAGCAAGTGCCGCCCGCACGACTGCTTCCTGTCGATTCGTTTGCCGCCGCTTTGTGATAAAGAATAAAAAAGAAAAAGCGGCGGTGCCGCACCGCCAGTTGAAGCTAATCGCTGTGGACAATTTTTTCGTTCCTGCCCGGTTTTCGGGGCACCAGCGCAATTTTTGTCCACCCTTGGACAATTTTTTCGTTCCTGCCCGGTTTTCGGGGCACCAGCGCAATTTTTGTCCACCCC
>JASGUW010000052.1 GCA_030055235.1 Bacillota bacterium
TGCAGTCTGTCTTCGGCATGATCCTGATCCTGTCCACCAACGCGTTGGTGAAGCGCATCAACGACGAGAGCGCTCTGTTCTGAGAAAGGAGTCGACGACATGGCAGCCGAACAGAAAGAGTATGTCACCTCGTTGGCCAGATACAACCGTATCAAGCCACTGACAAACGCTATTTTTACCATTTACTTTATTGTCTTCGCGATCGTCTGCGTTGCACCGGTTATTTTCACCGCGATCATTTCGGTCAGCGCAGAAGAGTCCATTCGCATCAACGGTTATTCCTTTACACCGTCGCAGTTCTCAATGGACGCCTACAACTATCTCTGGACCAACCGTGAACCCATTTCAATGGCGTTCTTCAACTCCATCTTCAACACCCTGGTGGGTGTCGTGCTGGGTCTCTTCCTGACCTCCTCAATGGGCTATGCGCTCTCCCGTAAGGAATACGTTCTCCGGCGCTTCTTCACCCTCTTCATCTTCATCCCGATGCTCTTCGGCGGCGGTCTGGTTGCCAGCTACCTGATCAACACGCAGCTGCTGATGCTGAAGAACACCCGCTGGGCACTGATCCTGCCGCTGTGCGTCTCCTCCTTCAACATTGTTATCATGCGTACCTTCTTCCAGACCGGTACCCCTGATGCAATTCTGGAGTCGGCGGAGATTGACGGCGCCAGCCAGTACCGCATCTACTTTGGTATCGTCATTCCGATCTCCAAGCCGGTTTTCGCCACCATCGGCCTCTTCCTGACCTTCGCGTTCTGGAATGACTGGTTCCAGGCTTCGCTCTACCTGAGCTCTGACCACTTTAAACTCTTCCCGCTGCAGTACGTGCTTGTTTCCATCCAGAAGAACCTTGACTTCATGGTTAAGAACCAGCAGTACCTCAGCACCGCCGGCGGTACGGCGAACCTGCCGGCTGAATCGTCCCGCATGGCGATGGTTATGGTCATCGTCCTGCCGATCGCCATGGCCTACCCCTTCTTCCAGAAGTACTTCATCTCCGGTTTGACGATCGGTGCTGTCAAAGGCTAAACTGTTTTTTCGTACGCCATCAACCGCCGGTATCGAAAGATGCCGGCAAAAGCTTCAAGCCCGTCTGGCCGGGCTCGACGTACCGGATCTGTCAGCTTTGGATCCGGGAACAAGTACAAGGAGAGAATGTCCAATGAAAATGAAACGCATTCTTGTTCTTCTTCTGGCTGTTCTGATGACGCTGAGCGTCGCAGCCTGCAAGCAGGACGGAAAAGGCACGACCGCTGCGCCGACAACCAAAGCTGGTGACAAACCTGCGGATGACGGCAAAGAGACGGAAGCCCCCAAGACTGAGAAGACGGAAGGCGAGGCCAAGCCCGATGACGGCGAAGTCCCGACCCTGATCTGGCTCAACGGCGACCCCGGTACCATCCCCCCGGACAATGACATGGTTGAGGAAGCGATGAACGCGATCACCGTCCCCAAAGTCGGTGTCAAGGTTCATACGCTCTACATGAGCGGCGACGCTGTCCGCCTGCACATCAGCTCCGGCGACGAGTGGGATATGGCCTACTCCTGTGCCTGGTGGAACCTCTACAACGAGCAGGCGCTGAAGGGCTACTTCGCTGACATCACCGACAAGGTGAAGACCGTCACCCCCGACCTCTATGCCTATGTTCCGGAGATCCTCTGGTCCGGTAACACAGTCGCCGGCGTCCTCTACGGTGTTCCGATCCTGAAGGACTACGGTATGGAAATCTTCTGGCGCTTTGACGCGGATCTCTTCGATGACCTCGGCATTGAGATTCCCGACAGAATGACCTTCGACGACCTCGGCACCTACCTCGCCGCCGCGAAGGAAGCCATTGATTCCGGCAACCCGCTGACCACCCGCTACGACTTCGCCATGATGGACATTCCTGGCGGTCTCGACTCCTGCTACGACTACCTCTACAACCCCGTCCTGGGTCTGCCCTTCTCCGCGATCGGCACTCCGGATGCGAACAAGATCGTCTTCTACCGCGCGCATGAGGACATCGTGAACCGCTTCCGCACGCTGCACAAGTGGTACCAGGCTGGCTACATCAGCCCCGAAGCTCCGACCCGCGAGCAGGTTTCCGTGTACTCCGCCGTCAAGAGCGGCCAGGGTTTCTACGGTGCCGACGCGATCTGGTCCTCCGGTGACAAGTTCCGCCAGTACATCTCCCGCTTTGATGGACCGCACATCTCCACCAACTCCATCATGAACAACACCGCCTTCAGCGTGAACTCCAAGTACGTTGACGAAGCGCTGAAGTACACCGAGCTGATCAACACCGATAAGAACCTCCGTGACATGCTCCGCTACGGTATCGAAGGCCACCACTTCAACTACACCGAAGACGGTCTCGTCATGCGCACCGACAAGGCTGACGGCTACAAGCCCTGGCCCTTCTCGCAGGCGTCCTACGGTCTCTCCTCGGTCGAAGCAGCTGAGGGTGTTGATGTTGACCCCAAGATGTGGGAAGTCATCTTCAAGACCTACGAAGAAGAGGCCAAGACCACCAGCGCTCTCGGTTTCCACTTCAACCCGGGTCCTGTTGAGTCTGAGCTGACCGCTATCGTCTCCATCTGGGATAAGTACAACAAGCCGCTCAGCAGCGGTATCTCCGACCCCGACGTCGAAGTGCCGAAGCTGGTCTCCGAGGCCGAGGCTGCCGGACTTGACAAGGTCCTCGCCGAAGCTCAGGCCCAGTTCGACAAGTGGCTCGAAGAGAACGGCAAGAACTAATTTGATCCTGACTCCGGACCTGCGGTCCGGGCCATGAGACAAACGGGGGGCGAAGCGTAAAGCTTCGCCCCCTTTCTTTTTCCACCCAGGCTGCCGACCTTGATCGCCGGCGGATTGCTCCGTATGATGATGATTATTGATGATCTTCCGACTTGCATCACCGGACGTCAGCTTTGGAAGGAGGACAACACCATGACTGCCACCCTGGTTCATGCGGCAGCAGCCACGCGCGAAATCACACCACGTCGTCCGCTGCGCCTGGCGGGTTTTGCATCCCGTACCACGGATTTCGAAGATGTCGCCGAGCCCATCCACCTGACCGCCCTGGCGCTCTCAGGCCCTGAGGCAGAAGAGCCTCCTCTTGTCCTGATCGCGGCGGATCTGATCTGCTGGAATCCGAGCCTTCTTGTACCTCTAAGAGCGCGTCTGGAAGCGGAGACGGGCCTGCCTGCCTGGCGTTTCGTCTTCTCCGCAACCCACAATCATTCGGGGCCGGCTACCGGAGCGGATTTCCTGCCTTCCATCGGTATCCCGGATCCGGAGTATCTGGAACTGCTCTGTAATGAGACGGCAGCGGCGGTCCGGGAGGCACTCACCGGCAGGCGACCGCTGCGCCTCTCTTTCGCTGAGACAACCAGTAACATCGGGGTCTATCGGCGGGGCCTGCGCAACGGCCGCATGATGATGGCGCCGAACTATGACGTGCCCATCGATCGCCGCCTCAGCCTGCTGCGGCTCGTGGATCCTGAGACGGGGGAGCTTGCGGTCGGAATGATTCACTTCGCCTGCCATGCCAGCGTGACGGCCGACAACCGTCTGAGCGGCGACTATCCCGGGGCGCTGCTGAACAAGCTGAGAGCAGAGCATCCGGGCAGTCACTGGCTCTTCCTGCAGGGCAGCTGCGGAGACATTCGTGCCAACGTCGTCATTGGTGATCTCTTCTCCCGCTGCGACCAGGAATGCATGCGCCGCTTTGCCGCCAGACTTGGTGAGTCCCTTGCCGTGCTGCTCAATTCTGCGCCGCCAGATGTGAACCTGCAGTCCTTCGTCCCACGCCTGCTGCGCAGCCAGGTCGAACTGCCGCTGACAGAGCTGGTGACGCGGGAGGAGCTCGAGGCAGACGTGGACAGCTCAGATCCCTCCCGTGCCGACCGTGCACGACGGCTGCTGGCCCGCCTCAACGCCGCCGACAGCGGCTGGGGATCGCGCACGCTCGACATCGCCCTGCTGCAGATCGCCCCCGACCTGGCCCTGTTCATGCTCGCGGCCGAAGTCTGCGGGGCTTACGGCGATGTCATCCGCCGTGCCGGCGCCCTCCGTGGCCTGACGATCCTGCCCGTCAGCTGCTCGGAGGGCATGGTCGGCTATGTCGCCACCGCCAGTCAGATAGCGGAGGGCGGATACGAACCGCGGGAATCGGCCTGGTACTTCGCATTAGAAGGCACATACGATTCCGTGATTGAGTCGCGCATCACAGCCGCCATCCAGTCTCTGATTGAACGCCTCTGACATTTTTGGGAGCCTTGAACTCATGACCTCGTTTCTATTTCAAAATGCCCGCCTGATCTTCCCCACCGGCATCGAGTCCGGTGAGCTTTTGACCCGGGGCCGCGAAATCTGCCACATCGTCCGCGGTGGGCGGGTGCCGGCCGAGCTGGCCGGGGACGCCACCGTCGTCGACTGCGGAGGGCTCTATCTGTCGCCGGGTTTCATCGACGTCCACTGCCACGGCGCCGGCGGCTACGACTACATGGACGATGCGCCGGAAGCGATTGAGGCGGCGGCCCGCACGCAGCTTGCTTTTGGGGCAACGACCGTCCTGCCGACGGCACTGACCGCGCCTTTCGCAGAAATGGCCGACTTTCTGCGCCGCTTTGACGCGATACCTTCTGAGCGACCGGACGGCCCGGACCTGCCGGGAGTACATATTGAAGGACCCTACTTCTCCCCCGGCCAGGGTGGCGCTCAGCCGGCTGATCAGATCCGCGATCCCGACCCGGCTGAGTACGAGGCCCTGCTGGCGCTGTCGTCGCGCATTCTGCGCTGGTCGTTCGCGGTTGAGCGGCCCGGGGCGACCGCCTTTCTGCGGCGTCTGCGCCAGGCCGGCATTTCAAGTTCGCTGGCCCACTCCGACGCCAGCTGCCGCCAGGTGATTGAGGCTGTTGACGAAGGCCTTGACTGCCTGACGCATTTTTATTCGGCGATGTCGACGGTCACCCGCCGGCAGGGCTACCGTGTCGCCGGTGTCGTTGAGGCAGGCTACCTGCTGCCCGAGCTCCGGGTGGAGGTCATCGCCGATGGCTGCCACCTGCCCGCCGAGCTGCTGCAGCTGATCTATCAGGTGAAGGGCGCGGACCGCATCATTCTGGTCAGCGACAGCATGCGGGCGGCCGGCCTGCCGGAGGGGCCTTCGGTCATCGGCAAGCCCGGCAGCGGCACGCCCTGTATCGTCGAGGGTGGTGTTGCCCGTACTCTGGACCGCTCGAGTTTCGCGGGTTCGGTCGCCACCGCTGACCGCTTGGTGCGCACCATGTACCGTCTGACCACCGCGCCTCTCCATGAGGTGGTCCGCATGATGACGCTGAACCCGGCTGAGCTTGTGGGGCTTGATCGTCGTAAGGGCTCTCTGGCGACCGGCAAGGACGCTGACCTGCTGCTCTTCGACGAGGACATCCGCCTGCACCGCATCTTCGTCCGCGGGGAGGAGCGCCGGCCGGGTTGACGGGCAGCGGGCGACGGGACGGCGGGACGGCGGCGCGGCTGAGCGGCGGGCGACAGGTCAGCGGGCAGCAGGTCCGGCTGTGCAAATTTACGTTCTGGACAAAGCAACTGAATAAAAGTGTATGCCTTTTCGTTTTCGTCTTGAGATATGCAGTTTTGCACTCCACGACTTTCGCTTCGCTCAAGACACAAAACGGCATGAATCGTTGGTGCCGAGTGTTAGCGGCATCTCACCCGTTTTCGATTTTTGTTTTAGTCCACCCTTGGTGCAGTTTTTCTGCTCCCGCACCAGGGCGGGGCAATACCGGCTTTTTTGTACACCGCCTGTGCAAAATCTTCGATATTGCCCGATCCGCGGGGCAATACCGGCTTTTTATCGCCCATACCTCTCACTTCGTTCAAGGCACAAAACGGCATGAATCGTAGGCGCCGAATGTTAGCGACGTCTGATCCATTTGTAGCACGTTCTTGATTCCGTTTTATTCATTCACCGAACTACCAGATAATCCGTCCAGAGCGTAAAATTTGCGTTACTGTTCAAGAGAACAGCTGAGAGATGCTAGCATTTTTATTGAAAGAAATAGAAGCCTTCTGTTTTTTCTGTAACGCGTATCGAATTCGATTTTTAGTGGTTCGTATTAGATTCCGCTGAACGAATAGTTCAATTTCTACTCTTAGTAGTTTTGCCGCGCCTATTGAAGTCATCTACGAAGCCTCCGAATTGGACAAAAAGTCGAGTTGTGGCAGTGAGAACTGCCACAACTCTAAAAGTTGACAAATCTGTCCTCGTTTTTGACAAAAAAACGAGTTGTGTCAGAAAAAAGTGACAC
>JASGUW010000053.1 GCA_030055235.1 Bacillota bacterium
TGGAGTGCTGCTTTGTCCGTAACCTCCGGCTCGTTCCATTGGAATCACTCAAACCCCGTTCCCGCAAAGCACTGATACACAGGGCTTTCGGGCTTGACACAATAGGGAAAAATTGCGCTGGTGCCCCAGAATCCGGGCAGGAACGAAAAAATTGTCCAGGCGTGGCCAAAAAAGACCGTTTGTGCCCGCAAACCTGGGCACAAACCCCGATTTTTGGCCAGGGGTGGACAAAAAATGCGCTGGTGCCCCGAAACCCGGGCAGAAACGAAAAAATTGTCCACAGGTGGCCAAAAAATTCGCTGGTGCCCCGAAACCCGGGCAGGAGCGAAAAAATTGACCAGGTGTGGCCAAAAAAGACCGTTTGTGCCCGCGAACTGGGGCACAAACCCCGATTTCTGGCCAAGGGTGGACAAAAAATGCGCTGGTGCCCCGAAATCGGGGCAGAAACAGAAAACTTGGCCACAGCCATTAACTCAACTGGCGGTGCAGCACCGCCGCTTTCTCTTTTTTATTCGTCATCACAAAGCGGCGGCAAACGAATCAATAGGAGGCAGTCGTACGGGCGACATTTGCTGCGGCTGCCCTGAAGAAGAAACGTAAAACAACCAAGGTGCTTGAAAAGCGCGTTTGCGTCTGCAAACTGAAAGCAGGAAGCTACCGTGCGCCAATTCCGTACATCGTGCACCAACTCCGTGCACTGTAGCTGTGCTCCTGTACCGGAGCACAGCTACCGGAACACCGGCGGCCGGATAGAGCAGATGGCTGGGAATCGTAATTCTCATGACACGGCTCCTTCCAGAACATAAAGCAGCCACCGAAGACCGTCCTCATCCTTAAAAGTTTTGATGATGAGTCCTTTATTTGATAGAGAGATAGATCTTAACCCGTCCGATTCTGAACCGTTTACAAGTCATGCGGGATACTTTTAGCGCTCATAAAGTCGACCTGCACACTTTTCACGTGTACAGGTCGACTTTGTTTTCTTACTGAGCCTTTTTATACATCAGGCGAAAGGAGAAGCCTGTCAGCTCTCGACCGTCACCCAGTGGCCGCGGTCCCGGGCAGCCGCGAGCAGAGCTTCGCGCAGACTCATCAGGGCGATGGTGTCCGCGGGCGGGACGGGCACTTCGCCGCTGTCAAAGAAGCGGAGCATGGCGGCAATCATGGGCGGGAAGAAGGCGTCCTCCGCCCGCATCTCGACCGCCTGGCCGTCACGGAGCAGGGCGGTGATGGCGAAGCCCAGGCCCGGCTGCTGGCAGATGCTGACGCTGCGGCCCCCGGCATATTCCACGACGAAGAGCTCACAGCCCGGAGATCCGGAGGCCAGGACGCGCTTCGCATCATGCCCCATAAAAAGTGAAATGGGCTCAAGCTGGTGGATGATGTAATTCTCCAGCAGTCCGCCGCCGCGGCTCAGGAGGCCTGTGATATCGCCGGGCGCGAAAGGCTGCCAGGCGCTAGAATAGCGCAGAGCCGAGGTTGAGTACATCGGCGTTCCGTGCGCCGCCGCCAGGTCAAACATGCGGATGGCGCTGGCGCGGTCGGGGGCGAAGGTCTTGTCCACGTAGACCGGCTTACCGGAGCAAAGAGCCGCCCGGGCCAGGCGCTCGTGTTCGGCCGGATCATCGGGCGAAAGGACGATCAGCGCATCACTCCCGGCAATCAGCTGCTCAAGGTCCGTGACCAGCTCGATACCCAGCTCATCGGCGGTCTCCTGATTCGTGCGCCGACCGAAGCCGCTGCCCTCGATATCGGCCCAGGCGGCCGTGACACCCCAGGCACCGCCACTCTCTTCGCGGATCCAGCGGGGATAGTTCAGCGCGTGCCATTCATCCAGGTAGTAGTCAATGTAGCCAATGCGTTTCATGCTTCCCTCCTCGGCGGTCGCCGCTTCTGTTTTCAAGATGGTATCACGTCCGGGGGCCCCGGCGGCCGGAACCGTGCTGACCTGCTGCCCGTAGCCCCGGAAAATTTCACACATGCGCACCGGATCTCCATCTCTTCTTCACAGCCTTTGTTTACAATCAGATCCATGAAGATACAAGATTCTGAGGCCCAGGCCGCCCGCATCCTCTTCCTGGAGGACGATCCGACGATCCGCGCAGTGCTGAGCGAGTACATGCTCGTGGCAGGCTACGAGGTCACTGCGGTGAGCCGCGCCGACGAGGCGGTGGCCCTCCTGGACGGGACGGACACATTCGATCTGGCCATTCTCGACATCATGGTCCCGGGAGGTTCAGGTCTGGATGTGCTGGGCGAAATCCGCCACCGTCGCCTGCCCATGGGCACCATCATGCTGACGGCGCTCGGTGATGAGCCGACCCAGCTCGACGCCTTCAACCGCCAGGCGGACGACTATGTCGTCAAGCCCGTCTCTCCCCTGCTCCTGCTCAAACGTATGGAGACCATCCTGCGCCGCCTGCGCTGGGCCCGCGATCCCGACGCCGCGGACGCTGCCGCCACCCTGGCCGCTCCGGCCACTGCTGCCGCTCCCGCTCCCGCTCCGGCCGCCGCCGCCCCCCGACTTGAGCTCGACGCAGAGGGCTGGCAGGCCCGCTACGATGGCCGGGTGCTGCCACTTACCGTCAGTGAATTTCTCCTGCTCCAGACCCTGATGACCCAGCCACAGCGGGTCTTCACACGCGAGCAGCTGATCCTGGCCATCTATGACGACAGCTATGCCGGCAACGACCGCATCATCGATTCCCATGTAAAGAATCTGCGCAAAAAACTGCCCGCACCCTGTATCCGCACGGTCATCGGGGTCGGTTACCAGTTTGACGGCAGCGCCATATCGGCGGCGGCTGAGCCATGAAACTGGCGCAGAAAACCCTCCTTTACTCCGTCCTCGTAGCCTCCGGCGTCGTGCTCCTGCTGCTCGGCTGGATGATCTGGCTGCTGCCGGGCGTCTACCTGCAGCAGCTGCAGGAAAATGCCATCACCGGCGCAACCAGCCTGCACCGCCACTGGCTGGACACAGGCTCCTACAGCAAACCAGACGAAGCCGTGTCACAGCTGCCCTTCGGCATCTGTCTGCCGGATACAGGCTACCGGCTCGGGGTCGAAACCATTACCATGAGCGCCGACCTCCACATCGAAGAGCCCGAACTGCGGCAGAGTCTGGACGCCATTCGCAGTCAGCTGCTGGAGCTGGAGAGCATGGCCAGGCAGGACAGCGATCCGGAAATCAGCCGCGGGGAGCTGGACGAAGCTTCCCTCGATCTGGACATCCCCAAACTGCTGCGTCAGCTTGGCCTCAGCGATCCCGAAAGCCCCTTTTACCTTGACATTCAGCGCCTGGACACCGGCAATGTCACCTTCCGCGACGCCCTCGCCTCCTTCCGCCGTCTCGACGACAACGGCTTCGTGATCTTCACACGCGTCGAGGTCGGGCCCGTGCGCTACGCCAACATCATCGCCCTCAGCAGACAGGGCGGCAGCTTCTACTGTACCTTCGTACCGACCACCCTGCCCCGCATAGAGGAAATCCGCTCCGTTGTCCTCCGCGGCCTCCCCATGCTCATTGCTGTCATCGCCCTCATCATCCTGCTCGGTTCCTGGTTCTTTTCACGCCACATCATCGACCCTATTCGCCATCTGGCCCGTCAGGCCGATGCGATGCAGCTCAACATGGTTCAAATGCACGCGAAATCCCCCTCCCTCCCGTCATCCGGCTTCGCCCTGCGCGGCAATGACGAGATCACCGAACTGGGCCGCGAGCTCGAGAGTCTCTACAGTCGCCTGGAGAGCAGCTATCGCCAGCTGGAGAACGAGGTCGTCCGCCAGGAAATCCTGCTGCGCGCGAGTTCTCATCAACTGAAGACCCCGATCGCCGCCGCGCTCCTCCTCACCGAGAGCATGATCGACCGCGTCGGCCGCTATGCCGATCACGAGCGCTACCTCCCCGAGCTGCGCCAGCAGCTGGTGGGCCTGCAGCGCATCGTCGATCAGCTGCTCGGCCTGAGCGCAAGCCGCGGTGAGCCGGAGCTGGCGCCCGTCGACCTGGCCGCGCTGTTCGCCGCCCGGACGGCAAACATGCGGGAGCTTTTCACCGCCCACGGACTGACGGTCGCGACCACCGGCGCCCTGACCGTCGACACGGATGCCGAACTCATCACGATCCTGATCGACAATCTGCTTTCGAACGCCCTGCAGCATACGGCGGCGGGCGGCGAGCTTGCGATTGAACTCCAGGCGCCCGGCAGCGTCCGGATCCACAATCGCCCCGCGGCGATCCCCGCCGACCTGGGCGCGAGCATCTTCGACGCCTTCGTCACCGGCGGCGACAGTCATCAGGGCCACGGCCTGGGCCTCTATCTGGTGCGCTGGATCGCCCGCCGTCTGGATATTCGGGTGGACCTGCGAAATGACGGCGACGGCGTCACGGCGGAACTGCGTTTCCAGACTGAGCTGGAGCCGCAGGGTTAGTGGCAGCGTCTGAGTGGGCGGTGGCGTCCGAGTGGGCGGTAGTCTGCACACCTTGCTTTTTGTTGTCCTGATCCGGCCGCCGCGGAACAAGGACAGCGGACGGAGACAAATAGCAGCTGGGTAGCCTGATATTCGGTAGAAGACAAATGATCAGCGGAAGCTAAAAGTCGGTAGAGGACGAATGGCTGCTGGAGCCGACTTATCGCTGGAAGTATTGCAAACTATCTGTGCTGCAGCATCGCCTACGAACCCGCAACAGTTGATTTGCTGCTGTTCACCAAGCTGCGCGAAAAGCCGGCGCACTGGGTATTCTGGCCGAGGTCATCTGAGCAACGGAAACACGATCTTGATCTCAGCATCTACCTCTGACCAGGTTCGTCATCGTCCTAAACGCGGCAGCAGTTCGTGAAGTCGCTGGAGATTGGGTTCGTATTTCTCACTTCGGATACGCTGACGTACACCATGCTGTTTTAATACAAAGGCAAAGAAATGCTCTCGTGTCAGCGGCGTGTAAAGCTGTGAGCAGGTGATGGTGATAACGTTGTAGCCAAGGCTTCGCAGAACATGAGTTCGGCGAGAATCCTGATCCACCGTCCGATTATGCTGTTCACCCTGGTACTCATAGGCGATCTTCAGTTCTGGGAAGCAATAGTCAATAAAGCAGGACTGTTGCCCCATTGCAGCTTTGGCCTTTTCATCCAGAATGACCTCATAGTTGAAAACACCGCCTGACAGTCCCAGACCGCCATACTGATTTGGAAGAGATAAGAATAGATGAACGAAGACTTCCATAATAGAGCAGGCACCTTCCTGGACATAGCGAAGGACTTGGCGAGCTCTTTTTACTCCGTTAAGACCTGTTGCTTCATTAATTATGGCTTCGAGATCTGAGCAACGCAGAAGCGGTGAGGAAAACAGGCCTCTGGGTTGGGAGCACAGAAGATTGCCGAGAATGATTGTCTGATGTAGATCGAATTGAGATGCAAGCTGAACAAACATAAGCGGAGGAGAGACAACACGACGCCCATCGCGAAGTAAAATACCATGTGATGCCAACTGTGGTGGGCAGAGGTATGGATAAAGGCCGTCTTTCTTTAAGCGATCCTCAGGTGAAAAGACCGTTGACTGCTTCCCGCCTGCCTGTGTGATCTCAGTGCCAAAATAGTTCTGGGCGAGCGGGAAGTTCCATATGACAAGGGCGCTGAGATGGGATAGATAGGCTTCCATCCCCCATATTTAAACAATCACTGTACTCATCTGCTATTGTCTATATGCCCTAATTTGCTGTTCGAGTCCAATCGGGGCAGGAGCGAAAAAATTGTCCACAGCTGGACAAAAACTGCGCTGGTGCCCCCAAATCCGGGCAGGAGCGAAAAATTTGTCCACGGCTGGACAAAAATTGCGCTGGTGCCCCGAAACCGGGGCAGGAACGAAAAAATTGTCCACAGCTGGACAAAAATTGCGCTGGTGCCCCGAAATCCGAGCAGGAGCAAAAAAATTGACCATGAGGGTGGGCAAATCTGAATCACAAAACAAATTTGGATACCGTAGTCGCTCTTCAGGATAATGGCAACAGAAGTAAACCATTTGGAAACGGCCAAAAATGACGTTATGTAGAGCCTTCAACTCCAACGATTCATACCGTTTTATGCCTTGGGCGAAGCAAAAAGGGCTGTACACGAATATTGACAAACGAATCGAAACGTTGAGCAAATCTCCTAAACGTTGAGCAAATCTCCTTTTGTGTGCTACATGGTCTACGTCTACCTGTTCCCCCAAACGACGTTTTCCCGACTCCGGCGGCATGTTGAACATTAAACACCTGACGCAGATTCAGCATGATGTGTGTCGCTTGGCTAAAACATGCCCCGGGCAGCACGTGAGAAGCCGCAGCAATACGGCTGCCTCAGGGATTTGAGGCAGCCGTATGCTCTGCCGCCGCCCGCCCCTTATTTCATATCTCTTTTCATACTGTTACGGATATGTATTGAGGCGGTAAAAGAAGCTTGACACAGGCTGCGGAAGGTCTTGTGCTCAATAAAGAAGATGGTTAAATCGGGTTACTTGCTTTGTTCGCTGTGAACCGGCGTATCGAGGATAAAGCTCGTCGCTTACGCGGAGGTACCGAAAAGTCTCAATTTACCTACTCTCCAACAGCTAATGTGGCTGCTTGTGTCAGCTGTTTAAACCTAGCCTGAGAAAAAGCGCTGTTTAGCGGCAGTCGAACAGCTAAACTCTAATACTCATGTGGTATTCGACGATCACGGAAACTAAATACGCAAAGCACCTGCACATCAGCGTATTCAGGGTCCTTCGGAGCTGTAAGAGCAGGAAACGGTCTCCGGCAACCTCTCCACAAACACCCAGACAGCAGTTCCCAATCCAGCAGGCAGATGGCAGCAGGCCAGGTCCATCAGGTCCATCAAGGGTGCTTTAAATATGAATTAAATATGAGTTAGAAATCGTTGGTGGCAACAGCAGAAGTTTAGAATGAGAAATGCATCCTACATATGTGGCCAGGTCTGTTTTGTCGTGTTTTCGTGATGCACCATCAAGTGAAAACTTTAAGGCAGCTGTCCGGCTTATCACGAAAAACGAATTGTGCACCACCTCTTTGTCCACTCTACAGAAACGGATCCATGATGTGATAAAATAGTTGCGATTTTGCGCCAATATAATGAGACGCATTGGGAACACAAAAACTTGGAGGTTTTTACATGGCAGTTTTGAAGGGTAACGCGATTATCGGCCAGTCCGGCGGACCGACCGCAGTCATCAACGCAAGCGCGGCCGGCGTCATCATAGAGGCACTGAAGCACAGCGAGCATATTCCGAAGGTTTTCGGAGCGGCTCACGGCATCCGTGGCATCCTCGATGAAGTCTTCTACGATATGAGCGAGGAGGATCCTCGCGAACTCGAGCTCATGAAGACCACACCGTCCTCTTCTCTGGGCTCCGTCCGCTACAAGCTCGACGATCCGGACGAGAACGATAAGGACTACCGCCGTCTGCTTGAGGTATTCAAGAAATACAATATCCGCTACTTCTTCTACAACGGTGGCAACGACAGCATGGATACCTGCAGCAAGGTTTCCAAGTTCATGCAGGACGCCGGCTATGAAATGCGGGTCATGGGCGTGCCGAAGACGATCGACAACGACCTGGCGGGCACGGACCACTGTCCGGGCTTCGCAAGCGCCGCCAAATACATCGCCACCTCGACGATGGAAATCTATCAGGATGCCAATGTCTATGATACCGGCCAGATCACCGTTCTTGAGGTAATGGGCCGCAACGCAGGCTGGCTGACCGCCGCCACCGTCCTGGCAGCCGCCAAGGGCGCGGGCCCCGACTTTATCTATCTGCCTGAGGTCGAGTTCTGCCTGGAGCAGCTCGTTGAAGACGTCAAGCGTGTCTATGCCGAAAAGGGCAAGGTCATCATCGCCGTCTCAGAGGGCGTCAAGACTGCCGACGGCCGCTACATCCCCGAGCTCGTGGGCACCGTTTCCACCGATGCTTTCGGCCACAAGCAGCTGGGCGGCGCCGCCCAGGTTCTGGCCGATTACCTGGCCAAGGAGATCGGCACGAAGGTCCGCGGCATTGAGTTCTCGCTCCTGCAGCGCTGCGCCGCGCACATCGCCTCCAGATCCGACGTCGAAGAAGCCTATGAGTGCGGCGCCGAGGCCGTCCGTCAGGCTCTGGCCGGCCAGAGCGACTACATGATCGGCATGAAGCGCGTCTCGAACGTACCCTATGAAATCGAGTACATTCTGGTGCCCCTGGCCGATGTCGCCAACCATGAGAAGAAGGTTCCGCGTGAGTGGATCAACGAGGAAGGCAACTTCGTCAAGAGCGAATACATTGACTACTGCCTGCCCCTGATCGCCGAAACGTCCGTGGTCCCGCAGGAGGACGGTCTGCCGCGCTTCTGCCGCCTGAAGAAGGTTCAGGCCCAGGCCTGATCTCAGACGCCGCCCGTCGCACGGGCGAGCCAGTGTTCCAGAAAGCTGCCGAGTCCGTCCAGGCCCGGCAGCTTTTCCATGTCCGGAAAGAGCTGCGGCAGGAAGTCACCGGCAAAGTCATGGAGCAAAACCGCCTCCATGAATTCTGCTGCGGTCGGCAGCGGCTCCATGGCCACACTCCAGAGCTCCGGGTGATCAGGCAGAAGCTCCGCCAGCACCAGCAGCTGATCGTAGGCGGGCGGGGCCATGAGGGTGTCGCCGAAATCCAGCAGCTGGATCCGGACCTCCTCCCCCTCCCAGGCGATCAGGCAGTTGTCGCGGGTCAGGTCGCCGTGGCAGAGGCGGGAGCGGCCGGAAGAGCTCCGTGTCCCGGTGGATCCGGCCCCAGTCGCTCCAGCAGCGGATGGGCGGGAGGCTGAGGTCCTTCGCAAAAATCTTTATGGGACTAGTCCAGCACCCGCGTCTGGACCTCAGAAACGATGCGCTCCAGGAGCTCTTTCACCGGCATCACGCCCAGATCCTGGCTGCCGCGGCGGCGCACCGAAACCTGCACCGACTCGGCCTCCTGCTGGCCGACGACCAGCAGATAGGGGATCTTTTCACGGCGGCCCTGGCTGATCTTGTAGCCGATCTTGTCGTCACGGCGATCCACCGTCACGCGCAGGCCGGCTTCGCGCAGATTGGCGGCCACCTCCTCCGCATAGTCGTTGAAGCGCTCGGAGATCGGCAGCAGGCGCGCCTGCTCCGGCGCCAGCCAGAGCGGCATGGCCCCGGCGTACTTCTCCAGCAGAAGAGCCAGCGTGCGCTCGTAGCAGCCGATCGAGGTGCGGTGGATGATGGTCGGGTGCTTACGCTCACCGTCGCTGTCCGTGTAGTAGAGGCCGAAGCGCTGCGCCAGCTGGAAGTCAATCTGGATCGTGATCAGGGTGTCTTCCTTCCCCCAGACGTTGCGGATCTGGATGTCGAGCTTGGGCCCGTAGAAGGCCGCCTCCCCGATCCCGATCGCATAATCCAGGCCACGCGAATCAAGGATATCTCTGAGCTCCGTCTGCGCCTGCTCCCAGAGCACGGGGTCGCCAATGTACTTCTCCCGGTTGTCGGGATCCCAGAGCGAAAGGCGGAAGCTGATGTCGTCAACCAGGCCGACCGCCTCCATCATGTAGATGGCCAGGTCGAGCGCGCCCAGGAACTCCGCCTGCGTCTGATCCGGCCGCACGATGAGGTGAGCCTCCGAGATCGTGAACTGCCGTACGCGGATCAGGCCGTGCATTTCGCCCGACGATTCGTTGCGGAACAGTGTCGACGTCTCCGACAGGCGCAGCGGCAGATCGCGGTAGCTGCGTGTCTGCGTCAGATAGGCCTGGAACTGGAAGGGACAGGTCATCGGGCGCAGGGCGAAGACATCCTCTCCCTCCGGTGCCTCCGGGTCGCCGATGATGAACATGCCGTCGCGGTAGTGATCCCAGTGGCCGGAGATCTTATAGAGGTCACGCTTGGCCATAAGGGGCGTCATCGTAGCCTGGTAGCCGCGGCGGGCCTCTTCATCCTCTACAAATCGCTGCAAAATCCGCAGCACCGTCGTACCGCGCGGCAGTATGATGGGCAGGCCCTGGCCGATCATGTCGGCTGTCGTGAAGTAGCCGAGCTCACGGCCGATGCGGTTGTGGTCGCGGGCGCGCGCCTCTTCCTGCTGCTTCTCCCAGGCGACAAGCTGCTTGCGGTCCGGGAAGGAAATGCCGTAGATCCTGGTCAGCATGCGGTTCTTTTCGGAGCCGCGCCAGTAGGCGCCGGCGATCATGGTCAGTTTCAGAGCCCGGATCGGGCGCGTCGACATCAGGTGCGGGCCCGCGCAGAGGTCGCGGAACTCGCCCTGCGAATAGAAGCTGATCTCGGCGTCTTCGGGCAGGTCTTCGATCAGCTCAAGCTTGTAGGGTTCGCCGGCCGCATCCACGAGCGCCAGGGCCTCTTCGCGCGGGTAGACCTCACGCTTGAGCTCAAAGCCTTCGCGGACGATGGCCTGCATTTCTTCTTCAATCCGCGGCAGGTCGTCCTCTCCGATGGGGCTGGTGAAGTCGATGTCGTAGTAGAAGCCGGACTCGATTGCGGGACCGATCGCGAGCTTCGCATCCGGCCACAGCCGCTTCACTGCCTGCGCCATGACATGGGAGCTCGTGTGCCAGAAGGCCTCCTTCCCATCTCTGTCGTCAAAACTGAGGATGCGGACCTTGTCACCTTCCTGCAGCCTGTGCCGCAGATCGACCACCTGCCCGTTGACTTCGCCCGCCGTAGCGCGCCGGGCCAGGCCTTCTGCGATGTTCAGAGCGAGGTCGTAAACGGAGCTGCCCTCCGGGACTTCGCGAACGCTGCCGTCAAAAAGTTCGATGTTCATGCTTTTCTCCTTTATTGGCCGCTGCCTGCGACTGGTGCCGCAGCTGTCTGCGACTGGTGCTGCAGCTGGATGCGACTGGTGGCCGCGGCTGTCTGCAACTGTTGCCGCAGCTGGCCTTTGCAATTTGGCCGGCAGACACAAAAAACCCTTCTGCCGCCGACCTGGGTCGATTCGTGCAAAAGGGACGAATGGGAATCCGTGGTTCCACCCTAATTCCCGGTTTTCGCAGCATGGAGATCCAGAGGATCCACCTGTCTGACCGGGCACTCAAAAATGACGATAACGGAAGTCACCGGGCTGTTGCCGCTCCGAGGTGGTCGGTTCCGCGTCTTCCCTACCTCTCTCGCAGCCTTCGAATGAACGAAGGAGAGGCTCTCTGTCGGGGCAAACTCATGCGAAACGCAGTCTCATCAACGCTTGAGGGCTAGAATACCGCCGCGCGGCAGCAGCGTCAAGCGGCTCCTGAGCGGCGGAGCAATGGAGCAGCGAAGCGCGAAGCAGCAGAGGTTCGAGGGTATTGGGAAAATTTACGGGCTGGAGAAGCAGAACCCGTTCGGGAGCAGCCAGAGCGGAAAATTGTTCTCCCAGTGCATCTTGGGTGTGCAAAATTTCAAGGTTTCGAACGATCGATTGCATAAAAATTCAATCTACCGCACATTTTAAGACTATATGCGCAATCATGAATATTAATTCACCGAAAGGGCTCAAAAACTGCGAAAGGTTGAAATTTTGCACACCCTCAGTCCATTTCTGTGCAAAATTTACGCTCTGGACAAGCACAGCCCGTCCAGAGGCGCCGAAATCCGTCCAGAGCGGAAAAATTGCTCACTCGGAGACCATTTCTGTGCAAAATTTACGCTCTGGACAAGAGCAGCTCGTCCAAAGACACCGAAACCTGTCCAGAGCGGAAAATTTGCTCACCCAGTGTATCTTACGTGTGCAAAATTTCAAGGTTTCGCACGATCGATTGCATAAATAACCAACTTTTCACATATACTATGAATATATGCGCAGTCTTGAATATTTATTCACCGAAAGGGCTCAAAAACTGCGAAAGGTTGAAATTTTGCACACCCTCAACCGGCCTCTGAGCAAACTTTCACCCGTGTAGCAGTGATGACAGCAACCAGCAAAAAATCATCCCAATCCGGAAGCCGTCTCCTCAGATTCGGAGGCAGCGAGGACGGAAATGAAGTCGTAGATGGCTTTCTCCCGCTGTGGACCGGAGAGGAAGTCGTCCCAGTCATCAATCAGGCAATCGTGGGTCTTCGCGATCCAGTCCTTCGTTTCCGCAAAGCGGAAGCCGCGCAGATAGTGGAAGTTGTTCCAGCGGCGATGCTCAAGTTCAGTCAGGAAATTCATCACCGGGTCGCGCTCAATCAGGCTGACCTGAGCGGCGATGTCGAGCCCGTCGAGCGCCCGGCTCCAGCTCTGCCCCAGCTCCTCCACCGTCGACGGCCCACCGCCGACACTCACAATCCGTTCCAGAATGGCGCGCTTCACCTGCCGATGCAGGGTCTGGGCGACACTGGATTCCTTGGCCAGCATGCCCAGCGCCTGCCACTGCTGGCGGGGGCTGCGGGCATCCGGCACAGCACCCGACAACAAGGCGGCAGTGCGGTTATAGCGGGCGTTGAAGGCCTGGGCCTGCTCGATCATGCTGTCGTTGAGGATGACGCTCCGGTTCAGGATCTTGCTGTCGGAACCGAACAGGGTCAGCCGGGCACCGCGCTTCTCAAGGGCGGCGGCCAGGATCTTGATGTCGTCGGGCCGGCGGCTGGCAATCGCGATTGGCCGGTCCTGAAGCAAGGGGCGCAGGCGCTCACAGCCGAGTACGGCAATCTCACTGTCCGGCAGGCAGAAGGCCGCCGCCGTGAAGGGCCTGGCCGCAGCAATGCGTTCGAGCTCAGCCGGCAGACCGGCGGCGCGGACATCATAATTCAGCAGCTCGACCTCACAGACACGCTCGAACACTGCGATATCGGCGGTGAAGAAATCGAAGTTCTGCCCGGCTTCGCGGTCGACGATGCTGACCGCA
This sequence comes from Bacillota bacterium, assembly GCA_030055235.1. Lineage (GTDB taxonomy): Bacteria > Bacillota > Clostridia > Saccharofermentanales > Fastidiosipilaceae > JAEZYR01. The sequence continues at coordinate 12,818 of JASGUW010000053.1, forward strand.
AGCGGCTGTCGAGGATTGACCGTGCCCAGATTGACGGCCTGCCGCAGCAGGGCCTGTCCCAGTTCGCCGAAGCCGACGATCAGGAGATGGGGACGGCCGATGGCCTCCGCCAGCGCCGCTTCGCTTGAGAGAGTGTCCGCGCTCCAGTCACGCTCCAGGCCCGGCGTGCAGTGCAGCGGAAAGTGCTCCGACTGCAGCAGCTCCAGTGCCCTGAGCTCGTTGAGATCAAAGAACTGCACGTCAAAGCTCTTCCAGCCGGCCGTCTGCCAGGCGATAAGCTCCCTGGCGCCGAGGCTCCTGCTCTCCACATGGGTCGGGATCGGCTCAGAAATCGTGGCGGCCAGCAGCAGGTCCAGTGCGCCCAGACGGCCGAGCCCCTGCGGCCCGCCCCCAAAGCAGACGATGGCAAATGACTCGTGCAGCCGGTAGCGGCGCCGCAGCATCTCGTTCTCATAGCAGCCGGGATGGTCGAAGTCGAAGGAAAGCACGCGGATGCCGCGCTTTTCGAGGTCTTCGGCCGCCTCCAGAACCGTGCCGGACGGCAGGAGATAGAGCAGGCGTTCCGCCGGATCGTCACCCGCGAGCGTCAGCAGGAAGGGCACGGCGGACACCGGGTCGCCGAGGACGACCAGATGTCTCCGCCGTTCATGGCGCAGCCACTGGCGCAGGCCGAGCCAGATCCGCGTGAAAACCTGGAAAAAGCCAAGCACAGTGCCCAGGGGAGCGATCCAGGTGGCCAGTTCGAAGGCGGGCGGCGCAACCTCGCTGATAGGCACGATGGGGGCAAACATAAAGAGCTTGATCACGCTGTTGACCATGTTGGTGACGAACTCCCAGGCACCCACGGTCTGCGGCCTGACCACCTGATAGCTGCCGACCAGGCTCAGGACGATACCGACCAGATAGATCAGCAGACGGAGACGGCGGCGGATAAAGGGCCAGGCTCCGGTATGCGTGGTCTGTTTCGCATTAGTCATCATTCTCTCCCTGCCATTCATCATCTGTCAGGCGGCGTCCGGCACTGAAGCGGGCGGCCTCTTCCGCCAGTTCCTCCTGGCTCAGGATCAGGTAGCGCGCCAGGCTGTTGTAGCTGCCCGGGCTGCCGTCGGCGCCGTCGCGGTAGAGCGTATTCGGGCGCGAGACAACAAGCTCACGGCCATCCGGTCGGATGTAGCCCTTCGCCTGATAAGCTTCAAGATCGATCATTATGCGCTGCAGCAGATCCCCTGTCGAAAAGCGGTAGAGCAGGGCGGTGTAGCCGTCCGCTCCCTTGCGGATGCGCAGGAAAAGGTCGTGCTCGGGATCCAGGCTGTCGACGTCATCGAAGAAGCTGCCGCTCGTCTGATGGATGTGGCTGAGTTCGACGCCGTCTTCGCGCCGGCCTGCATTCACACGGAAGCTGCGGTCCAGGTAGATGCCCTGGCAGCCGAGAGCGCCATCCACCTCTTCCAGATAGAGGACCGTGCCGCTGCCGCTCATGACCTCCCGGCCATTTGAGCGTTCATAAATGTGGTAGTTGCCGTTGCTGAGATTCAGGCAAAAGTAGCGACCGTCCGCCGTTTCCCGCAGTGAGCGGGCCAGACTGGGGGCCAGGTCCGTGTACATCTGTTCGGAACCCGCGGGATCAAGGGGCAGGCGGCTGGCATGGCCGTCCGACCACTGCACGAAGAGGGCATCGCCGGCTGTGGTGAATTCGATGAAGGGTGCCTCCTGATCGATGGCGAACTCTTCGTAGTGGATCTGCTCACCGGAGGACGAACAGACGCGGAAGCGGTGGACAAAGTCCAGGATACCGCCGGACTCGGAGCTCCCGCTGTCGATCGTGGCGAAGGCGGCGCCGTCGCCGCTGACGGCATAGCGGTAGCGCGTGTCGCAGTAGATGTCGGAGGTACCGGCAGCGGTTTCGCCAGGGCGGCAGGTCCAGTGCTCGCGGCTCGCGGCGCTGTCCCAGACGACATAGGCGCCTTCGCGGTAGAGCAGGGCGTAGCGGCGGTTCTGGCTGGTGGCGAGCAGCTGACCCGTGATCTCTTCGCCCATGTTCTTCCGGCCGATGCGGATGATACGCAGGCTCTGATCTTTACGCGAAAGCAGAAGCAGATGACCGTCGTCGGCGGCGATCTCCATGCTGTCGATCGCCATGCCGGGGCCGCCGGGCACCGCGGCGCTGCGCAGGGTGCCGTGGAAGGCCTGGAGCGTGCCGTCGGCCAGGAGAAGATAGACACCGTCCGCGTGGTCGGTCTCCAGCCGCACGGCACGGGCGGGCAGCTGCAGCTGGCGCAGGCAGTCTCCCTCACGGGCAGCGCTCTCATGGGCGGCACCCTTTCGGACGACGAAGGTCTGCAGCAGGGGCGGCCGGTAGCTTGCTTCGTCCGGGGCTGTGGTGACGTGAAGCAGGCCGCCGTCGCCGCTCAGAGCCATGTCCTCAATCCCAGGGCAGGAGATAGTGTAAAGCTCCTCAAAACTGTCTGTGGCAAAGCAGGAGACCTGGTCCTGGCCGGCCGCATAGAGCAGAGAACCGTCAGAGCTGAGGGCAAGGCGGCGCCAGGGCTCGGCCGGCAGGAACAGCTCATCCGCTCCATCCGAGTCGTCCGCCCCTGACGGTGCGGGAAAGTCATGGAGCTCCACCGCTTTCCGCCAGTCATAGGCACTGAGACTGAGGTCCTGCATATAGTCGTCATAGAGGACAAAGACCGTGTCATTCCGGGGATGGAAGAGGATGCGTGCGGTAGAGACAGGTATGGACAGTTTTCTGGCAGGTGTCGTGCCATCAAGGCTGTGAAACACGATATAGTTACCGTCATTGCCGGCATAGGCGTAGAGCAGTCCGTCCTCCGCAGGACTGAAAGCAAGCAGCTGGAGAATGCCGGGCACTTCGAAGCGGGCTTTTTCCCGGCCCTCCGCGGACCAGACCAGCACCTGATTGTCGAGGCCGCCGGCGGCGAGCAGGCGGCCGGAGGGGCTGAACTGGACCAGCTTGACCTGGGCGCGAAAACCCGTCAGAGTCGTCTCCAGACGGCCGCTGGCGAGTTCCCAGATGCCGACTTCGCTGGCACCGTACCCACTGGCGACATACCTGCCGTCGGGACTCAGACAGGAGAAACTGAAACTGTTCTCCGTGTTGATACGAGTCTCCGAAGCCAGCCCGTCGCTGTGCAGGCTGTTGTTGAGGATATATCCATAGCGCGCGGAAAGGTCCTGATAGCTCTCCATACCCGTCTCAAGCTGTGCCATGGCGCGGTCGCCGACGAGGACAGCCCGGCCGCTGTCACCGTCGGCGAGATGGTCGAGGGCCCGGCTCATCAACAGGGCGGAGTTCTGCTCGACCGCCCGGCGGCGGGCCTCTTCCGCCCGGGTATAGGCGCGGAAGAGGACGATGCCGAAGACCAGCATGACCATCAGGGCCAGGGCGGTGGCTGCGGTGAGGCGGCGGCTGCGGCGGATCTTGTCGCGCTGGCGCAGATCGCCGTACGTGACCCCGAGCATCGTCGCCAGAATGCGGTACTTCTCCGTGCCCAGGCGGCGCAGGGCGGCGTGCCGCAGCTTGGCCAGGCGTGGATCATGGCTCTCTTCGAGGGCCGCATAACCGGGGAAGTCGGGGCTGCGGACGGCTTCCGGGCGCAGGTCGGCGGCGAGGAGCTCGAGCGGCTCGGTGATCCGCCCGCCGTCCGGCAGAACCGTCTCTCGCCGCAGATTGAGCAGGGCCGGCGGAAAGGACTCGGCCGGTTCGCCCTCAAGCAGAACGGGAATGATGCGATCGGGGCCATTGAGCGTCAGAAAGGTCTCAACCTCCTGGAGGCACCAGGGCGAAAGGGGCAGGCGCCGCGAGCAGATGACAATCAGGAACTCGGAGTCGTTGAGGGCCGCCAGCAGCGAGTCTGAGAGATCGCGGGCGGTCAGTTCTTCGCGGTCGCGAAAGACGCGGGCGTTCGTGGCGGCGCCGGGCGGCCGCAGCTCGGCGGGCGGGCGGAAGCGCTCAATCTGGCCATGGATGCGGGCGGCGATCGATGCATCGGGCTCGACATGGCGATAGCTGATAAAGGCGGCGTATTTTTTCCGGCTGCCACCGGAAACTGCGGGTTCTGGTTCCAAGGAGCTGATACCTCCGACAATTCAAACAGAACGGGCATGCGCTTTTCAGGTTGGACGCAGGCCTTGACCATGATACAACTCTCTTTGCACCGGGTGCACGTCAGGACTGTCAGGGTGCGGGAAAGCTTGCCAGGTGAGCGTGACTGACAGATAAAAAGCAGCAGGCTGATTCCGGGATGCTTAAAACAGCGATAAGCGATTCATAATGCGACTGGCAGCATCCCTCTCCCCTGCCAATACAACTGTCATCAAGAACTCAAATAGCTTTCGTGCACCTGAAACACCTTGAACCGCAGCTTATAGATGACCTCATGTCCCCGTTCATCTTACGAATGGCATCCGCTTAGAAATAGCATCCGCCCAAGGTTTCCGATGCATGCCTGCAGCATAAGAACAAATAGAAGCGGCGGACGACTCAAGGCTGCGGATGAGTGTCCAGACAGGGAGTTTCTGCAATCATGTATAGACAATTGAGTGTAGTCTCTTTCATGGCAGATGTCAGCAGGCTTGCTTAAGAGCAAGCAAGGAACTGTGAAACAGAAGGGGGGGGATCGACACAACTCCAAGAGTTGACACAATGAGCCTTCTGGAATTGGACAAAAAAAACGAGTTGTGTCAGAAGAAAGTGACACAACTCCAAAACTTGGCAAATCCGTCTTCAAATTTGACAAAAAGTCGAGTTGTGTCAGAAGAAAGTGACACAACTCCAAAACTTGGCCATTTCGAGTAGATTAGATGTGCTGGAACCTCACAACTATCCCCTTTGACACAACTCGCAGCTCCGCCCGATTCTGCGGGCACAAACCGCGTGAAATCCTAAAACGATTTGGACTACACGCGATCTTGACCACAGAAAGTCAAGCCGAAACCAGGGTGCTAGTGCCTGAATCATAACTATACTTGCCCAGAACAACTGAACCGGAATCAATACCATAAGCTCCAGAAAAAGCCCCTGCGGCGCTGCAGATTCACGCCGCCCGCCGCCATTTGTTTTCATTTCAATCTGCATCCCCGGAGGGCAGCAGCATCGACTGCAATGAGAGATGCCCTCTCTCATACGCCCTGCATACAGGTCAGACTCAACAGCGATCTTGGATATTCGGACAAGTCCGCAGAAAAGCTCTTACTTGTCACAACTAAAATTACGTGCACCTCTTGACACCCGGCCCCCTGAGACGACTGCGTCCCCCGCGCTCCGGGATGACTTCGATGCGCGTGCGGATACGGTCCTCGAGTGCCGCCACGTGCGAAATCACCCCAATCAGGCGGCCGCCGTCCCGGTGCAGGCCCGCCAGCACTTCGAGAGCCGTGCCGAGCGTCTCCTCATCCAGCGTCCCGAAGCCCTCGTCCAGAAACAAAGAACCCAGCTCCACGCGGCGGCTCGCCATCTGCGACAGCCCCAGCGCCAGCGCCAGGCTGACGATGAAGCTCTCGCCGCCCGAAAGATTGCTGGTCGGCCGCTCGGCACCCGCCTGATGCTGGTCGATCACACGGATTTCCAGGTCCTCACTGCGGCTGCGCAGCAGCAGATAGCGGTCCGTGAGCTTCACCAGCTGCTCATTCGCATGGCCAATCACAATGTCAAGCGTTAGACCCTGGGCAAAATTGCGGAACTTCTTCCCATCTGCAGAACCGATCAATGCATGCAAAGCCTGCCACCGTCGACAGTTCTCCCTCTGATGCAAGCGCCTCTTCTCCGTCTCGGCGCGGCGGGCGGCGACCTTGGCATCGTCATCCAGCTTCTGACGCAGCGCTCCCCGCTCCTCGCTGAGCTTATCCCGGCGGCGCTCGAGCTCCGCGATTCCTTCGCGTAGCTCGGCAGGCGGGGGCAGTGCTTCGCCTTCTTCCTTCCCCATGCTCTCAAGTTCCGCCTGCAGGCGCTCGAAGTTTGCCTTCTCCTCCGTGATCCGCCTGCCCAGGCGCTCGCCCTCGGCCTCGAGCTCCGCCTGCTCCGCGGGGTCCAGGCGGGCGGCGGCCCAGTCAGCCTCGTCCTCAAAGCCGTGCTCACCCGCAGCCTGCAGGAAAGCCGCCTCCTGCTCCTTCTGCGCTGCCGCCCGAATCTCGAGAGCCGACAGCTGCTCGCCCAGGCGCTGCTGCGTCAGATCCCGCGCCGTCGTCAGGCGCGTGATGTTTGCGCCCGCCTCCTGCTCCGCCTGCCGCGCCGCCTCACAGGCAGCGCCGAGGCGCTTCTCCTCGGCATCCGGATCCATCTCGCCGAACTGCTCCAGCCGCCGCTGATCAAGGGCCTGACGCTCGGCATCACGCAGCCCCGCCGCATCAGCGGCCGCCCGCGCCTCCGCCTCACGCTCGACAAGCGTCTCAGCCCGCTGCTCAATGCGCCCTGTCAGGACCTCCAAGTTCTTCTCCAGCGCGGACTTTTCCTGAACACGCCGCTTCCAGTCCTCCAGCCGCCGGCGCAGTTCGCTCATCTGTCCCTCAAGCGTGGCAGCATCGCTCAAAGTAAGCTCATAGCTTTCGAGCGCTCTGCCGAGGCGCTCGCGCTGCTGCAGCTGCCCGGCCTCAAGTTTCTGGCGCTTCTCCAACGCCGTACGGCAGTCATGCTCCCCGTCCCGCAGCCGCCGCTCGCTGTCGCGTTCAAGCTGCTCAGCCGCCGCGACCTTGCCGCGCTCGGCCTCCACCTGGCGCCTGGCCGCCTCCAGCTCCCGGTCCAGACGATCGATTTCGCCCAGAAGCTCCTCCAGCGCCTTGAGCGCAGCCTCTGCCTCCCTCTGTGCAGGGTCGAGCACCGCCGTCAGCCAGTCCGCAGTGTCGGCAGACGGCAGGACCAGTGTCTGTGTCAGGGCGTCAAGCCCGCCAGACAGTTCCTCCAACCGGACCTGGCGCCGCTCCTCTTCTTCCTGCAGGCGCCCGCTCTCTGCAGCGAGCGCTTCCAGCCGGGCCTCCAGGCGCGGGCAGGTCCGCTGCCACTCCGCCTCGGCGGCACGGGCGGCCTCCAGCTGCTCTTCTTCCTCCAAGGGCAGGACCTCCCCCTCCCGGCAGTAGGGGTGCTCGACAGAGCCGCAGAGCGGGCAGGCTTCGCCCCGGACCAGGGCCGCCCGCTGCGCCTCAAAGCCGGCCACCTGGCGGGCACGGTCACGGAGTCGTGTCAACAGCTCCACCCGCTCCCGGGCATGCCCCAGCTCCCGCCAGGCCGTATCAAGCTCCGCGGCCGTCTCCTGCTGCCGCGCCCGGCACACTGCAGCTTCCCCGGTCGCCGTCACCTGCAGGGCCACGAGCCCCTCCCGCTCCGTAAAGAGCTGCCGCAGCCTCTCCAGGGCCCGACTCTGTTCCTCTGTCTCCCGCTGCCGCCGCCGCAGCAGGGCAGGCTCTTCCTCACCCGTGATCCGGGCCAGCTCCCCCTGCAATTCCTCCACAGCAGCCGTCAGGCCGTCCAGCCGCTCGCGGGCGGCGCCAAGCTCTGCGGCGGCCTTCTGCCACTTCGCCGTCGCGGCGTCACGGGCCCTGGCAGCCCCCAGCTCCGCCGCCTGCGCCGCCTCCAGCTCCGCCTCTCCCGCCGTCCAGGCCCAGGCCCAGTCCTCCAGCCGGGCCAGCTCCCCGAGCAGCGCCTGATCGCCGGCCGCCCCGGCCAGCTGCCGCTCCAGCTCCGCCAGCGCCTCCCGGGCCCCGGTCTGCTTCGTCCGGTCGTCCGCCTGCTGCCGCCCAAGCTGCCGCAGGCGCTCCCCGGCGTCCTCAGAAAGCTGCCGCGCCTTCTCCCAGGCCGCCCGGGCCTCCCGCCGCTCGCCGTCCAGCACCCGCAGTGCCGCCAGCAGCGGCTGCCTGTCAGCCAGTTCCCGCTCGGCCGCCACACGCGCCGCAGCAGCCTCCCGGGCCGCCTCGGCAGCGGCAACGACCTCCTCCTCCAGCCCCTCCAGCTCCGCACGCAGCCTGACAGCGGCCCCGCCGGCCTCCTCCGCCGCCCGCCTGGCCCCCTCCAGCCCGGCAAACTGCGGCAGCAGCCCCGCTGCCCGCCGGCCCCGCTCCAGCCGCGTCCGCTGCGGACCGAAGGCCTCTTCCTCTGCCCGCACGGCAACGAGCGCAGCTCTGGCGGCGCTCACGGCACCCTCAAGCGCCTGCCGCCGCTCCACGCGCGCCAGGCTGGCCTGCGCCGCCGCCAGCTCATCCCCCGCCGCCCGGATCTCCCCCTGCAGCACGCCGAGCCGCGTCTCCAGCTCCGCGCGCTCCTCGGCCGGCAGCCCTGCCAGCCCCACAAGTTCGCGCTCCAGCGCCTCCAGCTCCCGCCGCTCGGCACTCGTACGCTCATGCACCGCCTGGGAGAGCTCGGAGTAGACTTCCGTCCCCGTAATCTGCTCCAGAATCGGCGCCCGCTGATCTGCGCTCGCCGCCAGAAAAGCCGCGAAATTCCCCTGTGCCAGCAGGATGGAGCGCGTGAAACGATCGAAGTCCAGTCCCGTAATCTCCGCCACCCGCTTCGCGACCTGACTGTAGCTGTCGCTCAGGATCGTCCCCTCGCCCGCCTCATCCAGCCGCGCGATCTCGTGCCGCGGCGGCTGCAGCGTCCCGTCCGCCCGTCCCCGGGCGCGGTGCTGCGACCAGGTACAGCGGTAGCTCTCCTCCCCGATCCCGAACTCCAGCTCGGCCCGGCAGTTCCCCGACCCCCGCGTCATGACCTCATTCGTACTCGACGTGATCCGCCCCAGCCGCGGCGTCTCACCGTAGAGCGCCAGACAGATTGCATCCAGAATCGTCGACTTCCCCGCCCCTGTCGGCCCCGTAATGACGAAGAGCCCCTCACTCAGGTATTCCGGCACACGAAAATCAATCTGCCAGCTGCCCTCCAGCGAATTCAAATTTGTAAAGCCCAGACTATGAAGTTGCATCACTATCCCCCGCATCCAGCGCCTGCCGCGCCGCCACAATTTCCGCGAAACAAAGGCGCAGCTCCTCCCGCTGCTCCTCAGGCACGTCATTTTCCTCCAGGCAGTGTTCGAAGACCTCCGCCGGCTCCAGCTCACCCAGCTCGAGCCCTGCCCCGCCCACTGGCAGCAGCTGAGCCAGCACCCTGGTATTGATCACGCGCAGCAGCTCGACCCCGGAACCCTCAACGATCTCCGCCATCCGCGCTGCCAGGTCCGGCACAATCGCCTCACCCGTGTAACGCAGCTCCACCAGCACACTCTCCCCACCCGCAACAAGCGTCTCCAGCTCCTGTTGCAGTTGGCCCAGATCCCCCTCAATCCGGGCCAGACGCTGAAAGACCGGCACCTGAATCATCTCCACTTCAATACTATTTTCTGCGAAGTCCACCCGGCAAACCGCCCTCTCTCTCCCGGCCTCCCCGAAACCGACGGCCAAAGGCGCCCCGCTGTAGCGCACCGTGGGGTCACCCGCCACTGTCTGGGCGGCGTGCAGGTGCCCGAGCGCGACGTAGTCCGCCGCCGCCGGGAAGACCTCCCGCGGCACCCGCCCCAGACTGCCGACATAGAGCTCGCGGACGCCGTCATCCGTCGCGGTCTGGCCGCCGGCCGCAAAGAGGTGCCCGGTCAGCAGGATCGGCAATCTCCGTCCCGAGCGCTCGAGCTCCGCCCGGCGCAGGGCCTCGGCCTGCTGCCCGATCTTCGCATAATGCGCCTCAATTCCCTCCAGAAGCAGGCGCTCCTTATCCGCCGCCGTCTCCCCGGCGGCCTGCCGCCGCATGTCGCGGTCGCGCAGGTAGGGCACCGCGCCGACGATCAGGGCGGGACGGCCGGCGGCATCGTCGAGCACGAAGACATCGTCCTCCGGCCCCTCCCCGATCTGGGCCACCACATGAATGTCGAGCGCCCCGAGCAGCTGCCGCGGCGCCTCAAGAAAGGAGACCGAGTCGTGATTGCCGGCCACCAGGACCACATGGCGGCAGGCGCCGCCGCGGGCGATCTTCACCAGGAAGTCGTAGAGCAGGCGCTGGGCCTGATTCGTCGGCACCGTCGTATCAAAAATGTCGCCGGCCACCACCAGGCAGTCGACCGCTTCGCGCCGCAGCGTCCCGGCGAGCCAGTCCAGAAAGGCCGCCTGCTCGTCATGGCGGCGCCGGCCGGCGAGCTGCGCTCCGAGATGCCAGTCCGAGCTGTGGAGGACGCGATAGGGCGTCCCGTTCGTTATCTTTTCTTCTGTCACAAGGCAGCCATCCTTTACTTCTTCTTTCCACCGGCATCATCGCACAGCTCCGGCGCGACACCAAATCCTCTTTTCTGCCAAATTCCGCCCGGATCCGCCTTTTTCTTTCGGTTGGCGGACACGAAACTTGTCATCTGTTCACTTCGCCCTGACTGCTGTGCAAGATTCATTTTTTCTCAGGGTTGATTGCATAATTGCTCTTATACCTGCATGCTTCAACTGTTAAATGCATATAAAAAAGAATATTTATGCGATAACCGTCTCAAGAGCTTCGAAAGCTTGAAGTTTCGCACACAAGGGCATCGCATCGATTGAGAAATGCTCCGGTCGGGCTCCCTTTTTTCTGGCTATACTTATCCAGAGGGTAATTCCCAAAACCGGGCTCTGTCTCCAAGCAACATTTCCGCACCCACAAGCAAGAATAGCTGACATCTACCCTTACAGGCAGCTCACAAAGCTCTCGTTTCAGGTAAGGAATCACATCTCATCATCTCATCTGCACCCAACCGGCACCATCAAAAAGATCCACTGCTTGCTTGCGTACACAGCCGCCCTTTGGGGGCCTAACCGTGGTCAAAAACCGGGGGATTTCCAGGACACCAGCACAATTATTCCCAGCCGTGGTCAATTTTTTCGTTCCTGCCCGGATTCCGGGGCACCAGCGCATTTTTTGTCCACCTGTGGACAATTTTTTCGTTCCTGCCCGGATTCCGGGGCACCAGCGCAATTTTTGTCCAGCTGTGGACAATTTTTTCGCTCCTGCCCGGATTTCGGGGCACCAGCGCAATTTTTGTCCACCCCTTGAACAAATT
>JASGUW010000054.1 GCA_030055235.1 Bacillota bacterium
AGAAAGCAAAACACGTTTTCAATTATTAGCGCAACTTATATTCAAGTGTTTGGCGAGTATTTATTCAAGTGTTTGGCAAGTTTTTGTTCAAGTATTTGGCGAGTTAGATCCAGCAAAAACAGTGAATGATTGAAGTATTGCTTAAAATAATTATGAACATCCTGTCAAAAAAACTAAAATAACTTTAAGAAACACTCTATTTTCGAATTTCGAACCTTGTGGAAGCTCTGAAATCCTTATGGCTACAGCGCTTTCTCATTTAGCATTATTATGACATCCAAACCAGTCGAAGGATCCTGACATGCACAAATCTCCCCTTTGGGCTGTTATTTTCGAATGATCAAGGAATTCAGGTTCTTTTAGATGCGCGTTTTTCTCTATGGCTGCCTATTGATGTCGATATTCTAAAATGCTGAGTTTTGACACCTAATCATAGAATAGAAGGTATTCCGATTAATGCCTCTTTACCATGCAGGAGCGAGCTTTGGTGAGCTTGCTTTCTTTCTATCTGTCCTGAAAACTGCGCCAATGGTGGAAGCGATCTATCCGTGCCATCGTCGACACGACAGAGCAAAAGCCTCATTGATTTTGCCATCGCGCTTGATTTAGGCCACCAGATACCAGCCAGCGGCTTTCTTCTCCTGGCAAGCACCCTCCTGGCATGCTCACCTGCATCCCGACATCCCTGACGAACACCTGAACCAGGGTTCTTTCGTGGGCGAATCTTTAAATCTGAATATCTTTTTTCGTGTATTTCACGTATGCGATCAGAACACAGACCAGACTGAAGCCCATGCCCAGAGCGATCAGCTCCCACTGCAGGGCATTATCCTGAAAAATCTGCGCTGCTTCAGAGTATTTGAACGGCGTCACATATTTCAGATTCCTGGCAGACTCAGTTATGTTGGCGATGATCGCAAGGGTGTACATGAGCAGAGCAAGACCCAGGCCGATTCCTGCCCCGCCACCTTTCAGGAAAGCTGAAATCATGAATGTCGTGCATGCCAGCTGCAGGTTCATGAAGGTTATGGACAAATGGAGTTTCAGGAATTTATCCAGCTCGAGTTCTTCTTTGATCATGACAAAAGAGAGCGCAGCAACGGCAGTAATAATCAGATTCATGAGGATGATCTGGAAGCATACGGCGAGCAGTTTTTCCGTCACCACTCTCCGGCGCTTGATCGGGTGGGAGAGCAGGAATTCCGCGCTGTGGTTTCCCTCTTCCTTGGCCAGTGCTGAGATGCCGATCAAGGCGGCAAACATGGCCGTTCCCAGACCAACAATATTGCCGCTTTCAATCCCGTAAAAACCCATCGCAGAGCTCATCTGAAGAACATCCAGGCCAAAAGCGCTGGTAAAGCTTCCCATATTTGCGAAGCTCTCATTTATGGCCGACATATCCCCGGTCATTTCGGGGAACATGAGCATGACCACAGCGATCATGGCCGCTATGGCCGCGGTCCAGGTGGCAAACGCTTTGCCTGCGCTTTTTATTTCTCTTTGGAAAACATTCACAGGCTTTCATCCCTTTCGTAATAATGCAGAAAAACTTCCTCCAGATCTGGTTCGCTGATCTGCAGGTCTCGGATCTTTGTCTTTGCCAATTCAGCAAGCAGCATGTTGATGTCCCCCCGGTACAAAAAGGACAGGACATCGCCATTTACTTCTACATTTCTCATGCCATCCAGCGACAATTCACCCTGTATGCCTGCCGCGACGATCTTTTTGGCCATCCCGCCGATCAGTTCAGCGACATTTGCTGTGCGAACAATGGAGCCGTTTCGTATGATGGCTGCCCTGCCACAATTGTGCTGCACTTCGGACAGTACGTGGGACGAGATCAAAAAGGTAGCGCCTTCACAGTTGCGCTCCTTGACCAAATCCCAGAACTCCTTCTGCATGAGGGGATCCAGACCACTGGTGGGTTCATCCAGAATATAAAGCCTGGGCTTATGCTGCATGGCGCAGACAATACTGACCTTTTTACGGTTTCCCAGGGACAGTTCACTTATCTTTTTACTTCTATCAAGCTCAAATCGATCCATGAGAGTCCTGGCTTCCTGGTCGCAGTTTCGCTTTCTGAGCCTGGCTGAATATCTTATGAGCTCACCTACCCTCATATCACTGTAGAAATTGGACTCCGCCTGCATATATCCAATATCGGAGAGTATGTCTTCTTTGTGTTTTTCGACATCCTTCCCAAACACTCTTGCCGTTCCTGAGCTTTTGAATATTAGTCCAAGAAGAAGCCGGATCGTGGTGCTCTTCCCCGCCCCATTTGGGCCGATATAACCAAATATCTCCCCTTTTGAAACGACGAGATTGAGGTCTTTGATTCCCAGATGCTTCCCGTAGTACTTGGTCAAATTCAGGGTTTCAATAATATTGGCCATGAGCAGCTCCTGTCCTAATCATCCTCCTGATTCTATCAAGCCTGGCCAGGTCTTTATGTTAAGTTTTCATGAGTCTTTGGAACCCGGCAGAAGGGCGTTAGCTCCTGCCCGGAACTGCTTGCCCGGATTATTCATCCGGCAGCAAAACAGTCCTCTACTTCCCTTTTGCAGAAAACCATCGTCGCTAAGAGCGTTCCGCGAGCCTGAAATCGGGTGAAATTAGATCTAAAACCGGATTCAAACGAGCTTCTGATGTGCCGATCGTGAAAAAGGTCAGAAGCCCTCAAGTTTGCTGCACTACCCTCAAGAAAGAGCGCAGCACACGTACGGGCTAAAGGAAGGGATAGCTGTGAGATTCCAGCACCTCTAATCTACTCGGTGTGCCAACTATTCAAATCGATGTCTTTAAGCTGTAACATATGTCAGAAGCAAACGTATAAAGTAGCATTGCTGACCTTCCTGTGAACTTTAACAGGCCTTTTGAAACTCTAATCACACAATCCACTTGAAAGTATTTCTGGGTGCATAAGAGCGCATTACAACCTAAACCTCGTTAACAGGCAATCACTTTGTGCGTGAACGTTCTGATTAGATAGCTTACAAGCACCAGCCCATATACAGGGGTAGATATACTCGGTCATTTTCTATCTTCATCTGTTTAGGGTGCAAGACATACTGTATTCCAATTTGCTTATTAAATTTACTCTTAAACCTGTCCAACGAGGTTGTTCCATACTGGCGAGGTGACTTCACTTCGATTGGACTAATTCGCGGCTTACCGGCTGCAGCGGTATAAGGACGAGTGATTAAAAAATCAATTTCCATCCGTTCTTCTCCCGCTTTATGTCCCGACTGAGAATAGAAAAAGAGCTTATGGCCGGCGGCAACAAGCATTTGCGCCACCAGATTTTCTACCAGCATACCTTCATTTATACCAATATTTCCCCTTAGGATGGAGCGATAAACCGTTTCTTCGGTAGTATTCTTATCAGCAAAAGCCAATGTAACAAGAAGTCCTGTATCTGCCATGTAGGACTTCAGTGAACTGATCTCTTTATTTAAAGACAGTCCCACCGTAGGATCGTTAGATGTGTAACAGATATTGGTGATGCGAGCATCTCCAAGCCAGAAGAAAGCCTTCTCATACTCTCTCATGCGTGCGTTTTTATCTAAGGAAGATAATATAAATTTCTTTTCTCGCTTAGATAACTGTCCAGGAATGTTATCAAGTACGGATACTACCTTGAACTCGTAGCCTCTCGCAAATCTGGCAACATCGTTTCTATACAGAGTAAGGATTTGTCTTTTTTCTTGATCGACAAATGAGAAATTCCTGTTTTCGATATACGTTGTCACAACTTTTGGCATACCACCTACAAGCATATATTCACGTAATAGTCCTGAAGCACGTCTGTGCAAACCTTCCGGCAATGGTTTCAGCTCTTCGAATTGCCTGCGAATCAGAGTTGCTAGATTTTCCTCTCCCATGGCCCAGAGAAACTCTTCAAAATCAAGCGGTTCTAGTGCTAATACTTCTTCTTCAGAAGGCAGAACTATATTTTCGATGTTTTGCTTTATTGAGAGCAAAGATCCAGTCTCAATATAATCATAACGGCCATCAGCGACCAGATACTTTATTAGACCGCGTGCTTGAGGAAACATCTGCACTTCATCAAATACCACCAATGAGTCACCTTTTACTAAGGTGACTCCATAAAATGCCTGAAGATAAAGAAATAAGGAATCAAAGTTCGTGCGATAATCTTCAAAGTAACTTTTCACTTCATTTGGCGCCCGGAAGAAATCAATAACAAGACAGGAGCTGTATTCATTTTTACCGAAAGCTTCAGCCAATGTGCTTTTGCCCACGCGACGCGCGCCTTCGATTAACATCGCGGTTTTTCCATATGTTCTGTTTTTCCAATTGAGCAGTTTGTCATAGGCTTTTCGCTTGAGCATAACGCACCTCAAAATTTTCTTGTAGCCATTAATAAATGATCTGTTTATATTCAACGACACTATAAATAATCAAAACACGTCCTGCAAAACTTTTCAAAGTCCATTTCACACGTCCTGCAAAACTTTTCTATGCCTAATTTACACGTCCTGCAAAACTATTATATGGGAATCAAACACGTCCTGCAAAACTTTCTCAGTTTTGTGCTCGCTGACTGTGTGCCTAAGCGATGCCTCGAAATCAGGCCACAGAACAAAAAACTTGTCCACACCTGTTTTCACCTGGCAGTCTTACCGCCGCTTTTTTGGATATCAAAACGACGGTATCAATAAGAAACAGTCCATCGAGCCCAGCAGATCGGTCGCAGTGACAAGTGGATAGACCGGATGACGGGATTCTCATGACACAGCTCCTTTCAGGATGCCAAAGCAGCAGCCGTAGACCTTTCCGTTGAATGAAGAAATAAACACCTATACGGATGCCTGTCGAACACCTATGCGGATGCCTGTCGAAAGGTGAAGCGGTTATGATGTCGAAGGATCAATAATTGGCTGATCATGGGGTTCAGGTGCAAAACCGGCATCCAATATGAATGAAGCACAGAGAAGTCTGCCGCATACGGAAAAAACCGCTGCGCAATTCATTGAAAGAAGCACCTGTACTTCTGCTTTCTCAGCCTGGTTTCGGGACTTCATCTCATCGGGGGAACATGCTGCCTGCTGCGGATGCATAGCTGCGGACGTCTCACATATAAGTACTGGATCGGAAAGTTCTGTTAGCTCTCCCTCTGCGAATCTACATCAATGCTATCCAATAGAGAATCAAGAATCTCTATACAGTCTCAGAACAATGGCTGATTAGAATCTGCTGTCCACTCGGCTTCAAGTACAAGGCGTATAAAGTGACCTTCGCCATTGAGTGACCGCAGAGCAAAGACAGGCGATCAGGAGCGGTTTGGCTCACTTTTTCGACTTAGCCAACACATCCCACGGCGTCAAAATGCCCATAAGCTTCTCACTACGGCAGCCATTTTGCGTCAGAAATACCATTCCAACTCGGTTTCCTTCTTCAAAAGCTTCCTCAAATACTTCTAAGAGATCATCAACATAGGATGATGATGACTGAAAACAGAAAACCTCCACGTCTGCCCGGTCCAGAGATAAATAGTTTTTGCTATACAAATCCTGAATGATAAGTTTATCATCAATATCAACAATGCCTTCATCAGCAACATAATTAAAGATGGAATGCTCACTCAGTACAGCGACTACCCTTCCGTCCTTCATGACAGGTACATGACTGAAGGACTTCTTTCTCATGGCATCCACGGTCTGGCGAACGCTGTCTTCCATCTCTGCACTGAAGATATCTTCCTTTTTGACTGCAATGTCATAGCAGCGCGGGCGATTCTTTACCTCATCTATCCTTTCCTGAAGGAAAGCCATCGTTTCATCCGTCGGAATAACGGGATACTGTTCAGAAATTCTCACATTGTGTACAAGCAGGCAGCGCACTTCATGAAAGCACTTGATTCCTGTGTAATTTCGGCGAAGACTGGGAATCTTTCTTATAATTTCCAAGAACTTATCATCTTTTTTAAAGTTGCCCATTTTGCGAATGAGCCCATCAAACTCGTTATAGAGATCGATGAATCTTTCCGCCTTACCCATTCCATTATTGTTCATGTCATTTGCCCCTTATTCAGCCTCCGATAGCTCAGGCAATTCATGTATCGCCATAAGCCAGCCTTTAGCCCTCTTCCGTCCGTGCCCCGCTTCTTAGTCGAAATCCATGCGACGGCGTTTGACGGCCTCAGCTGCCTGGCGGTCAAGATCGCGGTCCCGGATCCGATCGCGCTTGTCATAGTCGCGGCGGCCCTGAGCCAGGGCCAGCTCGACCTTGACGCGGCCATTTTTCAGATAGAGCTTCGTGGGCACCAGCGTCAGACCGCGCTCGCGGGTCTGGCCGTAGAGCCGCATGATCTCGCGCTTGTGCATCAGCAGGCGGCGCTCACGCAGCGGCTCGTGGTTGAAGCGGTTGCCCTGCTCATAGGGGCTGATGTGCATGCCGACCAGCCAGAGCTCTCCCCTTTTGACCTGCGCATAGCTGTCGGTGAGATTGACACGCCCCTGACGGATGCTCTTTACTTCCGTGCCGCGCAGCTCGATACCGGCCTCATGCGTCTCCAGGAAGCGATAGTCATGGCGCGCCTTGCGGTTGTCAGCCACGATCTTGATTCCACTCTGCCGTGCCATCTAGACAGCCTCCTCTTCGGGGTCGCGCGCGAGCGCATCCAGAGCCCAGAGTTCGGGACCCTGGAGCCAGCGTTCTTCTCTGGCATAGGGATAAGCAGCCGCAGCGATCATGGCGGCGTTGTCTGTACACCAGCGGGGTTCGGGCAGATAGACAGGTATTCCAAGCCGTTCGCCGTCGGCACTGAGGCGCTCGCGCAGGGCGCGGTTGGCGGCGACACCGCCGGCGATGGCCACGGCCGGGGCACTCTCCTGGTGCACGGCAGCCCAGACACGGTCCGCCAGCTGATCGACAATCGCCTGCTGATAGGAAGCGCAGAAATCCCGCAGCGTGTTTTCATCATCTGGCAGGGTGTTAAGGCGCTGCAAAGCCTGCGTCTTAAGACCGCTGAAGGAAAAGTCGAATGAACCGTCACTGAAGCGCGGCATCGTAAATGGATACGCATGGGGATCGCCGCCGCGGGCAGTGCGGTCGATGGCGGGGCCGCCGGGATAGCCCAGTCCCAGGGCGCGGGCCAGCTTGTCGAAGGCTTCTCCGGCGGCATCGTCGCGGGTGCGGGCAATGCTGTGGGAGCGGGTATAGGCGGTCACCATCTTGATGCTGGTATGGCCGCCGGAGACGATCAGGCAGAGGAAGGGCGGCTCGAGCCTGGGATGCGAGAGGTAGTTGGCGGCGACATGGCCGTCCAGATGACGGACGGGAACAAGCGGGCGCCCGAGGGCGTCCGCGTAGGCCTTCGCATAAGAAACACCGACAAGGAGGGCTCCGATGAGCCCGGGTGCATAGGTCACTGCGATGGCGTCGAGCTGGCGGGGCTCGATTCCGGCATCGGCAAGAGCCCTTGTCACGACCGGCTCGATCTGTTCCACATGGGAGCGCGCGGCAAGCTCAGGGACAACACCGCCAAAATCGCGGTGCATGTCGATCTGACTGTGGATGACGCTCGACAGGACATGACGGCCGTCTGCGACGACCGCAGCGGCGGTTTCGTCACAGGAACTTTCTATTCCAAGTATAAGCATGGCGATATCTTACAACTTCATGACGTTGGGGTAAACGCGGGCGGAAGCGGCGGCAAGCCGCGCACATCCGGCTATAATGGATTTCCAGCTTCTTATTTTGAGCCGGGGAGATCGGGAAAGGTGGGCAGGAGGATGAGTCATAGGCGCAGTGTACTTTATATTGACAATCGTCCCCAGAGGCGGCGGCGCCATACGGGCCTGGTCCCTTTTCTCCTGATCGTGGCCCTGCTGCTTGTTGCCGTGGGTGTGTCTTCTTTCTATGCGGCGAGCAAACTGATGCAGGCTGCGGCTCCTCCCCCCGACCACGTGACGGCGAGTGAGCTGCCGAGTTACCGTAACGTCAGTTTCCGTTCGCTGGATGAGACGTTTACGCTTAAGGGCTGGTATATGCCGGCGCGCAAGTCGGCGCGTGCCAATATTCTCGTTGTTCACGGCTACGGGCAGAATCGCCTGCCCTGGGGGCCGGAGAGCGGCCGTTTGTTTGAGCGCCTGACGAACGAGGGCTTCAATGTCCTGAGCTGTGATCTGCGCCACTCGGGCGAAAGCGGCGGACCGCAGCAGAGCTTCGGCTACGGTGAGTGGGAGGACGTCGCTGCGGCGCTGGAGACCCTGCGCCAGTACAGTGGGCGGCGCGATTTCGTGATACTGGCTGTCGGCAGTGGAGCCACCGCGGCGCTGGAGGCCTACGGACGACTGCCCGCACCGGATGCAGATCGTCAGGAACTCGCCCGCGGTTCGAAGGTTGAGAAACGTCTGGCCGAGTTCGATTTTGATCGTTCCCACATCATCGGCATGATTCTGGATGCGCCGTCGAGTTTTGGTGATGACTATATTGAGGCCGAGATCGTGCGTCAGGGCTCTCCCCTCACCGAGCTTTTCCGTCTTACCGTCCCTTATGCGGTCCGACTTTCCGCCGGTCTTTCTTCCAATGCCTTCAATGTTGGCTCTCTGACGCGCTTCGTCTCCCCGGTTCTTCTGATTCATCAGAAGGGAAACAAACTGATGCCATCCGACATGCTGGATCCTCCGCGTGATGAGCGCATGCGTCTGCTGCCGGATCTGACCATGGTTTACGAAAGCGATGCCACGGAGATCGGCGAAACCTACTCAATGGATCCGGCCGCCTACATCAACGCGGTGCTGCGCTTTCTGGACGCCTGGTGGTCCTGAGCACGGTGGGGCTTGGGTGCAGCGTTGATCCTGCCGGCGGCGGGGCTGGACTTGGAGGGCAGCTGACCTTGGAGGGCAGCTGGGCTTGAGCGTTTCTGGTGCTTTACTTT
Organism: Bacillota bacterium; assembly: GCA_030055235.1. Taxonomy (GTDB): domain Bacteria; phylum Bacillota; class Clostridia; order Saccharofermentanales; family Fastidiosipilaceae; genus JAEZYR01. Next base: position 8,906 of record JASGUW010000054.1, read on the forward strand.
TTGGGACACATCCTGAGCAAAATCTTCGATATTGCCCGATTCCAGGGGCAATACCGACTTTTTTGTACACCGCCTGAGCAAAATTTTCGATATTGCCCGATTCCAGGGGCAATACCGTGATTTTTGTGTAGAGAACGATTACGGTATCTGACCCATTTTTGATTCAGTTTTTCAAAGGTGGAATGGCCAACTTTTGGAGTTGTGTCAGCTTTTCCTGACACAACTCGATTTTTTGTCCAATTCGAGGGCAGAATGGTCAACTTTTGGAGTTGTGTCACATTTTTCTGACACAACTCGATTTTTTGTCCAGTTCGAGGGTCGAATGGCCAACTTTTGGAGTTGTGTCATTCCTCTCCTTTTTCACTGCTCCTTGCTTTCTTAAGTAAGCACCGGCCCTACAGGGTACTGCATACAAGCGTGTTTTTATGTTTGCGGAACTTCCGATCTATACACTCTCCTGTAGCCTCTCGCCGGCAACTGCTTCTTTCCAATCTCACTATCCAAGTCTTTCGCTTCCCTTAAGGCTCAGACGTTATGAATCGTTGTCAACGAGCGCATAGCGGTATCTAACTCGTTTCACGATTTCTGTTTTAGTCCACCCTTGGTAAAGTTTTTCTCTCCTGCCCTGGTTGCGGGGCAATACCGTGATTTTTGTCCACTCTCTGGTCAAAAACTTCGATATTGCCCGATTCCAGGGGCAATACCGTCATTTTTGTCCACTTCCTGGTCAAAAACTTCGATATTGCCCGATTCCAGGGGCAATATCGTGATTTTTGTCCACTCCCTGGTCAAAAACTTCGATATTGCCCGATTCCAGGGGCAATACCGTGATTTTTGTCCACTCCCTGGTCAAAAACTTCGATATTGCCCGATTCCAGGGGCAAGACCGTGATTTTTGTCCACTCCCTGGTCAAAATCTTCGATATTGCCCGATTCCAGGGGCATTACCGTGATTTTTCTTCAGAGAACGATTACGGTACCTGACCCGCTTTTTATTCAGTTTGATTCCGTTTTGCTTCTCTTTGCTGGGGTGAGTTTTGCGGGGTTTTTGGCGTCTTCCTGCAGCCCCGGGGGTGTTGATCCTGCGTGCAGCAGGGCTAAAGGGTGCCATGCGTTATGGAATCAATAAGTCCAGGCATTTCGGTATTCTGGGGAACCGCACATATTATTGGCTTGGAATCAGGCCTCTTCCTCTCTTTCGCCCGGCACGGCAGAGAAAATGCCATGGCTGCGCTGATCATCATGGACGGATCAGTCGCAGCAGCTTACTTTCCTGTTCCTTGTTCAGTCTGGTTATTGCCCCCGTTCGGCTGATATTGATAAAGTCACGAAATTCAGCGATATCAACGGGCCGGGCCAGAAATTCCATTTGTTCGATTCTGGCGTACCAGGGACTTCGCCAATACTGATGATTCCACTCACTCGAGGACTGATACGGCCAGCCTGCAACAATTCCCATGGCCAGGATTTTTCCTGCCGAGCGGTCGTATTTCTCCTTTTGTCCTTCTGCAAAACGAATCAGATCTGCATCCCCCAGCTTCTTCGCTTTCTTCAGGGCAGAATGGATATGATCCTTTGATGTCTTCGCACACATAAAAAAGACACGATCACCAATTTGTGCATCTCTGGGAACAGTCCACTCTGTCCATCCTTCATCAAGATCGGCATATAGAATGTCAATATTCGACATCCCCGCTTGGTAACGCTCTATAAGGTCGTCAATCCCTACAGGCGATTGAAAATTGCTTATAAAGCTGCCGCTCATGCAGGCATTCCTCCAGCAGGCTAATCCGTCCCGCTCGAACCGAAGCCGCCGCCACGGTTGGGGCCCGTCGCCTCCTGGCTCGTCCACTCCATCGTGACCGGAGTCAGACGGCTGACGACCAGCTGAGCGATGCGCTCGCCCGCGGCAATCTGATAGCTGCCGGCCCGATTCCCGCGCTCGGACAGCGCGTAGACCGCGTCCGGATCCGCGACCTCACAGGGGCATGAGGAATTGTGCACAATCACACAGAGCTCATCACGATAGCCGTGATCCACCGTACCAGGGCTGTTTGCGATACGCAGCCTGGTCCCAAGGCTGATCCCGCTCCTGGGCCGCACCTGGACTTCAAAACCTTCCGGAATATCGAGGATCAGGCCGGTCGGGACGGCCACCGTCTCACCGGGCGTAAGCAGGACATCGACGGCGGCGGTGACATCAAAGCCGGCATCGCCGGGATGGTTGCGCCAGGGCAGGCTGGCTCCGGGGCGGATCCGCCTGACACCGACAGCAGCAACAGCAGCCGCAGCACTCTCTTCTTTCATCATCTCAGCTGCCTCCATGAGCGGTCAGGAAGTCCGCCCAGCGTTCAAGCTCGGCCGCAATCCGGACCTGGTCGCCGCCGAGCAGGGTCAACTCCAGGTCAAGCCGCACGCCACGCTCAAGCAGAGCCTCAAGCTGCGCAGGCTCAGGCTGAGAACCCGTCTCCTTCCAGAGCACCGTCTGACAGTCAAGTTCCGGATGGGTATCCAGAATCAGCTCACGGCGCTCACCGGAATCCGTCTCAATCAGCCTGGGCAGCGGTCCATCAACAAAGCAGCGGCGGCAGCCCGGACGTCGTTCGCCGAGCGGACAGTGTTTCATATACATTACCGGACGCGGGCCAAAAACAGGAAGCAGGCAGCGGGCACCGGCAGCCGCCATCTGCTCCATAAGACTCAGCCGTGCCGCTTCGTCGCCGAGTTCCGGCGCCAGGGCCAGACTGGAGTAGCCCAGTTCAAGCGCCGCGGCAACACTGGCCGAATTCATAAGATTCATCGAAGGCCGGGCTACCAGGCGGTGCCGGCGCGCGACACCACGCAGCTGCGCTGTATGGATTTCGTCGATCAGGTCACCGTCGCTGCCGTCAAGCCTCTCCAGCCAGCGCTCCAGAAGAGCATCAGGAGCCACGGGCGGCAGGCTGAGCGCCCGGGTCGCCTGGGGAAAGGCGGCGAAGGGATCCCGACCCTCCTCCAGCAGAGAGGCCCAGACCCCGAGCGGGCGCAGCACCACGACATCCGCCAGCCTGTCCGGCTGCCGGGCCAGACGGGCCTCGTCCAGCCCACGCCCTGCCGTGTCCGGATGAGCGGGCAGGTGCAGTATGAGGCGGACCCGGGCCGCACGGTCCGACAATACGGGATATTTAGGCGAAGCCGGGCGCGCGGACCGCGGTGACGGTTTTCGCGTACCAAGACACTCTAAGAGTGAGGCATGCAGCCCGCGGCGCAGGCTGTTCAGAGCAGCGATCGAGAGGCGGACATCTCCCTCCACCGCGACACGGTCGACCGTGAGCGGCAGGCCGGCACGTTTTTCAAGCTGGGCTCGGACGCGCGCGGGGTCCAGCGCAGGTCTGGCGGGATCCTGAGCTGTATGGATGCGAAGCTCAAGCGGCTCGCCGCGGCGCCGCGTCACGCGGGCCTGGAGCTCACAGTTTTCGGGGTCGGCCACGAGCCTGAGGTCCAGATGAAAGCGCGGCAGCGGATCCGCCAGCAGTTCGCGCTCAAGCTCGGGTGAACGGGAACGTGAGACCTCCATGCCGGGACGCAGCCTGGTCAGGACATCCGGATGGAAGCCGTAGACACGCCAGCCGACCGTTTGCGGCTCTACGCGCCCGACGGGAGCGGAGACAGAGAAGTCCGCGGCACGGACCACAATGACATCCTGGCGCCGGATGTCAAGAAAAGGGCGTTGACGGGCGCTGTCCGGCAGTTTCTGGATGTCGAGCCAGCCGCCGCGGGGGCTGGTACTGCGGACCGTGCCGATGACCAGGCCGCTGCGGGAGGCATTGGAGGTCGTCAACGCAGCGGGGCCGCGCCCGCCCGTCAGCCAGGCATCCGTGAAGCGGCTGCCGCGGATAAAGGCCAGGTGCAAAAGGTCGGGATCGGCAGTGCCGCCATCCAGAAGCTGGCGCCAGAAGCGTGTGACGTAGAGTCCGTAGGCTGCGCCGCGCTTGCGGCCCTCGAGCTTCAGGGAGCTGACGCCGATTTCGCATAAAAAATTTAGATGCGAAGCCAGACAGTTCTCCCGGGCCGACAGGCGCCGGCTGCCGGCCGGATCGCCGGGCTCGAGCCGCCAGTCCAGGCGGCAGGGCTGGGCACAGGCGCCGCGGTTGGCCGAGCGTCCGCCGATGGCATCCGAAAGGCCGCAGAGGCCGGAGACCGCAATGCAGATCGCCCCTTGGACGAAGACTTCCGTCTCCATGCCGAGTTCCGTGGCCGTGCGGCAGTAGCGGGCGAGTTCAGCCCGTCCCAGTTCCCGGGGCGCTACAACGCGCCGGATCCCAAAATCCCGGGCGGCGCGGAGGGCATCCGGAGCGGTCAGGGCCATCTGGGTGCTGGCATGCAGGGGCAGATCGGGGAGTTCCTGTGAGAGGCGGCGGGCCAGGCCCAGGTCCTGAACCAGGACGGCGTCCATGCCGGCCGCGGCGGCCTGCCGCGCCAGATTCGTGGCGGCATCAAGCTCTCTGTCCGTCAGCAGGGTGTTGAGGGTGAGGTAGGCCAAGGCATCGGCCTCATGAATGCGCCGGACAATGGCGGGAAGCTCCTCAGGCAGCAGGGCGTCCCGGCTTTCCTCCAGCCCCAGACTGCGGGCGTGAAAGCTGCCGACACCAAAATAGACGGCATCAGCGCCGGCGGTGAGACAGGCCTCCAGCTGGGCCAGATCCCCGGCCGGGGCGAGGAGCTCCGGCAGTTTCACCGGGCGGCATCCGCTTCTTCTATGGGGCGCCAGCTCGGCAGCTCGTAGTCGTAGATCGACATCTGGTGGGCGCCCTCATCGTCCGTGACGCGGGCACGGCGGACCGGGCGGCGGATAGGGGCCGGGCGCGGGGCCTCCAGCTGTTTCTCCTGTTCCAGCAGCAGGTCACAGGCATTCAGGAGGGCCAGGATGGCCTGGCGCTCCACGGTCAGGCGCGGATTGGACTCACGCACCTGGCGTATCAGTCCGTCGGCCAGGCGGCTGACCTCTTTCACATGGTAGTCCGGCTGCTCCGTATGAAGCACGCAGCGGATGCCGCCGACAAATGTCGTATAGGCGCGGGGTAGCCCGGGAGCAGCTGCTTTCGGCTCCTCCCCGGCTGCGCGAGAGGCCCCCGCATCATGCGAGGGCCTCCGCAGTTCATCTTTGATGGCGGTCACGGGTTAGACCTTTGCAAAGCGCTCCCGGAGCGCAGCCAGCTGATCCTTCAGCTCGGACGGCAGGTGGTCGAACTTGGCCAGATGCTGCTCAATGCCGGCCATCTCTGTCTCCCAGATTTCCTTGTCAACAACCAGAAGCTTCTTCAGATCTTCGATATCGAAGTCCTCCAGATCGTCGAGAACGATGTCCTCCGGCTTGGGCAGGTAGCCGATCGGGGATTCTACAGCTTCAACCTCGCCGTTGCAGCGCTTCAGGATCCACTCGATAACGCGGAAGTTGTCGCCGAAGCCCGGCCAGGCGAACTTGCCGTTGTCGTCCAGCTGGAACCAGTTCACGTTGAAGATGCGCGGCTTGTGCTCGATCTTCTGACCCATGTCAATCCAGTGCTGGAAGTAGTCGCCCATGTTGTAGCCGCAGAAAGGCAGCATGGCCATGGGATCGCGGCGGACGACGCCGACGGCACCAGTGGCGGCGGCTGTGGTCTCAGAGGCCATCGTGGCGCCGATGAAGACACCGTGATTCCAGTCAAAGGCTTCGTAGACCAGCGGGGCGGTCTTCGCGCGGCGGCCGCCGAAGAGAATCGCCGTGATCGGGACACCACTGGGATCCTCCCAGTGTGGGGAGATCGAGGGGCACTGTGCCGCCGGGGCGGTGAAGCGGGAGTTCGGGTTGGCGGCCTTCTCTGTGGATTCCGGGGTCCAGGGATTGCCCTTCCACTCCAGCGCCTTCGCCGGAGCGGGAACGCCCATGCCCTCCCACCAGGGATCGCCGTCCTCTGTCAGGGCGACGTTGGTGAAAATTGTATTGGCCTTCGTCGTCAGCAGGGCGTTGGGGTTGGACTTCATGCTGGTACCGGGCGCCACGCCGAAGAAGCCGGCTTCGGGGTTGATGGCCCAGAGACGGCCGTCATCGGCAACACGCATCCAGGCGATGTCGTCGCCGACGGTGTAGACCTTATAGCCCTTGGCATAGGCGGGCGGGATGAGCATGGCGAGGTTGGTCTTTCCGCAGGCACTGGGGAAGGCGCCGGTGACATACTGCGTCTCACCGGTCTCAACATCCTCAACACCGAGGATGAGCATGTGCTCGGCCATCCAGCCCTCATTGCGGGCGAGGTTCGAGGCGATGCGCAGGGCGAAGCACTTCTTCCCAAGCAGGACGTTGCCGCCGTAGCCGGAGTTGATGGACATGATGGTGTTGTCCTGGGGGAAGTGAACGATATAGCGGTTCTCCTCATCAATGTCTTTCTTCGCATGGAGGCCGCGGACCCAGTCGTTCGAAGTGTCACCGAGCTGCTTCCAGGCGACGCCGCCGACACGGGTCATGATGAGCATGTTGAGGACGACATAGATGGAGTCGGTGAGCTCAACGCCGACCTTTGAGAAGGGAGAGCCGACCGGGCCCATGATATAGGGAATGACATACATTGTCCGTCCCTGCATGCAGCCGTCGTAGAGGGCATAGAGCTTCTCATACATTTCGGCGGGATCCATCCAGTTGTTGGTGGGGCCGGCTTCTTCACGCGTGGGTGCACAGATAAAGGTGCGATGCTCGACACGGGCGACATCATTGACGGCGGTGCGGTGATAGACGCAGTCGGGCCAGCGCTCCTGATTCATCGGGAGCAGCTCGCCGGTCGACATGGCTTCGGCTGTGAGCTGATCCTTCTGCTCCTTGGATCCGTCAATCCACACAATTTGATCGGGCTTCGTCAGTGCAGCCATCTCTTCGATCCACTGTCTGACTGTCGGGTTCCTGGTTTCCATGGTTGTCATCCTTTCGT
>JASGUW010000055.1 GCA_030055235.1 Bacillota bacterium
GAGAGTTTTACAAAAAGAATTTTGTATTTCTCTTCATCTTGACCACAAAGGACCGGTTTCTGGTCAAGATCGAGAGTTTTACAAAAAGAATTTTGTATTTCTCTTCATCTTGACCACCAGAAGGGGCAGCGCGCTTCGTTGCACGGCGCGCTGGGACAAAAGGAAGAGAAATACAAAATGCTATTTGGATTACTCGCTGTCTTGATTACGAAAGAGGGGCGCGCTGCAATGCGGCGCGCAGGGGGGTCTGGATCATCTTTACGGTATTGCTTCAGAGCAACAGGACCAGAATCGTTTCATGATCTTCTGGAAAATGGCCATGTCATACTTATTATCCTCGACGCTCGCTATCCTAATGCACGCCTTCACATTCTGGCAGTTTTTGAGGCTGATCGCTGCGCAAGCGAAAAGCAAACTGATAAAGAGGCAGTTGAACTTGAAAAAGGCATGCATATAGCAGTATGTGAAAGGAGCTGGACCGAAGTCCAGCTCCCTCCAGATTCCTTATCTGGCAATGTCAGCTAAGATCTGCACCTGATGTCTACTCCTCATTTTTCGGCTTCAGGAACCCCTTCTTCCGCAGCAGCAGCAGTGCAACACCCGCTGAGAGCAGGACCAGGCCAAGCCACATGCCCCACTGACTGTCATCTCTACCCGTTCTCGGCACCGGTTCGGGAGTGCTCGGATCAGAAACTTCCGGCGTTTCAACTTCATCCTCGACTGGGTTTTTCGGATCAATGAGTTCGATCACGATCACCTTGTTCAGTACACAGCCTGCCGCAGCATCGGCTTCTGTCACCAGGTAGCTGTAGGTCAGAGTCCAGGTCTCTCCCACATCCAGGACGCCGTTCTGCGTGACACTTTCCACCAGCTTCATGTCAGCCAGGGCTACCAGGTTGTCTTCCACAACGAGGTCATGGATCGCCACCTTACCGGTATTCGTCACCACAATCGTGTAGTGCAGTGTATCGCCGGCATTGTAGAATTCCGGCTCATCGACCTTCTTCACAACCTTGAAGCTTGACTTCGGAACCGTCACCTCATCCTCTTCCGGGTTCTCAGGATCTGCCGGGTCTGTCACTGTCACGCTGTTCAGGACGTGTCCGACAGCTACGTCGGCTTCCTTCACAGTATAGGCATAGGTCAAAGTCCAGGTCTCATCGGCATCCAGAACCTTGTTCGCCACCAGGTTTTCTGCCAACGTCATATCGGCAAAGTCCACCAGGCTGTCTTCCACAACGAGGTCACTGATCGCCACACGACCCGTGTTCGTTACCGTTAGCGTGTAATGGATCACGTCGCCGGCTCTGCGGAAGCGATCTTCAGCAGCTTTTTTATCGACCGTAAAGCTGGGACGGAAAACTTCAGTCTCATCTTTGATCGGTCTGTCCGGATCGGCAGGATTCGTAACCGTAACCCTGTTGAGCACACTGCCTCTGGCCACGTCTTCTGCCGTAACCTGATGGCTGTAGGTCAATGTCCAGACTTCCCCGACATCCAGGTCGCCATTCTGGTTCACGGATTCTGTCAGTACCATGTCTGAGAAATCTACCAGGCTGTCTTCAACGACGAGGGCTTTCACAGCGACATCGGCAATATTGGTCACTGTCACCGTGTAGTGAATCGTATCCCCGGCCAGGTAGTATCTCTCTTCCGCGGCTTCCTTAAGGACGGTGAAAAGAGGTTTGAAAACTTCTTCCTCGTCCGTCGGTGGCGGGTTGTCAGGATCGTCGTCCGGGAAGTCGGGATTCGTCGCCTTGACCACGTTCCGGACTATACCGGCATCCATGTCGTCCTGTGTCACCTTGTAGTTGTAGACATAGGTCCAGGTCTCACCGACTTCAAGCTTGCCGTCCTCAGCTTTTGACTCGGTACGCATCTCGTCTGTCAGGGTCACCAGCGTATCGGTGACCACAACACCTTCAAGCGTCACGTTGCCCGTGTTCTTCACCGTAATCGTGTACGTGATCACTTCGTCGACCGCGGTGAACATCTCCTTGTTGGCTTCCTTCGTGATCGTCATGCCGGGCTTTGGCTCGCCGGGCACTTCTTCTTCGTCGGTCGGAGGCGGATTGTCGGGATCGTCATCCGGGAAGTCAGGGTTCGTCGCCTTGACCACGTTCCGGACTATGCCGGCATCCATGTCGTCCTGTGTCACCTTGTAGTCGTAGACATAGGTCCAGGTTTCGCCGACTTCAAGTTTGCCGTCCTCAGCTTTTGACTCGGTACGCATGTCGTCTGTCAGGGTCACCAGCGTATCTGTGACCACAACACCTTCAAGCGTCACGTTGCCCGTGTTCTTCACCGTAATCGTGTACGTGATCACTTCGTCGACTGCGGTGAACGTCTCCTTGTTGGCTTCCTTCGTGATCGCCATGCCGGGCTTTGGTTCGCCGGGCACTTCTTCTTCGTCGGTCGGCGGCGGGTTGTCGGGATCGTCGTCCGGGAAGTCAGGATTCGTTGCCTTGACAACGTTCCGGACTATACCGGCATCCATGTCGTCCTGTGTCACCTTGTAGTCGTAGACATAGGTCCAGGTTTCACCAACTTCCAGTTTGCCGTCCTCAGCTTTTGACTCGGTACGCATCTCGTCTGTCAGGGTCACCAGCGTATCTGTGACCACAACACCTTCAAGCGTCACGTTGCCCGTGTTCTTCACCGTAATCGTGTACGTGATCACTTCGTCGACCGCGGTGAACTTCTCCTTGTTGGCTTCCTTTGTGATCTTCATGCCGGGATTCTGAGTGACTGTAACCGTCTCATCATCCCTTATCTCAGGAAGACTCTGATCCGCCGTTACAGTCGCGATATTCTTAATCGCTGTACCGGCATCAATGTCTTCCTGAGTGACTTCATAGGTTTTGGTTCCGGTAGTAGACTCACCGGGCGCCAGTGTCGTCTTCTTCAGTTCTACCTCACCCAGTTTGTCGTCGTTCACCGTAAGACCGGTCAACGTAACGTTGCCCGTATTCTTTACCGTATAGGTGTAGGTCACAGTACCCGGCTTGGTGAAGGTCTTCTGATCCGCCACTTTCGTGATTTCGGCCGCCGGCCCTGACGTTGCCGTGATCGTCTCATCCGCCTTCGTCTCAGGAATCTCCTGATCCGCTGTCAGAGTGGCCACGTTCTTGATCGCCTGGCCGGCATCAATGTCGTCCTGGGTGACATTGTAGGTTTTGGTACCGGTAGTAGACTCGCCGGGTGCCAGTGTCGTCTTCTTCAGAGTGACCTCGCCCAGCTTGTCATCGTTCACTGTAAGGCCTGTCAACGTAACGTTGCCCGTATTCGTTACCGTATAGGTGTAGGTCACCGTACCCGGCTTGGTGAAGGTCTTCTGATCTGCTTCCTTCGTGATCTGGGCCGCAGGCGTCTGCTTCACCGTAATGGTCTCGTCCGTCTTCGTCTCAGGAATCTCCTGATCTGCTGTCACAGTGGCCACGTTCGTGATCGCCTTGCCGGCATCAATGTCATCCTGGCTGACATAGTAGGTCTTCGTACCGGTAGTGGACTCACCGGGCGCCAGTGTCGTTTTCTTCAGCTCTACTTCGCCCAGCTTGTCATCGTTCACTGTAAGGCCAGTCAACGTGACATTGCCCGTGTTCGTTACCGTGTAGGTGTAGGTCACCGTACCCGGCTTCGAGAAGGTCTTCGGATCCGCCACCTTCGTGATCTGGGCCGCAGGCGTCTGCTCCACCGTAATGGTCTCGTCCGTCTTCGTCTCAGGAATCTCCTGATCTGCTGTCAGAGTGGCCACGTTCTTGATCACCTTGCCAGCATCAATGTCGTCCTGGGTGACAGAGTAGGTCTTCGTACCGGTAGTAGACTCACCGGGCGCCAGTGTCGTCTTCTTCAGCTCTACCTCGCCCAGTTTGTCGTCGTTCACCTCAAGGCCAGTCAACGTGACGTTGCCCGTGTTCGTTACCGTATAGGTGTAGGTCACCGTACCCGGTTTGGTGAAGGTCTTCGGATCTGCCACCTTCGTGATTTCGACCGCGGGACCTGCCGTCGCCGTGATCGTCTCATCCGCCCTCGTATCAGGGATCTCCTGATCCGCCGTCAGAACAGCCACGTTCTTGATCGTTATACCGGCATCAATGTCGTCCTGGGTGACATAGTAGGTCTTGGTACCGGTAGTGGACTCGCCAGGCGCCAGTGTCGTCTTCTTCAGCTCGACATCGCCCAGCTTGTCGTCGTTCACTTCAAGACCTGTCAGGGTAACGTTGCCCGTATTCTTTACCGTATAGGTATAGGTCACGGTACCCGGCTTCGTGAAGGTCTTCTGGTCTGCTGTCTTTGAGATCTCGGCTGCAGGCGTCTGCTCCACCGTAACGGTCTCGTCAGCCTTCGTCTCAGGAATCTCCTGATCCGCCGTCACAGTGGCCACGTTCTGGATCGCCTTGCCGGCATCAATGTCGGCCTGGGTGACGTTATAAGTTTTCGTACCGGTAGTAGACTCGCCAGGTGCCAGTGTCGTCTTCTTCAGAGCGACCTCGCCCAGCTTGTCATCATTCACTTCAAGGCCAGTCAGCGTGACATTGCCCGTGTTCTTCACCGTGTAGGTATAGGTCACTGTACCCGGCTTGGTGAAGGTCTTCGGATCCGCCACCTTCGTGATACTGGCTGCAGGCGTCTGCTCCATCGTAATGGTCTCGTCCGCCTTCGTCTCAGGAATAGCCTGATCCGCCGTCAGAGTGGCAACGTTCTGGATCGCCTTGCCGGCATCAATGTCGGCCTGGGTAACCTCATAGGTTTTAGTACCCGTGGTAGACTCACCGGGCGCCAGTGTCGTCTTCTTCAGTTCTACCTCACCCAGCTTGTCGTCGTTCACACTAAGACCGGTCAACGTGACGTTGCCCGTATTCTTCACCGTGTAGGTATAGGTCACCGTACCCGGCTTGGTGAAGGTCTTCGGATCCGCCACCTTCGTGATTTCGGCCGCGGGACCCGCCGTTGCCGTGTTGGTCTCGTCTGCCTTCGTCTC
>JASGUW010000056.1 GCA_030055235.1 Bacillota bacterium
TAGGGCGTGTTTTTAAATAGTGAATATAACCAAAATAGGTATGCATGCCTGATGGAGCAGAGCAAGATAATTGGTCCGATTCTTCTCATAGCGCGCTGAAATCCGGGGTTTACTCATCAGTCTGAGGCGGAAATCATCGTACCAATGCCATTTCGTATCACATAATTGGCACACTTCTGTCCCTTAGCCTCTGATTCGTCGATCATAATGTGTGTTCGTGCACTCATCAGCAAAATAATGGGTTTTTACGAGGGATAATTCTGAATGGAGTGATATTTTGCGCAGCTTCAAGCCAGCCCGAATGAATTTCGGAATAGTTTACTCTATTCTCTTATGTTCGTATTCTTAAAGAGCTAACGTAGCCAAATGAGAATACACGCCAGATGAACCATTCCAAGATAACAGACGAGTGTCTTCTCGTAGCGCGTTGCGATCCGGCGATTGTTCTTCAGCTTGAGAAAGAAATCTTCGACTAAATACCGATCTTTGTAGATGTGTTTATCGTAAGGTCGGGGATTCTTGGCATTCTTGCGACTGGGGATGACAGGTATACCACCCTTGTCTTCGATAGCACTCACGAATGCTTGGCTGTCGTAGCCCTTATCTGCAAGCACATAACTGTTTTCCAGATCAAACTCCGTGATCAAATCATTTGCCGGTGTATAGTCGCTGACATTCCCGGCAGTCAAATGAATAGCGAGTGGATTTCCTAAAGCATCAACAACTGCGTGGATTTTTGTGGTATTTCCCCCACGAGATCGACCAATTCCCTGTTTTTCGGCCCCCCTTTTCCACCCGATGCATGTTGGTGTACTCGGATATAGGAGCCATCGATCATATATTCTTCCTCATCAAGGTCTTTTGACAGCTCCGCGAGTATCGCTTCCAAAACGCCATTCTTTGTCCACTTGTTAAATCGGCCGTATACCGTACTCCATGGCCCATAGTGTTCCGGCAGGTCTCGCCAGGGTGCACCTGTCTTCAAAATCCAAATAATCGCGTTAATGATCAGTCGGTGACACTTCGATGGTCGCCCTCTCCTGCCCGTGCGCTCAGGCGGAAGGTAGCGCTGGATTCTGGCCCATTCTTTGTCGGTTAATTCATGTCGTTGTTTCATACTCTCAAGTATGAACTACTTAGCATGTCCCTAGGTTTCAGGCAGTTTGCCAGTTTATTACAATTTCAAAACACGCCCTAGAAGTTGACAACGCAAACCCAACACAAATTCAACGTCACAAGTTAGTAAATAAAGTAATATATAGTAAGAGGTGAGAATCTATTCCTATTGAAAGATTTCCATGCAACACAACTGGACGATACACAATAAAGGAGGAATACCATGACCGTTCAGGAAGCCATTCGCATCCGCCGCAGCATCCGCCGCTATCAGAGCCGTGAGCTGCCTGCCGAGCTGCTTGATCAGGTGCTGGAGGCCGGCCGCCTCGCTCCTTCAGCCCGCAATCTCCAGAACTGGCGCTTCCATGTCATCCGCGACGCCAAACTGCGCCAGGAGAGCGCCGCCGCCTGTAACGGACAGGTCTGGATCGGAGAGGCACCCGTAGTTCTGGTGATCTCGGAGACCGACAACCGCCTGATGGGCTGTGGCCAGCCAATGGGCACGATGAACGCTTCTATTGCCGTGTCCTACATGACCCTGGCCGCAGCGGAAGCGGGTCTCGGCACCTGCTGGATTGGTTCCTTTAAGGCGGATGAGCTCCATAAGCTCCTCGGTCTGCCGGAGGAAGAGACCATCGTCGCCGTCACGCCTCTCGGCTATCCCGCTGAATCACCGGAGGCACGTCCGCGTCAGCCGCGCGAAGCTATAGTCATTGAACACTGAGGACGACATTCGACACTGAGGGCGGAAGAAAGCCATTTCAGAGACGCTAAACACCACGAATATGTGACGGACACCCGAGCGCGGCGCCCGGTCACCCAAGCGAACACCCGAGTCGCGGCACCCGATCCGGCGATCGCCGGGCCCCCGCCACCGCCCCGTCACCGCCCCGCCACCGCCCCTTCGCTCTGGTGCTGGGGCGGCCAAATTTGTAGAAGGAAGAATTTCGGCTTTACAAGCTGTATTTTGTTAAAGATTCGTTTGCGATAAGGAAAATGGCTGTGATACTATAGGGTATCGTGTTGCCCGGCAGAGGCCATTGTCTGCTTGCAGTGAACAGCAATTGCCGGTGTCGGAAACAAAAGAATAATCAGGAGGATAACACATGAAGAAGAAAACCAGACTTCTCGCGCTGGTACTTGGTTTCGTGATGGTTGCGGCATTCATCTTTGCGGCCACGCCACCGACCCGGGTTGCGGCGTCTGAGGAGACGACAGAGGCAAGCGAAACAGAAAGGCAGATCGTCGATGGCGAGTATCCGCTCGTCTACGGCATTGAGCCCCTGTCCGGAAAGTTCAGCCCTTTCTATTCTGAAACAGCATATGACGCTGACGTTGTTTCCATGGTACATGTGGGCCTGCTTACCACGGACCGTCAGGGCAATATCATCTTCAACGCCATTGAAGGTGAGACGCATGAATACAACGGCACGCCCTACCTCTACACCGGTATCGCCGATCTGTCGATCGATCGCGTGGATGAAGGCACTGATGCCGAGCAGACCACCTATACTTTCAAGCTCCGTGACGACCTCGTCTTCAGCGACGGTGAGCCGCTGACGGCAGATGACGTCATCTTCACAGCCTATGCCCTTCTCGACCGTACCTATGTCGGCTCCAGCACACTGCAGTCGCTGCCGATCGTCGGTCTGAATGACTACCGCACACAGACGAACCCCGCCGTCTACGATAAGTATGGCGAGATCTTTGATGCTGCCGTCAAGGGCGGTGCCGACGCCGAAGTCGAGGGTGCCACGGCCGAGATGGTCGCTGATATCTGGGCAGCCATCGACGAAGCATGGGCAGACGACGTCACCGCACAGGTAGCTTCCGCCTGGGCCCGCTACGGCGCACAGGCAGAGGCCATCATGGGTGTTCCGGCAGAGGCCGCTGATGACAACGAAGACGTGAAGAACGCCTTCTGGCTGATCGGCTTTGAAATCCTCCCCTACGATGTAGAGGGCGAGCTGACCTTTGAGAAGACCGGCATGACCTATGTCTTCGCCGACGACCAGTTCCCGACGACGGAAGAAGTCGTTGCCGAGCTGAAGGCCGTCGCCGAGGGCGATCCCTATGCCTACGAAGAGACCTCCGGCAGCAGCTTCATGGCTCCGATCCGCGAAAACTTCATCGCCGAGTGGGGTCCCCAGGATGAAGAAATGGCCGGCGAAGGCGTGATGAGCATCGCAGGCATCAACAAGGTCGATGACTACACCGTCGAGTTCACCCTGAACGGCTTTGACGCCTCCGCGGTTTACAAGCTGGGTCTGACGGTTGCTCCGCTGCACTACTACGGTGATGCGGCTCTCTACGACTATGAGAACGGCCAGTATGGCTTCCCGATGAACGACCTCAGCTCCGTTGAGGAGAAGAACGGTGCTCCGGTGGGCGCCGGTCCGTACAAGTTTGTCGAGTGGACGAACAAGGTTGTCTACTTCGTAGCCAACGAGAACTACTACCGCGGCGAGCCGAAGATCAAGAATCTGCAGTTCAGAGAAACCGCGTCGGCCGACCAGGTCCCCGGTATCGCGAACGGCACCATTGACATCACCACACCTTCCTTCAGTGTTCCCAACATCGAAGCAATCAAGGGCTATAACGGCAACGACGACATCGACGGTCCCGTGATCTCCACGAGCACCGTTGACAACCTCGGCTATGGCTATGTGGGCATCAACGCCGACACGGTCCTGGTTGACGAGCCGGATTCCGAAGCTTCGAAGAACCTGCGCCGGGCCTTCGCCACTGTCATCGCCGTGTACCGCGACCTGGCTGTTGACTCCTACTACGGCGACCGCGCTTCGGTCATCAACTACCCGATCTCGAACACTTCCTGGGCTGCGCCGCAGGAGACCGACGAGGGTTATGAGATTGCCTTCTCGACCGACGTTGACGGCAACCCGATCTACACCGCCGACATGAGTGCGGATGAGCGCTATGAGGCCGCCAGAGAGGCCGCCATCGGCTTCCTGAAGGCCGCCGGCTACACCTTTGACGATGCCACCGGCACCTTCACCGCTGCCCCTGGCGACGCCAAGCTTGAGTACACCTTCTACGTTCCCGCCGGCGGCACGGGCGATCACCCGGCCTTCCTGCTGTGCACAAAGGCCAAGGAAGTGTTCGACAGCCTCGGCTTCAATCTGATCATTGACGACCCGTCTGACTGGAACGTCATGCTTGAAGCCATCGCAGCCGGAACGCATGAGCTCTGGACCATGGCCTGGGGCGCCAGCATCGATCCCGACATGTACCAGATCTACCACTCCAACAACATCATCGGTAAGGAAAACTCGACCGGTGACAACCACTATCACATTGCCGAT
>JASGUW010000057.1 GCA_030055235.1 Bacillota bacterium
ATGGGAGAAGATACCGTCTATAACTATGTGCATCCCAATAATGAGAACATGATTCGTTTCCTCCGCTCAAAAGGGTACACGGTGTTGAACATGATCGAGATACGAAAACCGTACAGAGGTGAAACGCTGACAGGTACCATCAGGGTCGAAAACAGCGTTTTTGATTATTGAGTACCAAACCCAAACGCGGCTTTTCCCCAACAGGGTATGCGATGCAGGAAAGGGGCAAATGGAGAACGGATCGCGATCAGATTATGCTGCTTTTCATGGTGAGGCTGAGGTCAGCGTTGACATGGTGTGGGCCCTGCGTTCGAAGTGTCGGGAAAGGGATATGCTTCATCTCTGACTGAACGCATAATCGGCAGCACCCTGGCGTTGTGAAAGCAGCCGGCCATGGAGCCTTCCCCGGAGCAGGAAGCAGCAAAGCATCTCACCCACTTGATCTGAAATGATCAAAACAGCATGCTGTCTTCGCCTTCATATCAGGATCCATGCGCTTACTGTGTATCGTTTTTTAGATCCAGCAGAACTTCAATGTAGGCGTCGGGCAGGTCGGCATGAATGTCATGGGTTGACTGGAAGCCGCCAATATATCTGCTGTCAGGGATCAGGTCGACGACCCTGCGGGCATCCTCTTCGTCCATGGCGGCCAGTAGTATGCCGTTTGCGTCATAGTAGAGGGGCGCCGTCATCTCGTTTGGTGCCACCTGCATCACAATGACGGGGACTGCGATGTTCTTCAGGGTCTCTTCCTGATCAAATCCGGCGAACCAGGAAAAGTCATAGAAGCTGACTCCGAAGCGCAGGTCATAGTGCCCGGTTCCGTCCTGCATGTTGGCATTCAATGCGTAGAGGGCATTGATGCCCAGCTCCGGCGGATAGTACCAGATTTTGGGAATCTGACCGGGGTGCCTCTTGAGGTATCTCAGAGCCGGATCCTTGACGATTTTGTTCCAGGCCTGGGGATCCCGGGCGTTGAAAAGCTCCTGCATGTAGTCATGTTCCAGCGAGTATTCCATGAATGTATCGACCTCATCCTGGTTGAGGTAGTCATGCATGTTCTTGAGCCCAGCCATGAGATGGTCTTTTCTGCCCTGCCGGGCTGGGTCGAAAAGAAAGGTCCGTCCTCCAGCACGGTCGCGATGACGTTTTCCGGCGCCCTGGCTGAAACCCAGGCGGCGAGGAGGGCTCCTGAGGAGTGGCCGGCGATGTAGGCCTTTTCCTGGACGACCTTCTCCAGAAACCAGACGATGTCGTTCCCTATTGCTACAGCGGTGTACTTGTCCGGGTTATGAGACGACTGCCCATGGCCGTAATAGTCCAGTGCGTAGACATGGAACTCTTTGGACAGTCGCGGGAGTACTCTGGGATAGTCCAGACAGTTTACCTGCTGGCCATGAAGCAGCAGCAGAGGTGGTCCGCTGTTCGGACCTTCCAGATAGTAGATTTCCGAACCGTCAGGCAATACGGTCAGATCTGCATGAAAACCCAGCTTGTGTCCGGTCTTTTCCAGAAAGTCTTCATGGAGATAGTCATGGCTCAGATTTCGGCAGGCAAAGACGAGCACCGCTGCAGCGATCAGCAACAAAGCGATGCCCAGAAAAATCAGCACTTTCTTTTTACCACCCATGTTCCGGCTCCGTCGACAACGATAGACCTGTTTCGTCTGCCTGTGGTGTGTGGTCTCTACATTCGTGCGCTGGGACACGCGGCGGAGAAACCCGTGAGCGATCTCGAAGACACCGTATCCATCGCCATGCTATCCGATGTGCGTTGGGGGAGTGAGAAGCTTTTGTTATGGGCTGACTGCTGCTTCCTGTAGTCCCTTTCGTTCGGGCCGATACTCGTCAGCACCCGTAGTCCATCGCAGACCCGGAGCTGCCAAAAAGCTGCGCTGTTCCCGTACCGTCCGGGATAGGGCTGTCCGCTGGAATCATAGGCATCCTGTTTTTCTGTCGAATTTTCTGTCGAACAACACCGTCTGCCTCTCCGTTAACGGCCTGTATCATCCGGTTTCAATTGCCCGGAAAAGAAGAGAAACAGCGCCTGAAGAAACGTGATCGTGATGCAGGTAACGAGGATGATTCGCGTGATACTCCGGACACCGTGGAGAGTCATGCTGGTGGCGGCAATCGTAGCACCGACGGCGCTGCCGAGCTGCAGCATGGAGCCCTTGAGGCTGAAGATCAGGTCTGAAGAGTTGTTGGTCGCCCGGATGATGCCGGTATTGATCTGGAGCCCGGTAAACCACTGCCAGAAGAGCCAGGTGATGGCACAAAGCGCCGAGAGCCAGGCCGTATTTGGACTCAGAATCACGCCCACTATGGATGCGGTTTGCATCAGAGCACCGAGAAGCATAGCGCGTTTGTAGCCTATGGAGTCGGAGATCCAGCCGCCTGTGAGATTTCCGAAAAAGCTTGCAAGTCCCCAGGCGAAGAGGAAAAGACTCATGAGGGGTTCCATCTGGGGAAACAGATGCAGCATATAGACGGTGATGTAGGTTTGGAAACTGCCGGAGCCTACGAACATGATGAACGTGAAGATGAGGATGATGGGGACGGCGGAGTGCTTGAAGTAGTGGAGGGAGGAGGGCCTGGGTGTCTGGTGTTTGGTCACCTGTGCTGTTGGCCGGACCTTTTTCAGAAAATAGAGGAGCGCGAAGAGCATGATGCCCGCCAGAATGAGGAAAATCGTACGCCAGTGAATGTAGGGCAGCATGAGACGCACGAGGGGTGTGCCGACGACCAGTGACATGGAGGCGCCGGAGATGTAGAAGGCCATGGCGCGACCCTGCTTCTCCGATGGAAAGAGGCCGATAGCCATGGCGGTGGCGAGGACATTGTAGGAGTTTGAGGTCAGGCCGATCAGGAAGCGCAGGGCAAGCAGCAGGGGGTAGATGTCTGTCACAGCAAAGGCAGCCGTGGCCAGGAGTGTGATAAGGAGCATGGCCTTCATGCTCCTGCTGCGCTCGATACGGCTGAAGACGAGCATGGCCAGCGGAACACCGATGGCGGCACCGTAGCCGTACAGCGAGCTGAACATACCGACCGCAGCCTCACTGAGATCAAGTTCCAGGGCTACCTGGTCGATGATCCCCGTAAAGACAAAACCCTGCATGGTGACCACGAAATACATCATGACATAGACGGCAAAGAGTGGTTTGTTTTTTGACATGCTCGAAGACACCTTGCTTTCTGGCTTGAGTCGCCTGCACAGGGGCAGGCAGGGTAGGCTCTGGTTTTTTAAGACTGTTCAGTAATCCTAAGGAGGAAAGCCGGCCAAGTCAATTTCGCTCTGATGCCTGATAAACATACCATGCTCTATGCTGCAGGTATGGATAAAGAAGCCGTGAATGTCTGATCACCTGGAATGGCAGTTGCATTTGCCATTACACGCTGTTTTGACCAGGAACACATACTTTCGTGGTCAAGATCGCTTGAAATGACTATTGTATTTATCATCCATTCCTTTCGCTTCGCTCGAGGCACAAAAAAGTATGAATCGTTGGAGATGAAGGCTCTGCATAGCGTTAATGATGGCCCGTTTCCAATCGTTTGTTTCGTATTGCCACTAACTCGGAGAACGACTATGGTCCCCAACACGTTTCATGATTCAGTTTTACCCCTGTGGCCAAGTTCTTCTGTTCCTGCCCTGATCTGGGGCAAAATCGTTTTTATGCACACTGAGGCTTCGGCCGGGTTCCCGCTGTCCAGAGCGTAAAAATTGCACAGAAAACGGTCTTGGGTGAGCAAAATTTTCGCTCTGGACGGATTTCGAGGTCTTTGGAGGAGCCGCGGCTGTCCAGAGCGTAAAAATTGCACAGTTTTCCTCTTTGAGTGAGCAAAATTTGCGCTCTGGACACTTTTCGAGGCCCTTGGAGGAGCTGCGGCTGTCCAGAGCGTAAAAATTGCACAGTTTTCCTCTCTGAGTGAGCAAAATTTGCGCTCTGGACACTTTTCGGGGCTCCTGGCCGGGCTCCCGCCGTCAGCTTGCTTCTCCCGCTTTCGATGTACATTCCGTGCTCCGCCAGCCGGAATGTAGACCCCAGGAGACTTATCCACCAAGGCAGGACAAGCGACCTGTCAAAACGCTATCATGGCAGACGCGCGACACGGAAACGCTATGATGGATGCCGCGCACTTGTCCGCCACGCGGGAAAAGGACAGGCAAAACGAGGAGGAACCCAGGATGCGCCAGCTATATATCCGCCAGAAGGTTTTCAAGATCCTTGATCACTACGCGGTGACGGATGCGGCTGGTGTGCCGGTCTATCAGGTGGATCAGGAGTTTCGTTTCTTCGGCCACACAGTTCATGTCACGACACCTGCGGGCCAGCCGCTGTTTACCATCAATCGCGAAATCTTCACGCTGCTGCCGCGCTTTGTTGTCGACTTCGCCAATGGCCGTTCCATCAGCATACGCAGCCGCTTCACCCTCATTCGCCGCCACATAGACATCGACCCGGAGGATCTGGGGCTCGAGCTGCGGGGGGATTTCTTCAGCCTGAATTTTTCGCTCTACCAGAAAGGAAACCTGGTCGGCAGCATCCATAAGGCCTGGCCCACCCTCAGCGACCAGTATGAGCTGGTGATCCATGACGAATCCATGGAACTCCTTTTCGTTGCCGTCGTCATAGCGCTCGATCGCCTTCTCGACGAGGCGCGAAATCAAGCCCATTCTGCATCGTCAAGCAACACCTGAACATGGTAGGATAGAGACATGTATCGTAAAGACTGGTCAGATTCCTTTTTTACCTCCTACAATCGCGCCCTGGCCGAAAGCTTCGAGCGGGAGACGGCGGATGTCGATGAGCAGCAGCTCGACGACCCGGCTGTTCTGGCCGCGATTCAGCAGGCCAGCTTCAACAGCCTGCAGACCTGGTACGACCGGCCTCTGGATGAGCTCGACGGCCAGACCCCCGATCAGCTGATTGAAGCGCTGGAGGGCCCGGATGAGCTGCTCTCCTTTACGGAGGATGCCGCCGAGCGCTGTGATGACATCCTGCCTGATTTACTGGTCATGCGCCTGGCCCGGGAGGAGCAGGTCATGCGCCCGGTCCTGCGCGAGCGTGCCCTGGCCGCCGACTATGAGGCGCGCGGCCACGATGAGGTGGACGAGGAGCTCATTGTCCCGGCCCAGCTGGCCCGCCTGCTGGGCGACTGGCAGGATCTCGACTTTGCACGTCATTTTTTTCGCAAAGTCGCAGCCACCGACCGTGTCAACGAGCTCATCGCCGACAGCGGCCGCCATCTGGCCGAGACACTCGGCCACTCCATCGTGCCCGAACTGCTCGCCCGCAGCGCCGCCCTGCTGGAAGCCAACCGCTACAGCGCGTCCCTGGATTACCTGCTGGTCTTCCTGACCATCGCCGCCACGAGTGAGTCGGATGAGGAAATCCGCGATCTTTGTTTCCGTCAGCTGCGTGCTGCCTTCCGCCAGATGCCGCAGCGGGTGATCCCCACCATCTGCATTGGAGATCTCGGCGACGGGCGCGGCGTCACCCTGCTGCGCGGCTGGCTGGAGCGCCATTACCACCAGCTGGACAGGCAGCTCTTCTACGAACTGCTGTCGTCGATCCGCCGGCTCGGCGGCGAAACGACGGATCTCATGCGTTTTCTGCCGCAGACCCCTTGACGCGAAACGGCGGCGGATGCTACACTCGTCGTCACGTACGCGACGCGGAATTAACTCAGTGGTAGAGTGTCACCTTGCCAAGGTGAAAGTCGCGAGTTCGAATCTCGTATTCCGCTCCAATGCTCAGGAACAGGGGGAGCCCGGCGTGGCCGGATGCTCCTTCTGTTTCGTTTTGCCGCTCCAGCGCAGCTGAGACTACATAAGCAGAAGCTGCTGTCGTTTCAGACGGCGGCTATGATACACTGACGCCGGTCGACGGTGTTTGCCTTTGCCTGCATCGTACGACATACTTGTCTGTCGCTACGAATGCCGATATCCCAAGGAGATGCCTATGGCCGCCGTGACGCTGCAAACAATCATCGATGCTTTTCATCTGGAAGAGATCACCAGATTTGGCAATACAGAAGATATATTGATTACCGTGGCGGATGTCACCCGCCCGGGTCTGCAGCTTGCCGGGCACTATGAGCATTTTGGCCCCGACCGTATCCAGCTGATCGGGAACATGGAGATGGCTTTCCTGGATAAACTGGGGGCGGAGGGGCGTTTTCATGCGCTGGATATGCTTTTCAGCCGCGGCATCCCCTGTGTAATCCTTTCGCGTCACCATCAGGTCACACCCGAGCTGCTGGAATGCTCGAACCGCTACTCGGTGCCGCTGCTGCGCACTGATGAAGTCACCTCATCCATCATCTCCAGCCTGATCAAGTACCTCAATGTCGAGCTGGCCCCGAAGACAACCCTGCACGGTGTTCTGGTGGAAATCTACGGTGAAGGCATTCTGATGCTGGGCGAAAGCGGGGTGGGCAAGTCCGAAACGGCGATGGAAATCGTCAAGCGCGGTCATCGCCTGATCGCCGACGATCTGGTTGAGGTACGGCGCGTTTCCGACTCGACCCTGCTGGGCCAGGCGCCGGAGATCATCCGCCACCTGATTGAAATCCGTGGCCTCGGCATCATGGACGTGAAGGAGCTTTATGGTGTCTCCTCCGTCAAGATGCAGGAAAATATCAATTTTGTGATCAATCTTGAGATCTGGGATGAGAAGAAGATCTATGAGCGGCTGGGTATCAACCAGGAGTTCACGGAAATTCTGGGAATCAAGGTGCCTTCCACCACCATCCCGATCCGGCCCGGCCGTAATCTGGCTATCATTGCAGAGGTCGCTGCCATCAACTTCCGCCAGAAGCAGATGGGCTACAACGCTGCGAAGGCGCTGACCGACCGCCTCTTTGGCAAGCGCGAGACGCCGTTGTCGGAGAGCTAAAGATGCTTCTGGATCTGAGACCGGAGCTGGCCAGGCGCCTGGGAATCCCGCCTGCCGGCATCCTTCGTGATGAACCTCTCTCCCGCCACACCAGCATGGGAGTCGGGGGGCCTGCCGACTACTACATCGCCCCTCAGGAAGCCGCCACCATCTGCGCCCTGCCGGCGGTCTGCCGTGAGCTCGGCCTGCCGCTGACGGTGCTCGGCTACGGCACCAATCTGGTCATCGCTGACAGCGGACTGCGCGGCGTCGTGCTCCAGATCGACCGCAATTCGGCCGCTGTCCGCCTGCTGGAGCCGGACGATCCCCTGCGCTCCCTGCTGCGTGAGCGCGAGCGGGCGGGCCTGCTGCGTCTGGCCCCCGGTGGCAGCTATGTGCTGGCCAGCAGCGGGACGGCGCTCGGTCAGCTGGCGCACTTCGCACAACGCCACTCTCTTTCCGGACTTGAGGCCGCCCATGGCATCCCAGGCTCGGTCGGCGGCGCCCTCTTCATGAATGCCGGTGCCTATGGCTTTCAGATGGCTGATGTCGTGGTGATGAGCCGTGCGCTGGATACGGCGACGGGAGAAGTGCGTGTGCGCTTTGGCGAAGAGCACTGTTTTGGTTATCGTCACAGCTGTTATGCGGAGTCTGGTGATATCATTCTAGATGTGGTGATGTGCCTGCCAAGTGGTGCGCCGGATGAGATTCTGGCGCGCATGCGTGATTTCAGTGAGCGCCGGCGCGAAAGCCAGCCGCTTGATCTGCCGAGCGCGGGCTCGGTGTTCAAGCGTCCGACGGGTCATTTTGCGGGGAAACTCATCGCCGACGCCGGACTGCAGGGGACGCGTGTGGGCGACGCCGAAATCTCGACCAAGCATGCCGGCTTCATTGTCAACCGCGGCCGGGCGAGCGCCGAAGACGTGCGCGCCCTGGTGATGGAGGTCCAGCGCACCGTGGACCGGCTCTTTGGGGTCTGGCTGACGCCGGAGATCCGCTTCCTTGGCTGGGCGGAGGAAAATGGTGGCATACCGGGCGATCGCTAAATTTCTGCGCAGCCCTGAGGAAGGTCCGCGCGTTGTTGTCATCGGCGGGGGGACGGGTCTGTCCACCATGCTGCGTGGCCTTAAACGTTATACGCAAAATCTGACCGCCATCGTCACCGTGGCCGACGATGGCGGCTCGTCCGGGATCCTGCGCCGGGATCTCGGCATTCTGCCTCCCGGCGATATCCGCAACTGCATCATGGCGCTGGCCGATGTCGAGCCGATGATGGAAAATCTCCTGAACCACCGTTTTCAGGAGGGGAGTCTGGCCAACCAGAGCTTCGGCAACCTCTTCATCGCCGCCATGATTGAGGTCTGCGGCGGCAACGCCAGCGAGGCCGTCCGCAACATGAGCCGCGTCCTGGCAGTCACCGGGACCGTGCTGCCGGTGTCGCTCAACGATATCGAAATCTCCGCCCGCCTGTCGGACGGTCGTGTCATCCATGGTGAGTCGCATATCGGGGAGAACGTTCTGCCCGACGGTGTCCGCATTGAGCGTGTGACGATGATACCCGCCGCCGCCAAGCCGCTGCCCGAGGCGCTGGAGGCGATTGCCGCCGCCGACCTCATCGTGCTGGGGCCGGGTTCGCTCTATACCAGCATCATCCCCAATCTGCTCTTTCCGGAGCTGGTGTCAGCCCTGGCCGACGCCGTCGCCCTGCGCGTCTATGTCGCCAATATCATGCAGCAGCCGGAAGAGACACGGCGACGGCAAGGTTTATGACAAAATATTTACAATAGAGCGACTAACGCATTACAACGCAAAAATCCCCACACAAACAGTCTGTGATGTTCCAAAATGAATATAGCCTCATCGGATGCAGGGAA
>JASGUW010000058.1 GCA_030055235.1 Bacillota bacterium
CTTTTTTTTCTGGGGTGTTGTGTTCACGATGCGATTTTCGATGTTTTGTGTTTTCCCTGTTAGTAAAGTGTGGGGCCAGAATATTCGTGCCGGTCTCTGGGTCGTTGTTGCCCGGCGCACTGATCACAATGGCGCCCAGCTGTTCAGCAGACAGCCTGGTTTCAAGAATGATCGCATCGACGATCTTGATAATCTGATTGAGAATATTGCCTGCTTCTTTCCCGACAATTGCGTCACCGATTTTGGTCAGCAGTACCTTGTTCGAAAAATCACAGGCTCCGGCAATCAGTCGTCGCCCTGACAGATCCGCTGCAATGATATGGCTGTAGACGGGATTCACGGCCAGCAGTTCTCCCTTTCGCCCAGGTTCTTTTGGTCGTTTCTGCTGACCTGCCTTAACGATGACGCCGCGTTCGATAAGCTCGGCAATATTGTTCGAAACCGCCGGAGGGCTCAGGCCCATTCGCCGTGCGATACGGGCCGTGGTTAACTGGTCATCTTCGCGAATCATATTGACCATTTGGGTCTGATTGAAAATGCGAACGGCACTTTGATCCATATAGCCTCGTTTCATGAGCACCTCACAAAATCCTGTAGAGCAAATGGGAAGAGTTCAGATTTATTATGCATCTTTCTTTATTAATTATAGATACCATGCCTGAGAACAGGAGTCAAGCATGATCCGTGCAGAGTGACTAAAAAAGGAAGCTTTTCGCTTCCTTTTCCAGATCTTCAAAAGATGGACTGTATCAATGACTTAAAAAACAGTCACTTTCAGTCAGGCCTCATAGCGGCCTTCGTCCGGATGGATGTTCTCCAGGCAGTCAACCATCGCGCCGGGGGGTTTGGGAATGCGATAGCTGACCTCCAGCAGCGGGTCAGCGCCGGCTTCCATCCAGTCAAGCAGGGCTCTGGAGAGCTGCTCGTAGACGTTGCGGTAGCGGGCATCGTCCACACAATTCACGCGCTCCAGCGGGTCCAGGATCAGGTCAAAGAGCTCTTCGCGCGCCAGCTTCTGATCCAGCAGCCCGTGCTCCAGGAGCGTATCCTTCGCGGGCGAGCGGTCGATGTTGGCTGATACGACCTGCGTGTGGTAGTCGAAACGACGGATGAGTTTGTGCGTGCGGGTGCGGACGCAGCGCTTGGGTTCGTAGGCGGCGTGGTAATTTACTTCTGCGAAAATCCTCTCATTGACTTCCTGTTGCCTGCCCTCAAGCAGCGGCAGCAGGGAGACGCCGCTCACCCAGCCGGGGATCTCAAGGCCACAGAGCTCACAGAGCGTGGGGAAGACGTCGATCTGTGACACCAGAGCGTCACAGACGTTCCCGGCCGAGGGGTTGCCGGGATAGCGAAGCATCAGGGTGACCCCGATGCCGGAGTCCGTGAGCTTGCATTTCATTTCCGGAAAGGCGATCCCGTGATCGGTGGTCAGGATCACAACGGTATTTTGCTCTGCCCCGCTTTCCTTCAGCGCCTGGAGGACAATGTCAAAGCAGCGGTCCGCATGTCGGGCGCTGGTGAGATACGCCGCCATATCCCGTCTGTTGGCGGGGTTATCAAGGATGTGGGCAGGTGGCCGCACGTAGTCGGGGTTGATGTCGGGTTCCGGATAGGGCCGATGGGTGGCAAAGAGACCCATTGAGAGGAAGAACGGTCTTTCATCTTCCGTCCGCGTGCGGAGATATTGCCCGGCCAGCTGCGCCTGCCTTAAATCCCGTTCCATCCCGCTCTCAGTTCCGGCGGGATCCGTCTGTCCGCCCGCATCCAGTATCCGCTCGTAGGCCAGACTCTCACGGTCGGCGGCTTCGTGCTGGATCCCGCTGAGCACGGTCTCATAGCCGTTTTCGCGTAAATAATGGGCCAGATGCCATTCGGGATGAGACAGGCTGAAACCACGGTGCGCCAGGCCAAGCATCCCGTTCCGATGAGGCCAGGTACCGGTCAACAGCGCTGCTCGGCTGGGCGAACATGTCGGAGCGGCACTAAAGGCGTTGCGAAACAGTGTACTTTCGCCCGCCAGCCGCTGAATGGCCGGTGTCTCGACGGCATAGCCGTAGGGCTGGAGATAGCGACCGCTGTCGTGCGTGTGCAAATAAGCGATGTTCATAACATCCTCCCGGCATGGTGGCATGCCTCTGTCTGGCCGGATTTCAGTATGGCCCAGCGCCAGCTTGTTTCATGGTGGCAGAGTTCTGATGCCCCGGACGCGATATGGCGTGGCGGGGATAGCAGAAGGGTAGGCTCCGGAATTTGGGACAGGATGGGGAAACTGTCTTGGGCATCCCGGGCAATTTCTGTGTAAAACCGGCAAATCGCTTGTAAGTACTTATGATATCATTAATTAGCCAAGTTTATTAATAAATCGATGAGAAAGGAGCAGTCCATGCTGTTATGGGGAGATCTGCACAATCATTGCGGCATTACCTATGGTTTTGGCAGCCTGTCAAATGCTCTGAAAATCGCCCGGAGCCATCTTGATTTCTGCTGCATCACAGGGCATGCCATGTGGCCGGACATCTATGAGCGTACCCCTGAGACTGCCTTTATTGTGGACTTTCACCACGAAGGTTTTAAAAAGTTGTCAGATCATTGGGATGAGATCAGGCAGGAGATCTCAAGGCAGAATGACGGCGGTCTGGTGACCTTCCAGAGCTATGAGATCCACTCCTCCCGGTATGGCGACCATCACATCATTTCGCCGGATGACAGACTCCCTCTTATCTACAGGGACAGCCCCGGAGAGCTTGTCGCCGACTGCGGAGTGCCTGCCATCGCCGTACCGCACCACATTGGCTACACGCCGGGGTACCGCGGCATCAACTGGGACTTGTACGATCAGGATATTTCGCCCTGTGTGGAGGTCTATTCCAAACACGGCTGTGCCATGAGTGAGACTGCCCCCTATCCTTATTATCATGACATGGGGCCACGGGATTCCCACAATACCGTTTACCAGGGTCTGCGGCAGGGCAAACGCTTCGCCTTTCTGGCTTCCACCGACCACCATGCCGGCTTTCCCGGTTCCTATGGTGACGGGCTGACCGCCGTGCTTGCCAGGGAGAAAAGCCGGGAAGCCATCTGGGAAGCCCTGCTGGCGGGCCGTGCCTATGCCGTCACCGGAGACCGTATCGAGTGCGACTTCACGATTAACGGCCATGGCCTGGGCGAGACGGTACATGCTGCCGGCCGGAAGCTGCGCTGTGCCGTGAAGGGTGAATACTGGGCTGACAAAATGGTTCTTTATAAGAATTGCGAGCCATTGGCTGTTTTATGTGGTGAGCAGCTTGGCCGGCGTCCGCTTAGTGCCTGCAAGCTGCGCGTGGAGATGGGCTGGGGCAACAGTGAGGAGCTTACGCGCTGGAACGGAGAGATCCGGACGGATGGGCGTATCGCCGGAGCCAATCTCTACCTGAGAGGACGCAGCCTGCTTTCGCCCACCGGCCACGACGGCAGACCTGTGGAAGTCAATGATATCGACAACCGTGTGCTGGAAACGAATGAGCACAGCTTTGCCTGGCAGTGTGAAACGGTGCGCAACAAGAGCACGCTGCACCCCCAGACGAATGCTGTTGTAGTGGAAATTGAAGGCGGTCCCGACACGGTGGTGGAAATAAGCGTCAACGGACATACGCACAGGGCCAGCCTGGCTCAGCTGCTGGAGAGCGGTGTGTCCTGGCATGTGAAGCCCTGGCACTCCGAGGCGGTGAAGATCCATGCGGCGATTCCGGACAGCTCCTACGAGATGGTGCTGGAAGCAGAGGATGAGGGCAGCGGCGAAATGGATGTATACCATGCGGAGTTTGTCCAGAAGAACGGTCAATGGGCGTTTATCTCACCCATCTATGCAGGCATATGAGAGGTGACAGGAGGATGGCCGCGCCGGACACCGGAGCTTGGCTCTACACAAAGGCGGCGGACAGGAAGGGAAAAGCTTTGCATGAAAGAGAAAGAAGGTAATGAATGGCTATCGCAATCATTAGAAAAGAAGACATGGTGCCCGAATATGACTCCAATGGCTATGCGCGATTGGAAATGCTGCCCGGAATCCATGCCGGGGCGTACAACTACAAGTGCTTTTTGAAGGCAGGCAAAAGCGTACAGCCGGAAAGGTATGCGGATAAGACAGCGATCTACTGCTTTACATCGGGAAAAGGTTATGTGACGACGGAGAAGTGTGCCTACAACATCACAGAGCTGTCCTTCTTTGTGCCGGATTTTGACCGCAGCGATTTCTCCATCTATGCCAGTGAGGACATGGAGTTTTTGTGTCTGCTGCTGGACATGAGCGAACAGGACCAAAAGTATTACGCCACCTACCACGCCACGATGCCGATCTTCCGCTCCTTCTCCGATCTCCACGAGTACTGGCAGGATTGTAAGGGTCCCAATACCCGCAGCTGGCAGGTGCTCTACAACGGAGAAGTTGGGCGCAGCCTGCTGGGTGTGGTCAAGGGCGCGGGAGAGGGAGAGGGCACCGTCGAAAAGGGCCACCCTGAGGTGGATCAGTGGAATTTCGGCCTGGACAACGCCGACTTTACGTTGACGATCGGAGATGAAAAAACGCATCACCGGGCGGGTGACTGGAGCTTCGTTCCGGCGGGTCCGGACCATTCTCTGACAGCGGCGCCGGGTAAGGAAGTGGCATACATCTGGTACGAGCGCTTCGTCAAGGAGCGGGAGATCTAAGTTCGCTGCTGCCGGCAGCGCGGCTTTGTTTCGGTGTGGCTTTGTTTCTTCCGGTGGACTCGGCGCAGGCAGGCGTTGAGCGTAGCAGCAACCGGATAAGACGGGTCAGCTTCCGGTAGACGGAGCTGACCCTGTCGTCTTTTTAGGCTTGTTTTGCTGTTTTTGCCACGGGATTCAGGTGAGCTGCGCCTTTGGAACCGGGTACAGTATGCAATACTAATTTATTTCGTTGTGCGCCACTATGTGTATATCGATTTTTGTGCGCGATAGACGGGCTTGTTGCTCAACATTGTTGCTGCACAGGTTGCTGCTCAGAGGGAATAGCTGTGAGATTCGAG
>JASGUW010000059.1 GCA_030055235.1 Bacillota bacterium
ACATTATTCGCGGCGCACAAGGCGCCGCAGGCGAAGGCGGGTCACTCTCGGGAACTGAAGTCGATGGTTTCGGCCATCAGGACGAAGGCCAAACCAGACCAGGCGGCATTTATGATGATCTTTCCGAAATAGACAAAGGCCTCGCGGGACTTGCTCATCAACTGGAAAGCAAAAAGGAAAAAGAGACGAACATTTCCTTGCAGCGCACGTTTGCCGAAATTAAACAGGCACTCGGAGATACACAAACAGACGAGCACGAAAAAATAGCGAAAATAATGAACGCCTTCGAGCAGATGCTTGCCGAGGCCATCGACAATCCGGAAAGCGGGCTTTCCGCCGAGCAGACCGCTGAGCTCAAAGAAATTTTCCGCCGGATGGTTCCTGGGGAAAGCCACGGGGACGGCCAGCCGGAATCTTCCGCCACAGGGGCGGCACAAAAGCTCGCCTGGGCTGTCTCGGATATCGTGGCAGATACGGAGCTTGGCGCCGGCGACAAAATCGGCAGGATCATGGCCGCTGTGGAGGATCTGGTGGGCGAGATTCTTGAGGGTGGTGGCACGGGCCTTGATGATAATCAGATCTCTGCCATCAAAGAAATGATGGGGAAGCTCAGTGAAAATCTGGATGCCCTCGCCCGTGAGGATCAGGCTGAAGCCGCGGAGGTTTCCCAAGATGAGTTAGGTGTCGCCGATGCGGGGGAAATACGCGAAGAAATAATCATCCACGAAGAAGCACCTGAATCAGGCCTTGCGGCAGAGGATAACTTTTCTGAAGGGGAGATTGTTGAAACAATCGAGGACGAAGGAGATGCAATAGCTGACGCTCGACCGGGTATTGAGGGGATGCCAACAGATGAGCCGGGCGCCGCCGCGGAAGAAATAATCGAAGAAGTTCTCGTTTCCGAAGACGAATCTGAATCAGGCCTTGCGGCAGAGGATAACCTTTCTGAAGGGGAGATTGTTGAAACACTAGGGGCTGCCGGCGATGAACAGGGCGAGGATGGGCCTGGTATTGATGAAGCTCCCTTTGATGAACCGGGAGCCGATGCGGAAGAAATAATCGAAGAAGTTCTCGTTTCCGAAGGCGAATCTGAATCAGGCCTTGCGGCAGAGGATGACCTCCCTGAAGGGGAGATTGTTGAAACACGCGAGGCCGAAGGGGAGGCAAAAGCCGAAGCTCGACCGGGTATTGAGGAGATGCCAACAGATGAGGAAGCCGCCGCCGCGGAAGAATTCGTCGAAGAAATCGTCATACCGGCAGATGAGACTGAGTCAGTCTCCGGGGATCGGCAAGAAGACGAATTTGCCTCGTCAGGTGAACAGGAATTTGAAGAAGTCGTTTTGCTCACCGACGAAGACGTCGTTGCCGACGAGTCCGAACTATCGCCTGATCAGGAGACAGGCGAAGACGGGGAAGTCCTCGCGGATGATACTTTGCTGACCTCATCAGATGCCGAGGAAGACTCGACCGGTGAAGAGATTGCGGACGACGACCTGACCATTGAGGAACAGCCGGATCTTACCGACGAGGCGGACACGGAGCCTCTTGTGACACCTTCCAGTTCCTTTATCGATGCCGACCTCAGGGAAAAAGCGCAATTACTGACACGGTTGGCCGAGGACGCAGCGGCGCTTGCCGCTCTGGGGCCGGATTTGTCGGGCAGCGTGTACTCAGAGGAGGAAATACGCCAGAAGGCTCATTTCCTGGCGGAGGAATTCAATCGCTATTTGAGTCTGCGCGACAAGTTCTACAATGCCCACGTCCTCATCAAAGGGGGCAATTATCTGGTGGGAGGGGCGCATCTTGCCAAAAGCGAGCTTCCCGAACAGATCGCCACGCTGCCGGATTTCTACATCGGCAAGTTCCCGGTCACCAATGCCATTTTTGAAATATTTGTCGAGCAGACAGGCTACATCACTACCGCGGAGCGCTACGGTTACAGTATCGTCTATTATCCGCGTATGCAGCACAGCCGGGACCCGGTCACGGGTCTGGAGCGTTTTTCACTGCATAAAAGCGCCTACAGCCGGAGGGTGACAGGTGCCTGCTGGCACAGACCGCTGGGGCCGGAAAGCTCTCTGCATCTGAAAAGAACACATCCGGTCGTCCATGTAAGTCTGGAGGATGCCCGCGCCTTTGCCTCATGGACGGGAAAAAGGCTTCCCACAGAAATCGAATGGGAGGCGGCGGCACGCTCCGCCCTCGGTCATATTTTCCCCTGGGGGAATGAATGGCTGGAAAATGCCTGTAACACAGAGGCCAGTCTGCACGGAGATACAACCCCGGTGGACCGCTACATTAAATTTGCCAATCAGGCAGGTGTGGCCGACGCGCTGGGAAATGTCCTGGAGTGGACGGGCGATATGCCGGGCGACAGGCAAACCACGGAGATGTGCATCACCAAGGGCGCAAGCTGGATCGCCCGCGGTGAGATCAGCCTTACCGACCGCCACTATGTAGAAAAAGACGCCTCTTCCAACATTCTGGGCTTCCGCTGCGTGGCAATCTGACCGGACGGCTTCTTTTCCCGCCATGGGCACGATCGCGAGCTTTATTCTTTAGCCTTTATCCTTTCGCCTTTAGCCTTTGTCCTTTAGCCTCTGTCCTTTATCTTCCAACCCTCAAATCATCTAATCTTCTAATCTTCTAACCCTCTAAACTTCTAACCCTCCGGTCGCTCGGCTTGTCGAAGCATCCTTTAGCCTTTAGCCTTTGTCCTTTCTCCTTTCTCCTTTCGCCCGCCTGCTGCCACAAAAAAAGGGCGGGGTAAAACCACCCGCCCTTTCACAGACTCATGTCGTCTAGCTTCAGAACTTCACCGACAACCCCCCGCCTGCCAGCCAGTTCGTTTTATTGACCTCGACATAGGTCGGCATGGACTCTGTGAAGCCGTCGCCGTCGGTTTTAAATTTTGCGTAACCTGCATTGATAAAAGGCTCTAAAACAACAGCGC
>JASGUW010000060.1 GCA_030055235.1 Bacillota bacterium
GTGGACAATTTTTTCGTTCCTGCCCCAATTTCGGGGCACCAGCGCAATTTTTGCCCACTCCTGGACAATTTTTTCGTTCCTGCCCCGATTTCGGGGCACCAGCGCAATTTTTGTCCACCCCTGGACAATTTTTTCGTTCCTGCCCGGATTTCGGGGCACTAGCGCAATTTTTGTCCACCCCTGGACAATTTTTTCGTTCCTGCCCCAATTTCGGGGCACCAGCGCAATTTTTGCCCACCCGTGGTCAAGTTTTTCGCCTTTGCACGATCCGCTGGGGAAATAGCGTCAGTTCATAATTCGGAGGACTACTATGGTGTCTACACGTTTCATGATTTTTTAGGATATCACGCGATTTTGGCCATCAGGGAATATACCTGCCGCTTTCCCTGTCCCGGCATTCCTGGCGTGTACCTTGGAAGCGCACCCCTTTTTCAGTACGGTGCTGCCCTTCCCCTGCCGTTTGCTGTCGGCATCCAAACAGGGTGAGAAAAAGTGTCACTTTCGGAAAATTTTTCCATTTTCCATCTGGGCAAAACTTCTCTTCC
Source organism: Bacillota bacterium (assembly GCA_030055235.1). GTDB lineage: Bacteria > Bacillota > Clostridia > Saccharofermentanales > Fastidiosipilaceae > JAEZYR01. The sequence continues at coordinate 546 of JASGUW010000060.1, forward strand.
TGTGGTATGGTAACCGACATAAATGCCATGACTGGAGCCAAGTAGTTTCATCGCTCTCTTCCAGAGATATGCCGGCTGGTGTGAGGCAGAAAGCAGACGATGAGATGAATACAATCCACGAGCAGCGTCCCGAAGCCCGGAAACGGGAGGTAGGCGACGACGGATGCACCCGTAACCGTGCAGCGGTATAACCGGCTGGCGAAGAAAACCACTTATGTCTTTGCGAAGAGAGATCGGCGTACCGGCAGAGGCTTTCACCGTGAGGTGAAAGCGAAGAGAGGTGGTATCACGTCGCAAGACGTCCTCTCGACACGTTTGTCGGGATGGACGTTTTTTATTGTCGTTCGTCCCCGAAGCCTCCGGCGCGAAGAATGCCGGAACACGTGAGATGCCGAAAGGGCACCACCGAACAAAGGAGGAACGAACACATGGAAACGATTTCACTCTTCAGCGGCAGGAAAATTCCGCTTGAACGCCACAAGGTACGCATTGTGCAGCAGTTGACTCTGCTCCCGGTTGAGGAACGCCTGGCCCGCATCAAGGAGGCTTCGAGCAACCTCTATCTGCTGCGCAACAAGGATATTTTCCTTGACATGCTGACCGACAGCGGCGTCAATGCGATGAGTGACCGCCAGCAGGCCGCGATGATGCAGGCCGATGACGCCTATGCCGGCAGTGAGTCCTTCTTCCGGCTGGAGAGAACCGTTCACGATATTTTTGGTATGGAGCACTTCCTGCCGGCGCATCAGGGCCGTGGCTGCGAAAAGATCCTGGCGGATGCGATGGTGAAACCGGGCGATATCGTACCGATGAACTATCACTTTACGACGACGAAGGCGCATATCGAGCGCTGTGGCGGAAAAGTTGTCGAGCTGCTGATCCCGGAAGGACTCAAGTGCCAGAGTGACTATCCCTTCAAGGGCAATCTCGATACCGCGGCGCTCGCCAAGCTGCTGGAGGAGAATGCCGGCCATGTGCCCTTTGTCCGTCTGGAGGCCGGGACCAACCTGATCGGTGGACAGCCGTTCTCCTTCGCAAACTTGAAAGAAACAGCGGCGATCTGCAGGAAACATGGTGTCCCCCTGGTTCTGGACGCGTCCCTGCTGCAGGACAACCTCTACTTCCTGAAGATGAAGGATGAGGACTGCAAAGAGCTCTCGCTGCGGGCGATCATGAGGGCGGTGGCCGACCAGTGCGACATTATCTATTTCTCGGCACGAAAGCTCGGCTTCGCGCGCGGCGGCGGCATCTGCATGAGAGAGAGCGAGCTCGTCAACCCGCTCAAAGAGCTGGTCGTACTGAATGAGGGCTTCCTTACCTACGGCGGCATGTCGGTTCGTGAGATTGAGGCGATTGCGGTCGGACTTGAGGAGACACTGGATCTGGCTGTTACTTCACAGGGACCAGAGTTTATCGCCTACATGGTGGATGAACTTGAAAAGCGCGGTGTTCCGGTTGTGACGCCGGCGGGTGGACTTGGCTGCCATCTCGACGCTTCCCGTTTTGTTCCGCATATTCCACAGGAAGAGTACCCCGCAGCTGCACTCGCCGTGGCACTCTACATTGCCGGCGGCATTCGCGGGATGGAGCGCGGCACGCTCAGTGAGAGCAGGGATGCCGACGGCAAGGAAACTCTGGCCGAAATGGAGCTGCTGCGCCTGGCGGTCCCGCGCCGTGTCTTTACCATGAGCCAGATCGACTATGCGGTCGACCGTGTGACCTGGCTCTACGAAAACCGCGACCTGATCGGCGGCCTGCGCTTCGAGCATGAGCCGAAAATTCTGCGCTTCTTCCTGGGTAAGCTGGCACCCCTGTCTGACTGGCAGGACAAACTGGCGGCGAAGTTTGCCAGCGATCTGCCCGGTTCACTCTGAGCCGCGAGCTGAACACGTATGTATGGAGAAGGCCGGCGCTGCAGCCGGCCTTCTCTGTTGTCGGAGAGAGAACGCGCGGAAATAAGATTCGGTTAAGCTTCGCTAAGGCTGGCGAAAGGCTGGCCTGTTAGCCTCCTCCTGTCGGATACGAGAGGAGGAACCGCTTATGTCTTATACAAAGAGGATCGTTCTGGCACTTGGTCTTATCCTGGTCATGCTGCTTGGGAACACGGCCTGGCCGCAGGCAATGGCGCTTTCCGGAGAGGAGCTCCCCGGGGCCGTGGAGGACTATATTGAAGAGCGGAAAGAGGGGACGGCGGGCCTGGCGCTGGCGGTCTTTCAGGGGGATGAAGATCTCTATGTGAAATACCACGGCTATGCCGATGTTGAGAACAAGATTCCCGTTACCGAAGAAACGGTCTTTGAGTGGGGCTCGGTGACCAAGCTCCTCACCTGGGTGAGCGTGATGCAGCTGGTGGAAGAAGGGAAACTTGATCTTGACAGGGATATTGCCACCTGGCTGCCGCAGGGCTTTCTGAGCAAACGACGCTATCCCGAGCCTATTAGCCTGCTCGATCTCATGAACCATCAGGCCGGATTTCAGGAGGTCATCTATGGCGATGAATACCAGTCGCCGGAGGATGTTTCCGAACTGGCGGCTGCCCTGCGCCTCAGTGAGCCGCCCCAGATCTATGCCCCTGGTACGGTGACAGCCTACAGCAATTACGGCGCAGCCCTGGCCGGCTTTATTGTGGAATCAGTCAGCGGCATGCCCTTTTATGACTACGTGGACAGACATATCTTCCGTGTCCTGGGGATGGAGCGGACGTCCATCAAACCGGGCTGGTCGGACAAGCCCTGGGTCGCCGCCAAAAGAGAAGAGACAAAAACCTACAGCTACTACGCCGACCAGAAGGAGTCCTGCGGCCTGCAACTGGCTCATATTGCGCTCTATCCGGCAGGCTCCTGCGCCGGAACTCTGGGTGACTTTCTGACCTTCGCCCGGGAGTTTACCCGTGACCGGACGAAGCTCTTCAAAGATCAGGCTGGCATGGAGGCGATGCTGCAGCCGAGTCTTTTCTACACTGGGACGGCTGACAGCCGTAATCATCACGGGCTCTGGACGATTGACTACGGGTGTAAACTTCTGGGCCATGGCGGCAATACCGAGGGATGCTCGTCCGCCTTATGGTTCGACCCGCTGAGCCGAACGGGCCTGGCAGTGATGAGCAATGAAGTGGGCGAAATGAGCTACAACTATGGTCTGCTGGAGCTGCTCTACGGCCGCCCGGAGCTTTCTGTTGTCCCGGACGAAGACATCTCCGGTGTCTACTATTCGCTGCGCGGTTTTCAGGAGGGCTTCGCACGTATTGCCACCTATGCCTCCGGACTCCTGCCGATTCAAAGGGAAGAGGAAGAGGGCAGGTTTAAAGCTCCCATTATCGATTTCTCCATCTGCAGCCTGGGTGGGGGTGTCTACAGGCAGGACAGTCATAATGGCCTGGCGTGCAATTTCCATAAAGTGTCTGGGGAGCCGCGGCTGGAGTCGTATACGACAGACTATGAGCGCCTTGGTCCGCTGGGACTTGTAGTTCCTGTTGTGCTGATCCTGGGCGCTTTACTGGTCATTCTGTACGGCATCGTGAACGGCGTTTACGTCCTGCTGCGGAAACTGCGGGGAAAGCGCCTTTCGCGCCATGCGCTGGGCAGCCATCTGGGCCTGCTGGGCGCCACGCTCATCTCTGCCGTCTTCTTTTATCTCTGGCTCTTTATTGCCTCCTATGAGTACGGGACGGTTCGCCTGATCTGCCTGGGCCTCATGATGCTTATGTTGCTGATTTTAGCGAATTTCATCTGGCAGACCGTGGCGCGCTGGAGCGGGAAGAACAGGCGTGCGGATCTGCTGAGGGCAGCTGTCAGCCTGCTGCCGCTCCTGACGGCCCTGTATTTTCAAACATACAGGTTTTGGTGATAATAAAAGGGCGGCGAAGTGTCCGGGACAGGGGGCAGGAGTGGAAAGTTACAGGATTTTGCTTTGTGACGACGATAAGGCCATTCTTGATGTGCTGAAGCTTTACCTGCATGACGAGTCCTATCGGATTTTTGAGGCGTACGATGGTGTCGAGGCTCTGGAGATTCTGAAAAGAGAAACGATCGACCTTTTGATCCTCGATATTATGATGCCAAAGCTCTCCGGTCTGGACCTTATCCGGCAGATTCGCGGCCATTTTGACCGGCCGATCCTGATCCTGTCCGCCCGCAGTTCTCTGGGCGACCGCCTGCTGGCCTACGATATCGGAGCCGACGACTACATCACCAAGCCCTTTGAGCCGCTGGAGGTCGTGGCGAAAGTCCGCTCCAGACTGCGCGGCCGGACGGTCGTCCAAAGCGAGCTTCGCCTGGGAGAAATCACGCTTCATCTTGACAGCTGTACGCTTACAGTGGATGCCCAGGCACACGATTTAAGCCGGGTGGAGTTTCAGGTCCTGCGGCTGCTGATGCAAAATCCCGGGAGAGTTTTCGCCAAGTCGCAGATCTACCGGGCCGGCTGGGATGCCGAGTACTTCCACGATGACAATTCGATTCATGTCATCATCAACCGCCTGCGTGCCAAAGTCGGAGCCCGGCGCATTCAGACGATACGCGGGCTCGGCTACCGCTTCGTCAAAGACGCCGGTAAAAACGAATGAAACAGCTGCAGAAGACGGTATTCCGCAACTTCATCGGCATCATTCTCCTGCTTTTTCTGTCCATGTCGCTGGTGGATTCCCTCATGACCATGCTTCTGGAGCCGTGGTTGCGAACGCCCCTGCAGTTCATGCTGCTGGCGGCTGGGCGCCTGACACTGGACATCGCACTTATTGTACTGGCGGCGCTGCTCTTCTGGCGCCTGACGCAGGCGGCCTTCGAGAGAGAGGGCAGGCGGCAGAAGGAGGCGGAGAATCTTCTCTATGCGTCCATCGTTCATGACCTGAAGACGCCTCTCACCTCGGTCAGGGGCTATGCCCGTGCTCTGGCGGATGGCAGGGTAGCGCCCGCCGAGGAGGCCGGGGTGCTGCGGCAGATCGTGGCGAAGAGCGATCAGGTGACGGAGCTGGTAGACGAGCTCTTCCACTACACGCGTGTCAGCGCAGCCGCCCCCTTTCTGAAGAAAGAAAGAACGGATCTGGTGGTTCTGGTGCAGGAGGTGGTAAGCGATGCCTATGACCTGGTGGAAGCGAATGCCGTCGAGCTGGATCTTGATCTCCCGCAGACGCCGCTCCATGCGGAAGTCGCCGAAAGCGAGATGAGAAGACTCATTGCCAATCTCTTTCACAACGCGATCCGTCACAACAGCCCCGGAAGCAGGATTCAGGTCCGCCTGCGGGCTGTTGGACAGGGATTTGAGCTGGCTGTGGCGGATGACGGGGAGAGCATGAATCGGGCAGGGCGTGAGGAATTGTTTCAGCCCTTTGTGAAACTGGATGAGGCCCGCAGCTCCTCCGGCAGCGGACTGGGTCTCGCCATCGCGGACGCCATCGCCCAGGCCCACGGTGGCAGCCTGGAGATCGTTGAACCGTATCCGGGATATACGAAGGCCTTTGTGCTGAAGCTGGATGCCGGCTGAGGCACGACGGGCGGAATATCTGGTGGCCATGTAGAAAGGACTTTACGGAGGTAGGGGTAAATGCTTGTTCTGGAAGGCCTGGCCATGTCTTTTTGGCTGCTGCTTGTCTGTGTTGTGGGCATCGCGAATGGGCCGGTTGGCCTGGTTGTTTTTTACGAGCAGGATGTGAAGGATAGAGTTATCGAATTAGGCTTGACAACGGCAGAGAGAATCAAGAGAAACACCATCCTGTCGAGTCTGACCCTGTTTATTCCCGTTTTGTTTGTTGTCCCCGTGCTTGTCTATTTTGTTAATGGAGCAAAAGGGTTCCGGGACGGGTTTACGCAGATGGCCTGGATCTATTTGATCATGAATCTGTTTGACAGACTCTTTATCGACTGGTATTGGGTTGGGCATACAAAAGCATGGGAGATCAAAGGTACTGAAGATCTGAAACCATATATTTCAAAGACAACATGGATAAAAAAGTGGCTTGGCACTCTGGTCGTGTTTCCTGCGTTGGCGGCGATCATCGCATATGTAATTCACCTGTTTGGGAAATAAAGCCAGTCTGTACTCAGAATCGAGCCGGCTCTACTATCATGGTCTAAAACATCGATAGCCTCAGCCAGCACCACTACATGTTCTACATGGGTACGGACTTCCGCAAGTTGAAAGCACCTTCGTGCTGGTATGACATAGTCAGCGTAGCCGGAGTTCTAAGCAGATACGAGATTATATGCGGGATGACCCGCATTTTCTTGAAATGATTCAACATATCAGAAGCAAACAGGATAAGGATGGCTTTTTCACACCTGAATCGGTATACCGGAAGCTGAAGGACTGGGATTTCGGGCAGAAAAAATGCCGTCTCCCTATTTGACATACCTTTGCTATCGGATTTTTGCGCGTTTGGAATAGAGGAGTTGATGATATGGAAACAGGGCAGGCTGCCGGGCTTCTGAGTTACCAGACAAAATGAATGTAGGGTGGAGGAGAACATGAGAATTATCAGGATTGATGCAAATGCTGCTGACCGGCTTGCTCCATTGCTGGCTGAATTCCGTGTGACGCTGCGTGCCTATAAGAACATCCTGTCTCAAGCAGATATCGAATCGGGGAAGGCAGAGATTATGTATTTCCTGAAGTCCGGCTATCCTGTTTTTGCTGCAGAAGATGATGGCGTTTTCGTTGGCTATATCGTTTGCAGGATAGATGAGCCATGCCTATGGGTCGAACACCTCTTTGTCAGTCAGGAACACAGGAGAAAAGGCATTGCAACAATGCTGTTCAGCAAGGCCGAAGAGATAGCCGGATTGATGGGAGAAGATACCGTCTATAACTATGTGCATCCCAATAATGAGAACATGATTCGTTTCCTCCGCTCAAAAGGGTACACGGTGTTGAACATGATCGAGATACGA
>JASGUW010000061.1 GCA_030055235.1 Bacillota bacterium
AGGGACGAAAAAATTGTCCACGGCTGGCCAAAAATTGCCGTTTGTGCCCCGGAATCGGGGCAGGAACGAAAAAATTGGCCACAGGTGGCCAAAAATTGCGCTGGTGCCCCGAAATCGGGGCAGGAACGAAAAAATTGACCACAGGTGGACAAAAATTGCGCTGGTGCCCCGAAATCGGGGCAGGAACGAAAAAATTGTCCACAGGTGGCCAAAAATTGCGCTGGTGCCTCGGAATCGGGGCAGGAACGAAAAAATTGTCCAAGGGAACGAGCAGTTGAGCAAGAGAATGGGAACGGAAAGCTATAGCTGCCACATAAAGAACGGCCGAAACGCACATGCCTCAGGCGTTTCGACCGCTCTTATTCAAAACTCAAGAAGACCCGGTTAACCGCGTCGCCAGCTGCGCGGAGCCAGCAGGACGAGGACCGGGATGATCTCCAGCCTGCCCATGATCATACCAATAGCCAGGACCAGGGTGGTGGGGCGGTTGAAGCCGGCGAAATTGCCGGTGGGGCCGACGACGTCAAATCCCGGGCCGATATTGTTGAAGGTAGCGGCGACTGCGCTGAAGGCGGAAAGGAAGTTCGGAGCATTGAAGGAGGTGATGAGCAGCAGAATCGTGAAGACTCCTATATATAGAAAAAGATAGCGGCCGGTGCGGGTGAGAAGATGCGAACCCAGCGGGCGGCCCTCAAAACGGACGGGGAGGCGGCGGTTCGGCGATACCTGAAGGCGCAGTTCCTGAATGAAGGTCTTGGCATAGATGGCGACGCGGCTGACCTTCAGACCGCCGGCTGTCGAGCCGGCCATGGCACCGACGAACATCAGCAGCAGCAGGACGATGCGGCTGAAGAGTGGCCAGGCGGCAAAGTCGACGATGGAAAAGCCAGTTGTTGTCATTACCGAGGAGACACTGAAAACGACATCACGGATAAGATGGGAAAAGCTTGAGTAGTGGGGGATGAGGTCAAGCGAGATGGCGATAATGGCGGCGAGGGCGATGCCAAGGTACCAGCGCAGCTCCTCGTTGCGCAGAATCTCACGGCCACGGCGATAGAGAAGCATGTAGTAGAGATTGAAGTTGACTCCGAACAGGAACATGCCAATGGCAAGACAATAGTCAATGTAGGAGCTGTTATAGAAGGCGACGGAGTTGTTTTTGATGCCAAAGCCGCCGGTGCCAGCGGTCCCGAAGGAATGGACAAGGGCATCAAAGAGCGGCATGCCGCCCAGGCACAGGAAGACGACAAGAACGGCGGTCATCGCCAGATAGATGAGGTAGAGCAGGCGGGCGGTGTGGGACAGGCGGGCGCGCAGCTTGCCGAAGACGGGACCCGGGACTTCGGCCTGCATGATGCTGACGTCATCGGACTCGATCGAGGGCAGGACGGCGAGGGCGAAGACCAGCACGCCCATGCCGCCGATGAGGTGGGTAAAGCTGCGCCAGAAAAGGAGGGAGTGGGGCAGAGCTTCGACATCAAGGAGAATACTGGCGCCGGTGGTGGTGAAGCCACTCGCTGCCTCGAAAAAGGCGTCGATGGGGCAGGTGATGACACCGGATAAGAGGAAGGGGAGGGCACCGATGACGGAGAAGCCGAACCAGCTCAGGGCGACGATGACAAAGCCTTCACGGCTGTAGATGCGCGTGTTCGTGGGGCGGCGGAGGCTGAGGGCCAGGCCGGGGGCGGCCGCAATAAGCATGGTGACGAGGAAAGGCCAGACGCCCGTCCAGCCCTCGCCGTAAACCAAGGCGACGATGAGCGACGGCAGCAGCAGGGCAACGAGCAACAGCAGGATGCGGCCGCAGACAAAGGCGACCATGTGGCGGTTCATGCGAGGATCTCGTCGAGGTCGCGCAGCGGCAGGCCTCCGGTGATGACGACGACATCGTCGCCAGGCAGGATGCGATCGCCGCCGCCGGGGGTGATGCGCTGCTCGCCGCGCTGGATCGCCAGCAGCAGGATGCCGGGGCGGATGGCGAGTTCGGACAGGGGGCGGTGGCAGGCTTTGCAGGAATCCGAAACATGGAACTGCACTGCCTCAAGCGCACCGTCGCCCAGGCGGGCATAGGCGACAACCGCCGAACCCTCCGAGTTTTCCAGGGAGCGGACATAGCGGATGATCTGGTCGGCCACGATGCGGTTGGGGGTGATGATGGCCTGCAGACCGACGTTGTCGAGGACTTTGAGGAGATCGGTGCGGTTGACCTTTGTAATGGTTTTTGGCACGCCCATGCGGGCGGCGGAGATGGCGACAATCATGTTCTCTTCGTCGACGCCGGTGGCCGCGATGACCGTGTGGTAGTCGGCCATGCGCTCCTCGCGCAGGAAGGCCTGGTCTGTACCGTCGCCGCAGATCACCTCGACTTCGGGATAGTCGGCGGCGAGGGCGTCGGCGAGGGCTGGTTTGACCTCAATGACCTTGGTCTGATAGTGCCGGTGGTTCAGGCGGTCGAGGATGTAGCGTGTCAGGCGGCCGCCGCCGACGATGAGGACGCGGCGGATGCTGACGCTGCGGCGTTCGGCGGCCTGGCAGAAGGCGGCGATGAGGTCGTCGTCCCCCGCCAGATAGAGGTGGTCACCCGCGAGCAGGGTGGTGTTGCCGTTGGGGATAGCGGGGCGGCCTTCGCGGATCAGGGCGCCGATCAGGAGGCGGGTGTATTCGCGGGGGAGGTCGCGGAGCTTCATGCCGACGAAGGGGGCGTCCGGCGGCAGCAGGTATTCGACGAGGTTGAGGCGGCCGTGCTCGAAGTGGTTGACGTGGAGGGCCGCCGGGAAGCGCAGCAGGCGCGCGATTTCGCGGGCGGCCTCGTACTCGGGATTGATCATCAGGCTGATGCCGAGGCTTTCGCGCAGGAAGTTCATCTGCAGGGAGTACTCGGGGCTGCGGACGCGGGCGATTGAGTGGCGGGCACCTAAGTGGCGGGCGGTGATGGCGGCGATGATGTTGGTTTCGTCATTGGGCGTGACGGCGATGTAGATGTCGCAGTCGGCGACGCCGGCTTCGGACTGAATGTCGTAGAGGGCGCCGTTGCCGACGATGCCGGTGATGTCGGCGATGCGGATCATCTGCTCCAGGCGATCCTCGCTGCCTTCAATGAGGGTGATGTCATGTTTCTCGTGGGCCAGATCACGGCAGAGAGCCTCACCGACCTTCCCTGCTCCGACGATGACAATATTCATGCTTGGAAAGTCACCTCCAATCGCCGACATGATACCCCTTGAAGCAGTGTCGTGGGCGGGGAACGGCAGAAAACAGCGACGCGCCTGCGTGGCGGCGGTGCAGCGCGCGGACAGGTGGTGGACGGCTTGGGTGGGTGTGAAGATCTAATAAAGCCTGCTGTTTAGAGAGAGGAGCTGTGAGATTCCAGCACCTCTCATCTACGCGTTGTGTTAGCTTTTGCTGACACAACTCGCTTTTTTGACAAAAACGAGGGTGGATTTGTCAACTTTTGGAGTTGTGTCACCTTTTGTTGACACAACTCGCTTTTTTGACAAAAACGAAGATGGATTTGTCAACTTTTGGAGTTGTGTCACTATTCGCTGACACAACTCGACTTTTTGACAAAAACGAGGGTGGATTTGCCAACTTTTGGAGTTGTGTCAGTTTTTGCTGACACAACTCGACTTTTTGACAAAAACGAAGGTCAAATGGTCAACTTTTGGACTTGTGTCACTTTCTGCTGACACAACTCAATTTTTTGACAAAAACGAAGGTGGATTTGCCAACTTTTGGAGTTGTGTCACTTTCCGCTGACACAACTCGACTTTTTGTCCACTTCGGAGCCTCGTGTGCCAAGTTTTGGAGTTGTGTCGACCCTCTCCTTTTCACAGTTCCTTGCTCACACTGAAGTAAGCCCGCTGACACCTGCGATACGTGATGCTGCATCAAGGGTCTCTTTATGTTTGCAGAACATTCAATCTGGACACACTCTCTCCCGCAGCCTCGAGCCGCCCGCTGCTTTTTTCCATTCTTATGAGGTTTGCAGCGGAAGGAAACGATTACGCGAAGTGACAATGCCTCGAACGTGCGCTCGTCTGATATGCAGGCTGAATTGAAAGAAAGAATGAAAAGCGGCAGCGAGCAGCTAACAGCGAGCGACGCACAGCGAGGAGCACGGATATCTGGCACGTTTTGGCGCGCTTTGAGGAGAAAAGACTTGATCCAGACTCTGTTTCCCAGGCCTTATTTATCGGGTCAGTATGGCACTACTGCTGCGCCTGTGTGTGCGCTCCTTCCTGGTCAGGAAAGCATGATGTTGTAATCCGTTTTGGATCTCTCTTCGTTTTTTAACCACTGCGTTCTCTTGCATGGTCAAAGCAAACAGAAATCCAGCATCCTTTTGCTAAAGCTCACAATCCTTACCTCCCGGATCTGCCTGCTGCTTTTTCCCTGCCAGCCGCCCTTTAGGCATATGCTCCTACGCCAGGCCATCCATGACGTGTGCCCGACTTTCAGTCTTCCTCCCCGGCGCCGAGCCAGGCAGCATAGGCGCTGTTGCGGTCAAGCCCGTAGCGCTCGACCAGGATCCGTCGCGCGCTGCGGGAGTCCAGCCCCGCACGGCGTGCCTCCTGAAGCCAGGTACGCCAGTCCTCCGGGCTTTGTAGCGCCGACGGTTCTGCTTCAGCCGCGGCAGACGGGAACTCAAGACCCCGCGCCTCCGCCTCCGCCCTGCCCTCCAGCACCAGCGTGTACTCCCCGCGCGGCTTGACACGGGCCAGAAGCCGGAGAGCCTCGTCGACCGTCAAGCGCTGAATCTCCTCGTAGCGCTTGGTGAGCTCACGGGCGAGCAGGATGCGGCGCGCCCCCAGCCCCGCCTCCGCCATCGCGGCGAGAGTGCGCTCCAGCCGGTGCGGCGCCTCATAGAAAAGCAGCGTGCGCGGCTCCAGGGCGAGCTCCTGCAGCCGGCGGCTGCGCTCGGCGGGGCGCCGCGGCAGGAAGCCCTCGAAGCAGAAGCGCAGGGTGTCGAAACCCGACGCCGCCAGCGCCGAGACCGCTGCCGTCGGTCCGGGGACGACGCGCACCGGGTGACCCGCGGCCAGTACGGCACGCACGAGCTCGACCCCGGGATCGGAGATGGCCGGCATGCCGGCGTCGGACACGAGTGCCAGACTTTCGCCTGCATTAAGAGCATCCAGGAGGCCTGCCTCGCGGCTGCGGAGATTGTGGGCGTGGTAGGAAACAAGCGGCCGGCTGATGCCGAGTCGGCGCAGCAGGGGAGCCGTGCGGCGGGTGTCCTCGCAGGCGATGCGGTCGACGGCGCCGAGCACGGCCCGCGCCCGCGGCGAGAGGTCGCCGAGATTGCCGATCGGCGTGCCGACGAGATAGAGCGTCCCGCCCTCGACCTCTGAGGTGGAGTCGGGGTCGGCATCCCAGTCCTCCGGCGCAGCGGCTTCCGCCCCGCTGCCGTAGAACTCCGCGGCCAGGCCGGTGTACTGCCCCTTTTCATCCCGCAGCACGAGGGTCGGTGCGAACTCGAAGCCGCCCGGCCGCCCATCCCGGACCGCCGACAGGAACAGCAGCGACGGCGCCGCGCCCGGCGTGGGGGCAATCGGCTGGATCAGGTCGGGCTGCAGCTGCTGGCGGGCCAGTTCGGTGATAAGTTCCGGGCAGCGATGGGGGCGGTGAACGAGAAAGAGGCGACCGCGCGGGCGCAGCAGCAGGGCCGCGAGGCGGCAGATCTCTGCGAAGCTCACCGCCGCCTCCGTACGCGCGATGCGCAGTTCATCTGTTGTCAGAGAGGGGTCGGCGGGCGGAGCGTTGTCGTCGCGGTAGAAATACGGGGGATTTACGAGCACGCAGTCGCAGCTGCCCGGCTTCAGCTTGTGTTCGGTCAGCTGGGCCTCGCTTTGCAGAGAGCGAACATCAGCTTCCAGCACCGTCAGCCTAGCCTGCAGGCCGTTGAGTTCGATATTGCGCTGCATCAGGGCAGCCTGGCGCGGAATCAGCTCAATGCCCAGACCTCTGGCGTTGCCGTGGACTTCCTGAAAGAGGATGGAAACGACCCCGGAGTGGCTGCCGAGTTCAACAAAACGAATGGGAGCAGGAGAAAGTCGGCGCAGGCGGGCGGCGGCGAGGTGGGCGAGGAGCACGGCATCTTCTGAAAAGCGAAAGCCATCGCGTTTTTGAATCAGGCGCAGACCGGCGCGCTGCAGGTCTTCAAGGCTTTCGTCCGGCAGCAAAGTGGGGGTCTTTGTCTTTGGCGACCGATCCTGCTGCCCGTCATCCATCATATATACTCCTTCACTTCCTCAGGTTTTTCACTGCAGTCCCTGGGGCAATTGCCCACAGGGCTATCGGCCCGGGGCAATCGGCGCACAAAAAAAGAAAAGCCAATACTGACTTTTCCTTTTAGCTGATTGCTTCGATCCATTGTACTTGCCACGGCAGCTGGAAGCCGCTGCCATTGTGGCAGCAGTTGCGAAGTTGATCAGGCAGGCTGAATCGCGTCAACCGGGCAGACATCTACGCATGCGGCGCAGTCGATGCAGGCATCGGCGTCGATAACATACGCGCTGTCGCCGGCAGAAATCGCCGATGTCGGGCACTCGCCCTCACAGCTTCCGCACATGATGCATTCGTCGGTAATGACATGAGCCATAATCTGAATCCTCCTTATGTTTATGGTGCCGTCAGATCAGTTCGCACCGACAAAAGCTGTCGGGTCAAACTGCTTTGGACGCGTGAATTGTATCACCGCTCTCCATATGAGGGCAAGTTTTCAGCCCGGTGAGCACAAGTTTCTAACCTGGCGAAGACAAGTTTCCACCCAGACGATTCGCTAATCCTGGCTGTGGGCAGTGCTAAGAAGGGTGTGCACCGAAGCCTGGACGCAGCTGCATTTTGGAATTTGTACACTCCCTATGGCGCGGATGGCAAGTTCTCCCTTGGGCAGAAATCGGGGTTTGTGCCCGATTTCGGGGCACAAACGGCTGTTTTTGGCCAGCCGTGGTCAATTTTTTCGTTCCTGCCCCGATTCCGGGGCACCAGCGCAATTTTTGTCCACCCGTGGCCAGAAATCGGGATTTGTGCCCGATTTCGGGTCACAAACGGGCTTTTTTGGCCAGCTGTGGTCAATTTTTTCGTTCCT
>JASGUW010000062.1 GCA_030055235.1 Bacillota bacterium
AGAGTGATGGTTTCCGAAGCGAACAGAATCTTGAGGATTACTGTATCTTCACCAGCTATATCGAGAATCTCAGAATGGAAAGTCTCGAGGCAGAAAAACGCGAGAAAGAAGAGAGCGAGAACAAAAACAAGGAAGAGAGCAAGGAAGAAAGCAAGGAAGAGAATAAGCAAGAGAACAAGAAGAAAGAATTAAATGTCTACCAGCACCTCATTGGTGTCTTTAAGCGGCGACACATGTCAGAAGCGTGCAGGGTAAAGCAGCCTGGTTGACCCCTGTGAACAGTAACAAAAGGTGACACAACTCCAAGAATAGGCACACCGAGTAGATTGGAGATGCTGGAATCTCACAACTATTCCCTCTGGCAGCAAGCAAGCGCAGGTTCCGAAATGCTCCCTTTAGACATTTTGCGTCTCAGAGAAGCTTCTTATGCAAATTTATATGCTCCTTTTGTGTTTGTATATTGATGCCCCCTCCCTGCAGCGGCTCAGTCCTCCTGCAGAAACAGCGGATTCGTCAGCGTCGCCAGCTGCGGCTCACCGTCCCAGTCGGGGCGCCAGACCTCTATGCGGCAAAAGCGCTCATCCACCGGCAGACAAAGTTCATGCTCAAAAGCCACGGCACCCTGCGGCACAGTAAAGGTCCTGCTTCGCCCCACGGCCGTCCAGACTTCAATACGATCCCCCGCCCGCAGCTGGTCAAGCTCGATCCGCACGACCGCCGCCGCCTCACCGGCGCCCGGCAGCGCGACATCGCCCATCATCCAGTCGCCGCACTGCAGCGAAACGCGCGGGCTGTCAGCCGCCGCCATGATAAAGCTGTGCCCTGCCTCCAGCGCCGCCAGGATATCCGCCCGCGCCCGCGACCAGGTCCAGACGGCCGTCGCCGGCTGCCCCAGTGTCAGGTCCAGGTCACTGTGATAGTCCGAGCCGCCGATGACGCGGTAGCGCTCACCCTCCGCCAGGCGCTCCTGCCACCAGGCGACAGCATCGCGGTTGCGCCTGGTATAAGGCCCGTTCCAGACCTCATAGAGATGGTTAGGAAACGCCGTCAGGCTGTGCTTCCAGGCCAGGTCAAAGGTCCGGTCAAAAGGATGATTGATCACCACCACGGCGCCGGCCGCACGCCCCTCGGCCATGACATCGGCCATCTCCGCCGCGCCATTCGCAAAAAAGCTGCGAACGGGCTCTGCAAGTCCCAGCAGATTCGCATGCCCGCTGAACCAGGTCAGCTCGATCCCCGGAATGGCCGTCAGCTCCGGCGTGGAAACAAGTTCCCGACAGCCGGAAACCGTGTTGTGATCCGTCAAAATCAGGTAGTCAAGGCGATTTTCGACCGCCTTGGCCAGCAGCCGCTCCACCGTCAGCCGCCCGTCGCTGTGGCAGCTGTGCATATGCGTCTCTCCAACCAGCAGCTGCGGCTGCCGCGCCAGCTGGCGAATCTCAACCCGACAGACCAAATCCTCCGACAGCGCCTTGACGCCCACCAGCAGCTGCCAGGTGCCGGGCTCAAGACTGGTCGGCAGACAGCCGGGCGACGCCGTCTCTTCCCCAATCCGCACCGGCTTTGTCCGGGCCATCAGGTTCGCCACCAGCCGCCCCTGGGGATTCTCGACTGTGATATCTACATAGGGCCGGGGCATTTTATATGCGAAGCCCTCTCCGTCTTTCCGCTCCTCTCCCGCCCGGGCTTCGGGCCGGATTTCAAGCAGCTGCTGCCCCTCCGCAAGCGTGAACGGCACGCGGCGATAGCGGCCAGCATCCGCCGGTGTCAGTTCAATCGTAAGCCAGTCGCTGCGCCAGACGGGCGCCTGTTTCAGATCCGAAAGCTGCATCCAAAATCCTTTCTTTCCCGCATGCCGTGGGCTTCAGCCTTTGACACCGGTCACCACAATACCCTGCACAAAATAGCGCTGAGCCAGTATAAACAACAAAATGATCGGGGCCGACACGATGGTCGATGCCGCGAAGACCAGATGCCACTGCGTCTGATACATGCCACTGTAATAGCTGAGCCCCACCGACGCCGGCACCAGCTGCATGTTGTTGATAAAGATCAGGGGCTCAAGGTAGGCGTTCCACTCATCCTGCAAAGCCAGCACGACCACCGAAATCAGGATCACCCGACACTGCGGCAGCAGCACATAAACAAGTGTCTGCAGCCGGTTGGCACCGTCAATGATGGCCGACTCATCCATGGCGATGGGAATGGTCATCATGTACTGGCGGATGAGAAAAATGTAGAAGGCGCTGCCGAAGAAATTCGGAACGATCAGGGGCAGCCAGGTGTCGATCCAGCCCCAGCGGTTGAAGAGCATGAAGCGTGGCGTGATGGTCACCTCTCCCGGAATGATCATTGTCAAAATGATGAAAGTGAGCAGCAGATTGCGTCCCCGCCAGCGGATGCGCGCCAGCGAATAGGCGACCAGCGTCGACGAAACCAGCGTGCCCGTCACGGAGAACAGGGCAATCTGCGCCGTGTTCAGCAGAAAGCGCGCGAAGGGAAAGCCCTGATAGGTCATCGCCTCCGAATAATTGGACCACTGGAGGGGCTGCGGGAAGATGGTCGGCGGATAGCTGAACAGGTTCTCATAACTTTTCAGCGAATTGCTCAGCGCCCAGAACATGGGAAACGTGTAGGCAAGCGTCAGCAGCACAACACTTCCGCCAATAAAGAAACGTCCGATGTAGGAAGGGCGCTGAAGGGCTGCGGGCCTGGCAGGTGACATGCTAGTTTTCTCCTTCATAGTAGACCCAGCGCCGCGAGCTGCGAAAGACCACGACTGTCAGGACAGCAACGATGACGAAGAGCAGCAGGGACATGGCGGAGGCGTAGCCCAGACGATAGCGCTCAAAGGCGTTGCGGTAGAGATAGAGCATGTAGAAGAGGCTGCGATTGTCCGGACCGCCGCCCGTCAGTACATTCACGGTGGCAAAGGACTTGAAGGCACCGATGAGGCCGGTGATCAGATTGAGGAAGATCGTCGGTGTCAGCAGCGGGAGCGTAATGTGAATAAAGCGGCTGAAGGCGCCCGCCCCGTCGATCTGTGCCGACTCATAGTACTGTGTCGGAATGGAAATCAGGCCGGCCAGATTGATCATCATGGTGCGTCCGATCCGCCAGAGATCAATCAAGGTGATACTGGCGATGATGGATGGAGTCTGGTTGAGCCAGGTCACAGGGGCCAGGCCAAGCCTTGAGATCAGATAGTTGATCAGGCCGAAATCCACGTCCAGCATCTGCTGCCAGAGCAGCGTCGAGCTGACGATGGGGATGATGGTGGGCATGTAGAGGGCCGTCCGGAACAGCCGCATGCCCACCAGCGGCCGGTTGATCAGCATGGCCAGCAGCAGGGCCGAGAGCAGCTGCAGGGGTATGGAGATGATGGCATACAGAAACGTAATCTTCAGTGAGTGGGCGATGAGGGGATCCGTCGTGAGCCGGACATAATTGTCCAGGCCGACAAAACGGGGGTTGGCAGACAGGAGGCTGTAGTTGGTGAAGCTCATGCCGAGTGAAACGGCGAGCGGTGTCAGTGTGAAGAGTAAAAAACCGATGATCCATGGCGCTGCGAAGAGCATGCCACTGATCTGGTTGCGCAGATTCGTGTGCATTGGTGCACCTCCCTGACAAACAAGAGGCGGGACGCCGCTGCTGCCCGAGCGGCAACGGCGTTCCGCTGTTTGCTTTTTTGTCGCTGGAGTCTTAGTCGAAGTTGGCCTTGTTTTCGCGCATGATCTCATTCAGCTCATCCTGCCGCTGTCTGAGCGCGTCGGCGACAGTCTTGGTGCCGGCCAGCGCGTCGCGGATGCCGTCGCCGAAACCCCGGGTAAATTCACCGTAGGGAATATAAGGCGACAGGGTATTGGGGTGCGTGTAGGAGAGCGCCCGCTGGTAGGCCCCTACGTTCGCCGGTTTCTCCATCGTAAAATAGCGGTCCTGCACGGTCGTATTGGCCGGAATGTAAAGCCCTTCATCGGCGAGCACCGCCTGCAGTTCCGCCGAAGTCAGTTCCTCCAGAACCCGCCCCATCAGCTCCAGATTCTCCGACGAAGGACTGACGACATAGCCAAGGACATTCGACGACGAAAGGCGCTTTCCGGTTTCAGGGTCAAAGGGAAGTTCCGCACAATCCCACTCGAAACCCGTAATCTGGTTGTAGGTGGTCACCTTCCAGATACCGGCGCCAACCATGGCGATGCGGCCGGACATAAACATGTCATCTCCGGACATTGAGCTCAGAGCTTCCGTGCTCGGCGAAACGCCGTATTCGGTATACATTGCGATGTAGGGTTCCAGGGCTTCAATGGCCACGTCCGAACCGATGAGCGTTTCCGTCATCTCCTCATTGAAGAGCTCTCCCCCATGCGACCAGATGAGTTCCCAGACCGGCAGACGGCTGGCATCGACGAGGAAACCATACTGGCTCACCTCACCTTTTTCATCTTTGATGGTCAGTTTTTTGGCCATCTCATAGAGATCATCCCAGGTCCAGCTGTCCTCCACGGTCTTCGGCTCGTCAAGTCCGGCTTTGGCGAAGGCATCCTTGTTATAGGCAATGGCGGCGGATTCGACGGTGTAAGGCAAAGCCATCTGCTGACCGTTGTACTTGTACGTATCGATCGGCTTGTCGAGCATCATGCTGAGGTTGTCCTGGAGTTTTTCCGACGCCGCAATCATGTCGTCGAGCGCCAGCGCGTTGCCGCTCGCGGCAAACAGATCGAAGTAGGGCCGGGTCATCTGGTAAAAATCGGGACCGGTGCGCGCGGCGATGGCCACCGGCAGTTTGGTCCACATGTCGTCATAGCCCATGTACTCGATCTTGATCTCAGATCCGGGAATCTTCGCCTCAATCATGTCGGCCTGTTTGCGATAGGGATCTGTGGCTTCCGTACTCCAGGTCCAGAAGACGACGGTGCCTGAAACATCGCCGTTACCGTCTGATTTTTCTGTCTCGGCCGTGGTCTTCTGATTCGTGGCAGCGTCCGTTTTGGGTGTTTGGGCTGTCGTATTGGCAGTCGCCGGCTTGTCGCCACAGGCAGCAAGCAGCAGTGTGATAACAAGTGTCATCACGATCATCAAGCGTCCCTGTTTCATGCTTTTCTTCCTCCTCCGTCATACATCCGGAGCTGATACAGTTCGCGTCTTAGCCGGGCACCGACCGGTACTCTTTACTGCAGTCACAAAAAGAGTACGTGAAAGAGCAGGAGCGGCGACAGAGGGCAGCTGATGCAAAAAACAGGACTCATGTTGCATGCCGGGAGCTGTGTTAGGATGAGAATATCGGTGGATTAGAAAGTACTTTCAGCTTAACAGCAGGGGAATACAGTATGTCAGCTTCAGAATTTCAGTCGACCGCCGGTGGCTGGCATCCCTCAGGTGCCGAGCGCATTGATCGCCACAATGTCTATCGACCTGCCTGGCCGCTCGACGACAGCAGGCAGCCGGGTCTCTTTCTGGCGAGCAGCGGACAGCGCCTCTACGCTCTGCCCGGTCACCTCTCCGGTCCGCGCGCCTACGACTACTACATCCTGCACTTCATCATCGGAGGACGGGGCACACTCTACGCACCGCAGGGCAGCTATCAGCTGACGGCAGGCGATGCCTTTGTTATCCGCCCCTATACCATGAACCGCTATGTGGCCGACCTCAGTGAACCCTGGACCTACTATTGGATCGGTTTTGGCGGCCGTGAAGCCGCATCGATTCTGGAACGCATCGGCATCCCGGCACAGGCTGTCGTCTTCCGCTATGAGCCGGACGCCTCTTTCCTCTCGCTGCTGCATGCAATCGCCGCGGTGTCACGGCTGTCAAATGTCAGTGAATTCGAGCAGCTTGGGCGCCTCTATACGCTCTTCGCCAGACTGGCCGCAGATTCCGACTATCAGCAGACCCTGCCCCCCGACGACGATTCACGCCTGCTGTTCTATCTTGAACAGCATTATCAGGACGAGAATCTGACAATTGCGGAAATTGCCCGCGCCCTTAATCTCTCACGCTCTCAGCTCTATCGCAAAGTCCGCCGGCTAAGCGGCTACTCAGTACAGCAGTATCTGCTTCACTACCGTCTCAACATCGCGGCAGCGCACCTGCGCAACACCTCCGCCAATGTAGCGGAGATCGCTCTGAAATGCGGTTTTCGGGACCCGGCCTACTTTTCGCGGGCGTTTCGCCTGCGCTATAAGTTGTCGCCGTCTGAATACCGCACGCAAACGAACAGCTCTGCGGCGGGATATACAGACTTGAACGGAGGGGACAGCCAAAACACTTGAAACACGTATGTTTCGGCCGTTCCCGATGGGGTGCTTGGCGATATCCCTGATGATCTTCCGTTTCATCTGTAAAAGCAGTTCATCATGCCATCTGCTTCTTTTGTTAAGCTTCCCTTGACCGAAAAAGCATTTTCCTGAAAACGTCTTCAAGGATTGATGCGCGCGGCATGATTCAGTGGATCGCCTCGACGGTTTTGAGGCTTTACAAAGTGGATCAGGTGGAGCAGGCCGCTCGTTCGTTTGTATTGCGTTGTCCAGAGATACGGAAAGTGGCGTAGAAGAACAAAGAATAAAAGGCGGGGTATATTGAGCAACATGAAGTGAGGTTGACACAGCAGGGAGAATTTCGAGTGATATTATCAAATGATCCTTGATTAGACCTCATAAGTTCTTGCGACTTCAGACAGGACAGGCTTTCAAAGTATTTCTTTAGGTCTTCATGTAAAGAAAGCTGAACCAAAAACGGGTCGGAAAACGGGTTAGATACCGTGAAGGTTCTCCGAACGAAAAAGCCGGTATTGCCCCGGGAATCGGGCAATATCGAAGTTTTTGACCAGAGAGTGGACAAAAAAGCCGGTATTGCCCCGCAACCGGAGCGGGAGCAGAAAAACTTCACCAAGGGTGGACTAAAACAAAAATCGTGAAACGAGCTAGATTTCGCTAACGCTCAACACCACGATTCATGCTGTTTTGTGCCTTGAGCGAAGCGAGAGGCGTGGGCTATAAAACTGCGAAAGCTTGAAAAACTGCACACCGCCGCATGTCATTTGTGCAAAATTTCAATCTTTCGCAAGGTTGATC
>JASGUW010000063.1 GCA_030055235.1 Bacillota bacterium
AAGTAGCCTGGAATCCAAATCGTTTTTTGGATTACGCGCTGTTTTGACCAGAAACAGGCCCTTTGTGGCCAAAGTAGCCTGGAATCCAAATCGTTTTTTGGATTACGCGCTGTTTTGACCAGAATCAGACCCTTTGTGGTCAAAGTAGCCTCGTATCCAAATCGTTTTTTGGATTACACGCTATTTTGACCCTGCGCGCCGTGCAGCGGCGCGCGCGGCCCTTTGTGGCCAAAGTAGCCTGGAATCCAAATCGTTTTTTGGATTACGCGCTGTTTTGGCCCTGCGCACCGCACAGCAGCGTGCTCGGCCCTTGCCAGCCATCCTCTTGGCATTCACACCCGCTTCCCGACATTCCTGACGTACACCCCCAGCGTCGGTGCTCGGCATCTGGGCTCGTCGTCAGCGCTTCTTTTTTTGAGTCAGCTGGATTCAAAGACGACAGCAGTTAATTACGTGCTTGCTGGCTTTATAAGTGGGGCTTTTTGAGCGTGGGCTGAAAGTATTAATATCGTACGTGAGCGAACGATATTTTCTCTCTTTTTCGTCCATGTCACTTCAAATGGATGAAAGGAAGATGCAACAATCCATTCGCCAGCTACTGCCCTTCTATATATTTTTTAATATCTACTTATATAAGAGGCCTCCACCTCCGGTACCTGACCTTGTGCAAAATTCCAAGATTCTGCATCCAGAAAACGCAAAAGGTTGAATGATCATGCACTTTCGCACCAGCCTGTGCACTCTGAATGCTCTAATCACGTTACTACACCTGGGCCGAACTCTGACTGTCCCCTGGACGCGCTACGCCAGTCATCGATGAGCTGCGGATAAGCAAAAGACGCAAGCTACCACAGATCACGGCTCGCAGCGGGGCTGCCCCAAACGATCAACAGGTCAGCGGCTCCAGAAGCGGCCGGCGTCGATGTAGCCGGGCAGGAAGGCGCTGACATCACGGTCGAAGTCGGGATATTCGTAGCCGGCGAGCCGGGCAAGCTGCTGCGAGACACTGCGGAAGGCATCGAGCACGGCAGCAAAGGCATCGTAGACGGCGGCCGGGCTGCCCAGCGAAGCGGTCTGCCAGACGAGCTGACGGTCCTCGGACGAGAGCAAGCGGTAGAGACGGGTGTGGGCTTTGCCTGGATTGAAGCTCTCATCATTGCGCTCGAGTACCAGGCGCCAGGTCAGCTGGCGCAGCAGCTCGGCCCGCAGCACGTTGCCGATCAGGTCGGCGGCGTACCACCAGTCGGAGCGGGCCAGGGCCTTGGCCACATAGACCGTCACCCACCAGAATTCATTGCAGGAAGCGCGCCAGGTCCAGGCGGTCGGCGGCGCCACGCGATAATCGCCGTCGTGGGGGGTGGGCGGCTCGGACACAAGGCCGTCCTTGTCGACGAGGAGCGCCGTCAGGCTGTCGCCACCGAGCCCGGCCGACGCCCGTGCTGCGACACCTGCCTCGCCATCGCGCAGCAGATCGTAGACAGTCAGATCGACACGCTGCCCGTTCGCGAACTGCAGCAGCCAGGCGAAGCGGCCGGCCGGCGCGGGTTCGCCAGGCGCCGCGGCATCGGGCAGCTGCTCGATGACGCGCGGCCCGAAGGCATCGATCCAGCCGCAATTGTCGGGGGCCGTCAGGGCGGCGAAGTCCGTGACGCCATAGACGATGTCGAAGTCCATCCAGGCATCGCGCGGCGCCGCAGGATCCACGCGCGAACCGTTCATCCAGACAAGGCGGACGCGCTCGTCCGCAGTGGCGAAGTCGAGCAGGGCATCGAAGAGCGTCAGAGCGTCAAGCACCCGCCCCGGCGCAACGACAGGCCCAGGCCCGGCGGCGTCGGCAGCTGTGGCCTCCCGAATGTGCCGGACCCAGCAGGTCTCGCCCGGGCGCACGGCACGCCCCTCAAGACGTGCCGTGATCCGCTCCGTGATCGCGGGCGCGGGAGCGGGCGCCGGCACAGGCGCCGCCGCCCGTCCCGCCGCGCCGTGCTCAGGCAAAGTCCACCAGGAAGCTGCGGATCTGCCAGGGCCTGAACTCCGCCTGGAAACCGCCCTCACCCATGGCAAACGAACCCGACTCCGGGATGATCTCCTCCCCGATTGCCTCCTCAAGCAGATTGCAGGGAATCACGCTGGCCAGCGAACGCGCAAACATGAATTCCGCCTCCGCACGACCACCATGGCTCTCATAGGCACGCAGTACCCAGCGGCCAGGATCACTGTCGGCGCGCTTGAAGACCTCAACGCGCACACCGCCGCCGACACTCAGCAGCCAGGTCTCGGGCAGATCAGCGGTCACCTCAGCGATCTCGTCAGCGATCTCCTCAGCGACCTCCGCCGCCACGTCAGCCGCATCCGCCGCATCCGCCGCGTCCGCCGCGTCCTTCCGCCCCGCCGCGACCGCGTACGCATACGGCGGGCGGTTCAGGTCGTTCGCGCGCTGGACAACAGCAGCCTCCTGCCAGCTCCCCTGGTGGGCATAGAGCGAATACGTAAAGCGGTGCCGCTCCTGATCGGCGGTCGGATTCGGCATCGTCCCCGACTTCAGCAGCGTCAGGCCGACCTCGCCATCACGGACGTGACAGCCGTACTTCGCATCATTGAGAAGGCTCACACCATAGCCATACTCCGCCACATCCAGCCACTTGTGCATGACGACCTCAAAACGCGCCTGGTCCCAGCTCGTGTTCTCAGAAATCGGCCGCGTCACGGCGCCGTACTGGATCTCGTAGGTCGCCTGGCTGGCGTTGATGTCCAGCGGGAAGAGCGCCTTCAGCAGCAGGCGCTCGTTGCGCCAGTCAATCTGGGTGTCAAAATCGATCTGCCCGCGGCGGTGGCTCGCCAGCCGGACGCGCTGCACGATCAGGGAATCCAGGCAGGGGCGGCTGATCTCGACCGTCTTAAAGAGCGGGCCGTCCTCGACCAGGCGGAAATGCGCGACCTCATCGACGGGCCAGAACTTCTCACGGTAGAAGGAACTGATCTCCCAGTTCTCCCAGTTGTGCGGGCGGTCCTCGTAGATCACCAGGCGGTTGCCGCGCCGGCCGGGCGGCAGGATTTCGCGCTTCGCATCCTTATCCCAGATGGAGTCCAGCTCACCGTTGGCCGCAAACACCAGCCGCAGGCCCTCATTCTCAAGCACATAGCCGTCAGGATCGATCGTCTCATAATTGATCGCTGCGAAGCCCGCCCCGAGCTCCGCACCCACCGGCGCCGGCTCCTCCGGATCCGCGACGACGCCCTCTACCGCATAGGCCGAGAGCCCGATGCCGTCTGCATCCGCGACGAATACCGTGCGGCCGTCGGCGGTCTCCTGCAGAGGCAGCAGGCGGCCGCGGAGATCACGCACGCTGCTCACCAATGCGAAGTTCTCCGGCAGACCGACCTCCATCGTGCCCCGGGTCTCCGTGGGATTGAAGACGATCAGGTGCTCCGTGCCAAGCCCGTAGTGGGCGGCCAGGGCGGCCAGGCGCTCGTCTATGGCTGTCGACACCAGCGTTTCCAGGCGCTCGTACTCAGCGCGGCTGTCCTCGTAGACCTCGTGGATCGAGGAACCGGGCAGGATGTCATGGAACTGGTTGCGCAGCAGGATCTCCCAGCCTTCGGCGAGCTCGTCGGCCGGCCAGGCAGCGCCCGTCTCCAGCGCGGCAACGGAGGCCAGCGTCTCCAGCGCCAGCAGGCCGTACTCGCCGCGGCGGTTGGACTTCTTGTTGCGGGCCATGGAGGTGTAGGTGCCGCGGTGCAGCTCCAGGTAGAGCTCGCCGCGCCAGTGCGGCAGGCGCGGGCTGTCGGTGACCGCGGTTTCGAGCTTCGCAAAAAAATCAAGCGACGTTGAGGGCTTGACCACCGGAGCACCGGGGATGCCGCGCTCGAAGCGTTTCAGGTTCTCCAGCATCTCGATCGTCGGGCCGCCGCCGCCATCGCCGTAGCCGTAGGTCATCAGGACAAAGTCGTTCAGGTCCTTCTGCAGATAGCGCTGCCAGGCGCCGAGCACCTGCGACGGAGCCAGCATGGCGTTGTAGGTCGTGAACCAGGCGTGCTTTTCGCCCGGGCGGATGTACTCGCGCGAGGGGCTGAAGTGCGTCAGCACGGTGGAGCCGTCGATGCCCTCCCAGGTGAAGGTGTCCATCGGCAGCTGGTTGGTCTCATTCCAGGAGATCTTGGTGGTCATGAAGTAGGGGATATTGGCGCTTTGCAAAATCTGCGGCAGGGCGGCCGAATACCCGAAGACGTCGGGCAGCCAGAGGATGCGGGGGCGGCGGCCGAAGCGCTCCTCGAAGTAGGCGATGCCCGTCGTCACCTGACGGACCAGGGCCTCTCCCGAGGCCAGGTTGCAGTCGGGCTCAACGAACATGGCGCCTTCCGGCTCCCAACGGCCTTCCGCGACGCGCGCTTCAATCTGTGGCAGCAGCTGTGGGGCGAAGCGCTCGATGAAGCGGTAGAGCTGCGGCTGCGAGGACATGAAGATGAAGTCCGGGTACTGGCGCATCAGCTCGAGCATGCTGGAGAAGGAACGCACCGTCTTATCCGCCGTGATGTCGAGCGACCAGAGCCAGGCGATGTCGATGTGCGTATGGCCGACGGCGTAGATGGTGGGTTTTCGCTCCGTCCGGCAGACGCCCTGGTAGAAGTTCTGCTCAAGCCATTCACGGGCGGCGCGGATCGACGCGCGCGAGGTCTCTGAGCCGGCCTGCCGCAGGTCCACCAGATTGATGCACTCGTTCAGGGTGCGGAGGATAAGGCCGCGGTTGTCGTCGGACTCGGGCAGCAGGCGGGCGACGCCCAGCGGCACCGTGAGGTCGTACCAGAAGGCTTCCGTCTGGCGGTCGACGCTGACCAGCAGGGCATTGAGCGCCAGCCTGCCCCGGTGATTGGCCGTGTAGGCCTCCAGGCGAATGCGGTAGCTGGCGCCCGCCACCGCGGCCTCACTCAGGCGGATCGTGCGGTGGTTGACGTCGATGCCCTGCCGCAGCTCGCCGTTGACGTAGGCCGCAAACTGCGGATTATCCGCATTCCAGCCGGTGTCGGCGCCGGTGCTGAGGCGCAGCTCAATGGCCTCACCGTCCGCCCAGTCGGGCACGGCAAATTTGATTTCGAAACTGAAGTGACGTCGATAGTCACCCCAGCCGCGTTCGGTGTCAAGGGGCTGCCAGCCCTCTTCGCCCGCAACGGCGGGGCGGGCGGCGGCGACGCCGTAGGTGCCGGGGCGACCGACGAGATCGGCCGCCGGCGTGAAGCGGCCGCTGCCGTCGCCGACCAGCGGCACGGTGGGGCCGGCCACCCAGGGGCGGCTCGGCTCTTCGCGGACGAGCCAGCCGGTCAGCGGCTCACTGTGCAGAATGATCAGGGGTTCGATGTCAGCAGCGATGCGGTCGATGCGTTCCAAGGTAAACGACATGGTGTACCTCCTCGTTATCGTCACCCATATGTATCACTTATACGAAAAAATAGCGACTTTCGGGCGGGCGGCGGCGGGCGGCGGCGGTGGTGACGGAAGATGTGGTGGCAAATGTACCGGTAGGTAGACAGGAGAAAATAGATGGTATGCATTAGTAGAAGAAATGAGTTTTTAATTCGACATTTGAAACATATGCTTTATTTATTATGATGTATTCTCTTCATATTTAATGCATTTACCAATTATATATCAGCAGCTTTCTCATATCATAAGATCTGTTTGTCATTTGCGCTTGGATAGAAACGACCCTGTTTGTGCTGTCAGTAAAATGAGGAAAGGAAGATCCTGTAAGCGGCGGCATCTTTGGAGCGGAAATAGCAGCCCGCTCAGCTGGTGATTTCAATACTCTTCCATTACAACGATATCCATTACAACGACATCCGAAAGTTTCGAAAACACCCATAAGGCTGTGCAGGGTTGGGTCATCACTGCTTCGCGACTCTGCACTCCTGTCACTGTGAACAGCGAAACTATAAGTGTAGTCTTGAACGAAATGATTTAGCACAGTGTCAGATCTTCCGGCACTACGAAGGCTTTTGTCGTTCCGCAGACAAAAGCAGGAGTTGTGTCACGTTCCTTGGGCACAAACGTGTTTGGGGGACCACCGCCTGTACAAATTTTCCGATATTGCCCGGTTCGCGGGGCAATATCGCGATTTTTGTCCACCCCCTGGTCAAAAACTTCGATATTGCCCGCTCCGTGGAGCAATGACGTCAGTTTCTCAACTCGGAGAACGACTACGGCAGCTAACCCTATTTTTGATTAAGTTTTACAGCCCATGCCCTCCGCTCCTCTCAAGGAACAAAACGGTATACGTCGTTGGCGCTGAGCATATAGCGGTTCTAACCCGTTTTTGATTCGTTTTTCTATGGGCGGGGCAGACGTGGTACCATGCCCCTATGATTCGCAGTTCCAGTACCAGACATCTGCCGCGCCGGGCCGTCTGCTGCCTGTTGGTGCTTCTCGTCATGCTGACGGGAGGCTGTTTTCTGCCCGGATCCCAGACCACACAGAGTGTCCAGCCCCCCGTGCCGCAGGAGAGCCTGGAGACGAGTGCCCCGGTCACGGTTCCGACCTTTCCGCGGGAGACGCCGGTCTCCGGTGAACTTCGCATGCTGTTGCCGGAACCTGACAGCTATCATCCGCTTGAGGTGACCAGCAGGCGCTACCGCCAGATCCTGCCTCTGCTCTACGACTCCCTGTTCACCTGGACGGCGAACGGAGCGCTGGACTTTGGCCTGGTGCAGACGGCCGCCTGGTCCGAAAACCGCACCAGCCTGGTCCTGAGTCTGCGCCAGGGACAAAAGTGGCCCGATTCCGAAGAGGAACTGACGGCGGCCGACGTCGTCGCCACACTGCAGGCCATCATGAACCGGCCTGATTCGCCCTGGTATCCCGGCCTGAACCAGGTGCGGCGCATTGCCAGCCTGGACCAGTACCGCGTGGAGATCAGCCTCCACCGCCAGGATCCCTACCTGGTCTATGCACTGACCTTCCCGGTTTTGAAGGCCGGCTGGCTGGCGGGCGATCATGGCTCTTTCTCACCGTCTTCCGGTCCCTATCGGGCGGTCGGCCTGAGCCGGGAGGAGGGGCTTGTCCTGGAACAGAACCCGGGCTATCCGGGCAGCCGCGACTATCTGATCCCGCGCATCCGCATCCGCTTTTACAGCGACTTCGCCGACGCCAGCCGCGCCATCCTGGATGACAGGGCCGATCTGCTCCCGCTGGCCACGGAGGACTACGGGCTGATGCACCGCTCCGGCGCCCTGTCGATCAGCCGCTTCCCCGGCACCACCTTTTATTATGTCCACTATCAGGCTCAGGAAGGGAAGCCTCTGGCGAATCGGCACCTCTTCCTGGCAGTGAAGGCGGAGCTGACCGATCTCAGCTCGGCCGCCACCAGCCGGGCCGGACGCGCCCTCGCGGCCTGGGAGCCGCTGCCCTTTCTGGCGACCTTCGCCCTGCCCTTTGTGCCGACCTTTGCCTCTGTCTGGCCGGCCGCGACGCGCCTGTTTACGGGCAGTTCCCTCACGGATGACGACGGCTGGACCCCCGCGCCGGAGGCCGCCCCGCTGCGCCTGATCTATTCGCATGGCAGCATCCGGGAACGCCTGGCCGAAGCCCTGGCCCGGCGCCTGGAGAACGCGGGGATCCGGGCTGAGGCGGTGGGCCTGGGTGCCGAGACCTATGACGAGGCGATAGCGGAAGGCAACTACGACCTCTGCCTGGCTTCGCGCGAAATTAACCACATCCCGGATCCGCTCTGGCTCTACGATACCGCGAGCAGTCATGGGCCCGAGCCCGGTCATGAGTGGTCTCAGGAGACGCCGACGGACTGGGAGAAGGCCCTGGGCGATCTGGGCCGCTACCGCCTTCCCGTCGGGATTCTGGAGCCCTTCGCCGATCCCGACTGGCGTCGCCGCGTCGCCGCCTGTGAGCTTGAAGGTCCTTTCAGCAGTATTGGTTTTCTCTACGAAGGGATTATCCTGGGCGACCGTTTTCAGGGCCCGCAGCCGCGCAATTCATATCGCCCCTATGCTCTGATTGAGGAGAACTGGACATGGTCTGGATCATCGTTGTCGCCGGAGTAGTGCTCGACCAGCTGAGCAAGCGCCTGGCCGCCGGCGCCCTGGCCGGCGGACGGCAGATCGAGCTGATTCCGCGCTTTCTCTACCTGACCTACGGTGAGAACCGCGGCGCCGCCTGGTCCTTTCTGGCCAACCACGACTGGGGCATCCACCTGCTGTCGGCCGTTTCCTTCCTGGCCGCCCTGCTCTTTATCTTCTGGCTGCGGCGCGAAACAGACAGCCTGCGCCGCCTGGCTCTGGCGCTCGTGCTCTCCGGCACCGTTGGCAACCTCATTGACCGCGTTGGCCGCGGCTATGTGGTCGACTTTATCGATGTGCACTTTGGCAGCTATCGCTTTCCTACCTTCAATATCGCCGACAGCCTGCTCGTCGTCGGCATGAGCCTCTTCGTCTTCCTTCTGCTGCTGGCGGAATGGAAAGAGCACCAGACGAGTCCGTCATGAGCCTGATCACGATCACGGTTGACCGCCAGGAGCGCATCGACACTGTCCTGGCCCGCCAGCTGCCGGAGCACTCACGCAGCAGTCTGGCCCCGCTCTTTGATGTCGGCGCCGTCCGTCTGGGGGAGAAGCCTCTGAAACCTTCCCAGCGCCTGGCGCCGGGTACAAAGATTCTGGTGGATCTGGGCGCCCTGGCTCCGCGGACCCAGGAGCGGGAGCCCGCCGCCGAGGCGCTCGAGCTCGACATCCGCTACGAGGACGAATGGCTGCTGGTGGTCAACAAGCCGGCCGGCATGGTGGTCCATCCCGCTCCCGGACACGCCGGGGGGACGCTGGTCAATGCCCTGCTCCACCATTACGGTGACAGCCTCTCCACGCTGGGCGACAGCTGCAGGCCCGGCATCGTCCACCGTCTGGACCGCGACACCACCGGTCTGCTGCTGGTGGCCCGCAATGACCTGGTTCACCGCCGCCTGGCGGCCGCCCTGGCCCGCCATGAGATCCGCCGCTGCTATGAAGCGCTGGTTCTGGGTCGCTTCGATGAGGGCAGTGGCACGATCGATGCGCCACTTGGCCGTGATCCGCAGAATCGCCAGAAACAGGCGGTGAGGGCGGACGGGCGGGCGGCGGTCACGCATTTCGCAGTGATCGAAAGCTATGGGCAGGCAAGCCATCTCAGTATTGAGCTGGAGACCGGGCGCACCCATCAGATCCGCGTTCACATGGCCCATATCGGCCATCCGGTGCTGGGTGATCCGGTCTACGCTTCACGCCGGGCCGAGCGCGCTCGGGGGCTGCCGGCTCTGCCGGGGCAGGGGCAGTTTTTGCATGCGAAGAGACTCGGACTCAGCCACCCGATGACCGCCAAAGAGCTCGATATCAGTGTTGAGGTGCCGGAGCGCTTCCGGCTGGCACAGGCGGCTCTCCGGGGAGAAACCGGGACATGATACGGCTTCCCCGGCTTCCCGACTCAATCCGGGTGTCGCTCGGCCGGCTGCTGGATCGTGTCCGGAGCCGCCACGCCTGGTTTGAGAGCCCCCGCGGCGCGCATCAGGTCCTGGTCGCCACTCTGGCTCTGGTGCTGCTGATTGTCTTTGTCAGCGCCGTCGGGCGCAGTGAACAGGAGCGCCGTCAGATCTCCGTCGCCGTGGACGAACTCAGCGGTCTGCAGAGTCTTATTGCCGAACAGCAGGAACGTAACCTGCGCCTGGAGCAGGAGGCCGTGGAACTGGGGCGCCAGCGTGATGAGCTGGTGACGCGTCTGCTGGAAGAGTCGGCCTTTGCCGGTGCCGAGGGACAAAAGGCGCTGGAGGATCTGGCCCTGAATCGCCGCCTGGCTCAGGCGACAGCGGTCACAGGGCCCGGCATCCGCCTGGTCATGGGCGACGCCAGCGGAGTCGAGCAGGGTAGCGGCCGCTCGGAGGACCTGATCCACGAGCGCGACATTCAAGATGCCATAAATCTCCTGAAGTCAGCCGGCGCCACCGCCATCGCCGTCAACAACGAGCGCCTGATCTCCAGCTCCAAACTGATCTGCAACGGCCCCACCATCCTGGTCAACCGCAACCTCCAGGCCGCCCCCTTCGTTATTACGGCGACGGGTGAGCCCGAACGCCTCCTGGCCGCGCTGGAAGCCAACGAGCGCCTGCTTTATCTCCAGCTGCGCGGGAAGGAGATTCATTACCACACAGCCGACGACCTCGTCATTCCCGCCTTCCGTGATGAGACCTATATCCGTACCGTTACCGATCTGATGGTGGAAAGGAGTCAGCCATGAAGCGCCTGAGCCGTCTGTCACGCCTGGTCATTCTGCTGCTTTGTATTGCGATCGGCGTGCTGGTCGCCCTGCAGTTTAAAAATGTCACGGAGGCTTCCCGGGCGAATGTCGTCGACACCGCCTCCGCGGACGAGCTGCGCGACTTCGTGATCGACCTGCAGCTGGCCAACGCCGAGCTGGCCGAGCAGAACAACCGCCTGCGCGACAATCTCCGCGCGCTGCAGGGGGAGCAGGAGGGTGACAACGTCGCGCTCAATCAGGTGCTGGAGGAGAACCGCCGGCTGGAGATCTTCGCCGGTCTGGTGGCGGTCGA
Source organism: Bacillota bacterium (assembly GCA_030055235.1). Taxonomy (GTDB): domain Bacteria; phylum Bacillota; class Clostridia; order Saccharofermentanales; family Fastidiosipilaceae; genus JAEZYR01. The sequence continues at coordinate 10,571 of JASGUW010000063.1, forward strand.
AGGTCCGGGCGCCCATATCACCATTGTCGACGGCAAAAATGCCAAGGTCGACCACAACCACCTTTTGACCTTCGTCAACTTCCTGCGTGCCGGCAACGCCCAGGGGATCGCGATCAACGGCGAGCGCCTGGTGGCGATGTCGGAGATCCTGACGACCGGCTCCTTCCCGAATCAGCAGATCGTCATTAACGGCAACATCATCAGCTCCAGCGAGGGCATCTACACCATCCGCGTCATCGGCGATCCCGAGCAGATCGCCTCCACCTACAGTCTGCTGGGCTCCTATGTGTCGAGTCTGCTGGTCAAGGGCATCGGTGTCAGCCTGGAAAAGGTGGAGACGGTACAGCTGCCGGCTCTGGGCAAAGAAAGCCCCGCCTACCGTTTCGGCCTGATGACGGCCGGCGAATAGCAGCGCAGCCGGTCGTCCTTCGCTATAATGTCCTGTAAAAGGTTTAGAACACATAAAAGCCCCGGCTATCTCTTGTCAATGAAAGCAGGTCAGAAACAGCCCCGTATGCAGAAAGTGATTCCCGTCGAGCACACCGGTCAGCTCGTCGACGTCCTCGGCTCCGTCAATCATCGCATCCAGCGCCTGGAGCGCCAGCTGGATGTCAGCATTGAGCCAGGCGCCGACGGCCTGGTCATCCACGGCCGTAACGAGCACAATGTTGAGGCCGCCGGCATCGTGGTCAACAAGCTGCTGGCCCTGAGCCGCGAAGGGCAGGAGATCTCCGAACAGACAGTCGCCTATCTCGGCGAGCAGGCGGGGGAGGGCGCCTTCGCCCAGGTCATGGCCTATGCCCCCGACGTCGTCTGCGTGACCGCGAAAGGGCGGCCCATCCGCTCGAAGACGAACGGCCAGGCCCGTTATGTGGCGGCCATCCGCAAGCATGACGTGACCTTCGCCATCGGACCGGCCGGTACCGGGAAAACTTTTCTGGCCGTCGCGCTCGCCGTCGCCGCCTTCCGTGCCGGTGAATATGAGCGCATCATTCTGACGCGGCCGGCGGTGGAGGCCGGAGAGAAGCTGGGCTTCCTGCCGGGCGACCTGCAGATGAAAGTCGACCCCTATATGCGACCTCTCTATGACGCCCTCTTTGAACTGATGGGACCGGAAACCTATCAGCTGCAGGTGGACCGCGGCGCCATAGAAGTTTCGCCGCTCGCCTACATGCGCGGGCGCACTCTGGACTCAAGCTTCATCATTCTGGATGAGGCGCAGAATACGACCCCCGAGCAGATGAAGATGTTTCTGACCCGTATCGGCTGCCATTCGCGCGCCGTTGTCACCGGCGACATCACCCAGATTGACCTGCCCCAGGACAAGCGCAGCGGCCTGAAAGAAGTGCGCCGCATCCTCCAGCATGTCGAAGGGATCAGTTTTATCGATCTGACTGATCGCGATGTGGTCAGAAACGACCTCGTGCAGCGCGTTATCCGCGCCTACGAGGCCCATGAGAAGTCCAGGGCCGGCAGGTGACGGTCCGCAAGCCCTCCCTGGTCGTCAAGCTGGCGCTGATGCTGCTGGCTTATCTGATTGCGCTCGGCTTTGTCTACGTCAACAGCCGGCCGCGCCGCTATGTCCTGGAACTGGGCCAGATCTCCCTGGTTGACATCGTTGCCCATAAGGAACTGCCGGATGTCACCGCCACCGAGCAGCGGGCCCGTCTCGCCGCCGCCCGCACCCCGCGGGTGCTCAATCGCTCGGCTGAAATCTCTGAGCGGGCCCTGGAGCGCCTTACCGCCTTCTTTGACCTGGCCGCGGACGTCCGTCAGGATCTCATTGACGAGACGAGGGAGATCATGGAACAGGTGCCGCGGGCGTCGACACTCCCGACAGACGCTCCGGAGACGACCGGGGAGTCGGAGTCCGGCGGCCCGGAAACACCCACGGGCGGCGGCTCGCTTCTGGTCTCTGAAACAACGACGCCGACGGCCAACCGCGATCCGAAGGGCTCGGCAGTGGACGATACCGCCCTCTTTTTCAGCCAGACGCAGCTCAGCCGTGCCGCCGAACGCCTGCAGGACGACGCGCGCCAGAAACTGAACGCCCAGGTCGACCGGGATGACGCCGCCACACTGGTCGGCCTCAACGCTTCCATTTTTGGCAGCATCCGCAATCAGACAGAGGACATGGCGAAGCAGATCATGGACGAAGGACTGGACACCAGCGGCCTGGCCAGCGCGATCGCCATGCGCGGCAGCGAGCTGGTGCAGTCCGTCGAGTTCTACCGCAGCGAATATGCCCTGGCCGGCCGCCTGCTGACGGTCTTCCTGGAACCCAATCTGGTCTACGATGCCGTTGCGAGCGAAGCCGCCCGTGAGGCCGAATACAATCGCGCCCGGGAAAATCCCGTCATGATTCCCCAGGGCACCCGCATCCTCAGTGTCGGGGAGACCATTACGCCGGAGATCATGCAGCGGCTTGAATACCTCGATCTCATTGAGAGCGATGAGGTGGACTGGCACCACCTGCTCAGCATCGCGACGCTTCTGCTCTTCGTGCTGATCCTCAGCATCCTCTATATCAACTACTCCCGCCAGCCCGAGCACAAACTCTCCGGCGGCGATGAGCTCGCCATCCTGGTCACGATGATGATCACGATCATGATCTCTTCCTGGACCGCACGCTATTCGGTGCTGACCGTCCCGATCAGCTATGTCGCGATCATTCTGGGGGTTTACTTCGGCCTCCGGCTCAGTGTCGGCCTCTCCATTTTGACGATGCTCGCCATCCTGCCGCTCTGCTATCAGGATCCGGCAGCGCTCTTTGTCCATACGATCACCATCATCGTCATGGCACTCCTGGCTTCTTCCTACCACAAGCGCGACAGCCAGGCCCGCCTGATAGTGGCGGCGGCCCTGACCGCGGGCGGCGCGGCGGCGCTCTACGGCCTGCTCCAGAAACTGGGCCTTTTCACCATCGGCCAGAACACCCTCTACAGCGGACTGACGAGCGGTCTGGCGGCGGTGGCGGCGATAGGATCCATGCCGATCTTTGAGAGCTTCCTGAGCCAGGTTTCGCCGATGCGTCTGATCCAGCTGGCCCAGCCCGGCCAGCCGCTGCTGCGGCGTCTCTTTCTGGAAGCGCCGGGCAGCAACCAGCATTCCATGATGGTCGCGAATCTGGCGGAGGCGGCCGCCGATGCCATCGGAGCCGACAGCCTGCTGGTCCGGGTGGGCGCCTACTACCACGATATCGGCAAGCTCGAGCACCCGGAGATGTTTACCGAAAACCAGACGGACTTCAATCCCCACGACCGTCTGCAGCCGGAGGAGTCGGTGCGCTTCATCATCGGCCACGTGGAAAACGGACTCAGGATTGCCAAGCGCTACCACCTGCCGCAGCCGATCCAGGCGATCATCACCGAACATCATGGCAATCAGCTGCAGGTTTCCTTCTATCACAAGGCCAAGCAGCTGGCCGAAGAGCGCGGCGAAGAAGCGCCTGATATCCGCCATTTCCGCTACCCCTGGCACGGCCCGCGCACACGGGAGTCGGCCATCGTCAGTATCTGTGACGCACTGGAGGCAGCGGCGCGTTCGACCAGGACGAACACGGTGGAGGGGGTGGAAGAGCTCTGCCGGCGGATTATCAAACACAAGATCGAGCAGGACCAGCTGACGGCAAGCGGCCTGAGCTTCGCAGATGTAGAAGCAATCATACGCGCCTGTGTGCAGGTCTATCAGGGACAGTTCCATGAGAGGGTCAGGTATCCAGATGAAACTGACAGTAACGAACCACCAGCAGGAGATGCCGGACAGCAGACTGACAGCCGCCAGGGCGGCGGTCGAACGCGCTTTGGCCGCGGCGTGGGAACTCGTGTCCGGGGACACTCTGCCGCAGACACTGGCGGATCTTGAGGCCGTCGTTGAACTTGGCTGGGTCTCCCGGGAGGAGATCCGTGAGCTGAACAGCGAGGCGCGGGGGGTGGATGAGGAAACGGATGTGCTTTCGTTTCCACTGCTGGATCCGGCCGAGGACGGGACATTGACGGTCGGACCCGCCGATGTCGAGCGTGATGAAGAGGGACAGCCGCTCGCCGTCGCTCTGGGCGACATCCTGATCTGTCCGGAGATTGCCCTTTTACAGGCGGAAGAGAGCGGGCATTCGTTTGAACGGGAGGCGGCCTATCTGGCGGTGCACGGCCTTTTGCATCTGCTGGGATTCGACCATCTGGAAGAGGCGGAGGAAGGGCGGATGCGCGCCCTGGCCAGCGCCGCCATGCGCCTGAGCGGGCTGGGTCTGGATACGGATGAGGCTTCGCCTGAAGAATATGAAGAAGAGGATTTCCGCGCCGGCTTTATCGCCCTGGTCGGGCGTCCCAATGTAGGGAAATCGACGCTCCTCAACCTGCTGGCCGGCAACCGCCTGGCAATCGTGTCCCAGAAGGCGCAGACCACGCGCCACAGCATCCGGGCCATCGTCAACCGTGAGCATGAGCAGTTCATTTTTGTCGATACGCCGGGTCTGCATAAACCCGAGCACCGGCTCGGTGAGCGCATGATGCGCCGCTCCTTCGCGGCTGTCCGTGACGCCGACGCGGTTCTGCTGCTGCTGGACGCCCGGGCGAAGGCGCTGTATCAGGAAGAGATCGCCATGATCGAGCGTGCCGTGGAGCTGGGGCGGCCGCTGCTTTTTGTCCTGAACAAGATCGACCTGCTGGCGGCGAAGGAAGAGATGCTGCCGCTGATGGCCAGGCTCCATGCAGCCTATCCTGAGATTGAGATCGTGCCCCTGTCCGCCCTGAAAGAGGACGGCCTTCAGGAGCTGCTCGATGTGCTGGCGCCGCTTTTGCCACCAAGCCCCATGCTCTACGAGCCGGACAGCTTCACCGACCAGACGGAGCGCCAGCTTGTCGCCGAGTACCTGCGCGAACAGATTCTGCTTTATGTTCATGATGAGATCCCGCACGGGACGGGTGTACATATTGACAGCTTTGAGGAACTTTATGACGAAGACGGTGAGAAGGGCGAGCGGCGGATGGTGCGCATCCATGCCAGTATTGTCTGTGACAAGGAACGTCATAAGGCCATCCTGATCGGCGAGGGCGGCAGCCGCCTCAAGATGATCGGCAGCGCCGCCAGACAGCGCATGGAAGAGCTGCTTGAATGCCCGGTGTACCTGGAGACCTTTGTCAAGGTGCGCGAAGACTGGCGCAATCGCCGCTCCATCCTGGACGACTACGACATCGGCCGCAGTGCCGGTCGGGCCGCCGATCCGGCGGACTAGGCGCCCCGGATCGGGATGTCCGCTTACGCCCGGGAGCGTCTGGACCTGCGCGGGCTGGTGCTGGCGCGGCGACCCTACGGCGAAGCCGACCTCTTCCTGACCATTCTCAACCCCGAACGTGGCCTGCTGGAGCTTGGTGCCCGCGGCATCCGCCGCCAGCGTCAGGGTCAGGCGGCGGCCGTCGAGCTGGCGGTGCTCAGCCGTTTTCAGGTCTTTGACTATCGCGGCCGGCTGCGGGTGGACCAGGCGGAGCTGGAGTACGGCTTCCCGGGTCTACGCCAGGACATCGTGCGCCTGACGGCGGCGGGGGTGCTCGCCGAACTGAGCTGTGATCTGTTTGCGGATGCTTCCGTTGAGCAGGCGGCACCGCTCTGGGAACTGCTGCTGCACGCCTTCCATGCTTTGGAAGAAGGGCCGGAGGAGAGACTGCGCCTGACGCTCGACGTGGCCGTGCTGCGTCTGCTGGCACTGGGGGGCTTTCCGCAGCGCTATGACGCCTGTGTGCTCTGCGGGCGTCTGCTGCCTGAGGGAGCGGGCGGGGTCTGGTCGTTTGCGGATCACGGCCTGCTCTGCCGGGTTCATGAGAAGGCGGAGATGGGACGACTTGAGACAGAGCACCGGGCGCCGCCTGTCATGGCGCTTTCGCCGGCTCTTTTGAGGGCGCTTGTCTGGTATCAGGAGGCGCCTCCGTCGAGGCTCTTTCAGACGCAGATGAGTCCCGGGGCCAAGGCGGTCTTCCACGCCTTTGTCCGTGAACTTGTCGGCTGGACGGTGGAGCGGCCCGGTCGTTCCTGGCAGCTGCTGGGTGACCTGATCCAGTTTCAGCGGGAGGCTGTGTGGCCGCGGCGTGAGGTGCGTGAGGATGAGGGGGAGAACCGGGGAGAATCTGAAGGGGAGACCCCGGGGCAGCGCCTGAAGGAGACCCCGGGTGACATTCCGAATTAGCCCCTTGGAAGGCGTGTAAGACCGTGGTTGTGGGTAATATCAAGTGCGGAAGGTCATTTCGAGTGCGGGGTAAATGACGAAACAGTGCGAAAGCCTCGAAAAATTGCACACGCCCGTCCGTTGTTTGTGCAAAATTTCAAGGTTTCGCAGGCTCGGGTGCATAATTACCCAGGAAGATGCATAAAGCACAATAATATGCAATTGCGCGAATAAATATGCAGGCAAAATGACGAAATAGTGCGAAAGATTGAAAAATTGCACACGCGCGCCCGTTGTTTGTGCAAAATTTCATGGTTTCGCAGGCACGGGTACTGAAATTTTCTTAAAGACACATGTATCGCCCTTAGAAGCGGTGAATAGATATCGGTAGAGCGCTATTTGTCCTCGCCTAGCAGGAAGGATAGATTCATGGCTCTGCTCAGCTGTCCAGAGCATAAATCCGCTTTGCCCAAGCGCTCCTAGCGCTCCGTGTTTTCCATATCCACATGCAATGGCTCAGGCTGAGGCGCTTCCAGCAGCAGGGCGTTCAGTTCCTCAAGTGTGTCGCAGCTGTGCGGCGACCAGTCCTCCGGCAGCAGCTGGCGGTAGTCCGGTCGTCCGTAACGGCGGTCTATGAGCAGGATGAAGCCCGTATCCAGATCTGAGCGGATCAGGCGGCCCGCAGCCTGCAGGACGCGGATGAAGCCAGGGAAGAGATAGGCCTGCTGGAAGCCGTTCTCATCCCGCTCGTCGTAGTACTGGCGCAGGATTTCCCGCTCCGGCCCGATGCCGGGTAGCCCGACGCCAACAACGATGACGGCCGTCAAGCGCTCGCCGACCAGGTCAATGCCTTCGCCAAAAGAACCGCCAAGGACAGCGACACCGAGTGTCTTCGTCGCGCCTGTATCCGCCTCAAAGGCAGCCAGAAAGGCACGCCGCTGGGCGTCATTCATCTGCCGTGTCTGGCGCAGCAGAGAGATGTCGTAGCGTTTGAGCATGGCCTCCAGGCGCGGCATGACCAGCTCCATATAGGCATAGGAAGGGAAGAAGCAGAGCGCGTTGCCGTTGGCACGCAGGGCCGCCAGGGCGATGGCGCGGGCAAGTTCGGGAGCGCTTTCGCCGCGTCTCTGGTAATCGGTGTCGATTCCCTGATGGAGGACGACCAGGCGGTTTTCGGCGGGAAAGGGGGAGTGCAGCTGCAGGATGTCGGGGCGATCGTCGCGGTCGGGGCCGCCAAAGGCCCTGGCAAACCAGAACAGCGGGGACAAGGTGGCGGAAAAGAAGACAGCGCTGTGCTGGCCGCGGTAGGTGTCGCGGATAAAGGCCGAGGCGTCCAGGCAGAGAGCAGAAAAGACGAGAGGGCCGTCCCGGGCCGATGCCGTCAGAATGAAGGAGGGTCCCCAGTAGGCGTCCATGATGCGCAGGAAGAACAGCACCGCGAAGTAAATGTCAAGGGTCCGGCGCCGCAGCTCGGGTGCATCAAGAGACTCCAGTACATCACGCAGGCGCATGACGAGCCAGCCAAGGATACGGTTGAGGCCAGGCATCGGCGCCCTGAGGGCCAGGAAACGCTCGGCCTGCAGCTGGGGAATGGCCGTGAGCTCCGGCTCAAGCTCCGGCCAACTGGCCAGCTGGGCTTTCTCGGCCAGAAGGAGGGCGCCCTGCCCCCTGGCATCGGCAGAGATGTGGCGTTCTGCAGCCTCCAAGTACTGGATGAGGGAATCAAGGACAGAGGCCGCGCGTGGCAGCTCGGTGGCTAGTCTCCGGCGCAGCTCCTGAATATTTGCAAGCTCCAGCGCCTGACTGTACATGTGCCGGGCACGGTCGGGGAGATTGTGGGCTTCGTCGATCAGCAGGGCATGGCGGAAGACGCGCTCGCCGAAGAAGCGCTCCAGACGCACACGGGGATCAAAGGCGTAGTTGTAGTCACCGATGATGAGGTCGGCGTAGCTGGAGATGTCAAGCTGCAGTTCAAAGGGACAGACGCTGTGCTTCTTTGCCAGTTCGGTCACGAGTTCGCTGTTTACGGCAAGGTGGAGGAGCCCCTCATCAATGGCCGCGCGCGCATGCTGATAGTAGTCGCGGGCATAAGGGCAGAGAATCGTGTCGCAGAAAAGATCCGGGATCGGGCAGAGCTTTTCCTTTGCCGTCAGCTGCACCATGCGCAGGACGAGACCCTGGTCCTGCAGCGTTCTGACAGCGGCCCAGGCAACGTCGCCCGTGGACGTGCGGGCGGTCAGGTAGAAAATCTGCACCATCATGCCGGCCCCCAGCCCCTTGATCGCAGGGTAGAGGGTGGACATGGTTTTTCCGGTCCCCGTCGGCGCCTCAACAAGGAGAGAGCCACGGCTGCGCAGCTGCTGCAGGACGCGGCGCATGAAGTCACGCTGTCCCTCACGCAGATGGGGGTAGGGGAAGCGCATGGCACGTATGGAGCGATCACGGCGTTCGCGGTAGACACGGATATTGCGTGCGAAGGACAAATAGGCGCCCGCAGTCTCACGGAACCAGGCCTCAAGCTCCTCCAGGCTTTCTTCGCGGGTCAGAATGATGACGTCGTTCTCAAGGGCGGAGAGGTAGGCCAGGCCATAGCGGGTGCGGCCGGCAGGGGAGGGGTTTTGCGCCTGCTCCAGCCAGGCGTAGAGACGGGCCTGTGCCCAGTGCAGGGGGTCACCTCCGCCTGGCAGATCGACGAGGGCGGCGGCTGTGGTTTTCACCTCCAGCGGCCAGCGCTCCCCGCTTGTGGGCTCATGGAGCATCAGGTCAGCGCGGCCCTGGACACGCAGGATGAGATCCTGGGTGGCAAAGTCGGCTGTCAGGCGTACTTCGCTTGAACCTTCGTAGTCAGGGAGATAGTCTTCCAGCTTGCTGTAAAAAAGGCGATGCAGACGTGTTCCTTCGCTGCCGGAGAAGCTGCTGTAGGTGAGTCGGCCGAGTCCGCCGCTGCGATGAACGAAGGCTGCCAGGGCGGTGACGGCGACGGAAATGACGGGCAGCTCACTCTTCAAAAATCTGTCCCCCTGTCTGAAGAGAAAACAGGCAGACTGCGTGAACGCCGGGCAGATTGCTGCCGCAGCAGGTCAAAGGGCAGATGAGGAACACCTTCGTGAAAAGAGTGCTGTTCATCATATTCGTTTTCAGCAAGTCATGTTCGTGTTTTGACATGTTTTGTCCGAGTCTCTACTCCCTGTCTGTCGTGCCTGAAGCTTCCTGTAATTCTCCGATGACTCATTCTATTGTAGCTTGAGCGCAAATGCTCATTGGCAGCGCGTATATGTATTCTGTTGGGTAAATCATTTCCAGGCATCCACAAATCTGAACTATCCCAGTTTCAGTGTGGTTTGTATTGACGGCTTTAGCCTGTTGCTCGCAGAAAGAGTGCGCAACAAGCAACCACCCGCTATGCGGGTGGTATGAAATAAGCTTTAGCTCAAAGAAGCAAAACCTTCGTGATGCAGGTCACGTGATGCAGGTCAATAGATAACGATAGCCAGCTGAAAAAGGAGGTTTTGACCTGCGCAGGGTTCCAGGTAAGTACAAGAAATCAGCGTGTGAGGAATGCGTCATTTTCGCGTAAATGAATCACCGTGGAGTAATCTATGGAGAGTTCCGCTGCAACATCTGTCGAATCCAGAAAGAGTTATACAGGTGATCCCGGAAAGAAAAGTCAGTATCGGCCATATCCATATGTGGCAATGGTCCATCGGATCAAAGAGCATAGGGCAATAATCGGATCAAAAGGGAAAGAGCCAATAATCTTCGAAGCACTATAGAAAAGGAAGAAAGGATCACAAATCAGCTCGCGGAAGACAAGCGCCAGAATCAAATCGCCAATGCAATAGGTTAACCCGTTTACGGGTAACCGCGAAACAGAATGCAAACAACAGGCTGCTTTAGCAGCAGCTGAGAATATAGGTGCACGCGACAGGATTCTAAGGGCGCTGTCCAGCCTGTAACAACCCCTTATAGGGGTTGAGCAAACCGCCGGCTAAGCCAGCGGTTCTGATTTTCCTCCCCGTAACTTGATCAGCAAGTCATACTTCTACCTTACATTTCACGGAATGAATTAAAGACCTGAGTGATCTTCCTCAAATATGGTTGCGCACAACCACTTGCACACTCTGGAGTTTCATGATAACGTTAGGCTAAATGGTTATGCACAACCAAAAAGGAGGAAGTGTCATTGGCAAATGTTCATGATGATGCAGATAGAGGCAAACAGACCTCTGTCTCTCTGGAAACAATGATATCCCATCTTAAGCAACAAGATCCTTTAGAACGAAAAAGAACAGCCAACATAATCGCACAGCAGATCGCAGACGATCTGCGCAAAGAACGAGTACCGGAGAATAGCTGGTTCATGCTGATCGGAGTTTTTGCAACTCTCGCTTTTTTTCGGGCAACACAACCGCACAACAATCTAAAAGAATGGCTAGATGCGAAAACAGTGAACGAGGATTTTTCAAGTTGGATTCTCGGAATCGATCAATTCGAAGCGGAGCATATAAATAAGCTGGCAGAAATGCATGATCCATCAGATCTGCTTGCTACAGCAGTTTATGCTGATGAAGAATATTCTGACCCTAGATCTAAAGCTGAAAGTGCTACACCAACAGGAATCGCTCATCTTGCCTTACGTCTACTTGATATCCGCAGTGGAGACCGCGTGGCCGATTTTGGTTCAGGTATTGGTGCTTTCTTAAGCTTAGCGTACGAGACAACAAATGCAGATAACTTTATTGGTATCGAGCTCCAAAAGTCCACGCTACGGATCGCTCAGCTACGAGCATACTTGCTTGATCAACCAATAAAGTATATTGAAGGTGACATACTAAGCCAAGATTATCGATATCTAGGAGTAAATCGAGTCTTTTCGAACTTCCCTTTTGCAATTCGCTGGAGCAACCTGCGGTTTCAAGTCGTGCAGAACCCCGAGTTAAATAAATGGTTTTCTGGAAGCAAAACAAATTCTTTAGGCGATTGGGTCTTTACGGTTGCAGCTTGGCTCGCAACCCGAGAGCAGGGGCGTGTAGTAACTTTGATGACTGCGGGAGCAACCTGGAGTGCACGCGATCGTGAAATCCGTAAAAACTTGATCGAGGCAGGACTGGTGGAGTCTGTTATATCTCTGGCACCTAATCTTTTACCAAGCACAGCTATCAGTACTTGCCTCCTTGTTCTCTCACAAGGGAATGAGACAGTGCGCTTGATAGAAGCATCAGACATCGTCAGTACAGAAAAGGGGAAGAACTCCCTCGAACCGGTGGATATCGAAAAAATTATGGCTGCTGTTCAGATGGTGGGCAAACATAGTCGCGATCTCACAATAGCGGAGCTCGAAAAAGAGGACTTCATCCTTAGCCCTCATCGGCATATTTATGCACCCAGAGCTGATATTGTTGGGACTCCTCTTGAGCTTCTTTGTACCCAGATTCGTCGAGGATGGATTCAGCGAAAACAGGATTCCAAAGAACTGAAACAAGAACGTCACGACGGCCTTATTCTAGTTCGCCTACAGGATATTGAGGACGGTCATCTTCTCTCAACAGCACAAACCTTTGTAGGTAACCCGGAATGCATAGGTAACCACTTGCTTCGGGAAAACCAAGTTATCTTGTCCAGAAATGCACCTCGCAAAGCCGCCTTTATTCAGCCGCCTGAAGGTAAGCAACTCGTGATCAGTGACAGCTTCTACATTCTTGATGTGAATCCAGACCTGATCAGCCCGGCATATCTTGCACTTTATTTGTCCAGTCAGACCGCTGATGCACAGTTTGCTCGATATGAGAAAGGCACTGTCATTCGGACGATCAACCTGAAAGACTTGAAACGCATTCTGGTCCCAATTCCGCCACGCAAAGAGCAGGAGAAGGTTGTTGACGCTGTAAGCCGAATTAACGATGAGCTGCAATATCTCAGCAAGTACGCACGGAAATTGCGCGATCGTCGGACAGCCCTTATTGAGGAGATGAACTGATGGCTGTGCTGTCGACCGAAGAGTTTCACGACTTGATGGCAAGTATCAACTCGCATCTCTATTCCGAATTAAAAGAAGCGAATGAAGGATCGAGATTGTTCCAGATTCTGAGTCACTATAAGCTTGATGCCTTTCTGCCTCGGACACACAATCCGCAGCCAAATCATGATGCATGGGGGAAAATTGTTCTCGTCGGGCATACTCAAGCGAGATCACAGCAGATTAAAGGAGCATTCGAAAGTATGGGGATCTCATTCAATCGAGTGGACTGCTATTTCAGTGACGATATCAATCGTTTCCGCATACAGAACTATCAACACAATCGGGGTTACTGTCTAATCCTTTTCGGGCCGATGCCGCATTCCGTAACAGGGATGAGTGGAGCAAGCAGTGGCATCGCTTGGGCAGAGCAGGAACCAGGATTCCCGCACTGTATTCGAGTAAGTAACCAATCTGGTGAGTTAGAGATTAACAAGAGTTCAATCAAGAGAGCACTGCAAAGTGCCATTGAAGACGGATACATCGAGCGGGATCTGAAGCATTAAAATGCAAAGTCAGTTGATGGGAATTCGAGAACATATAGCTCCGAAGGGCGTTTACTAATGGGACATTCAGAGTTAGAGTCTAAAAAAGCATGTAATATGTATCCGGCATCTTGTTATTCCTTGACGTTCGGTTGTGTTGACCCAAATGCTTACCATCTCTTGGAGAAAGGGGGCTGGCAAAGACAATCTGCTGTTTTATTGATCTTTATGCATTGATTTCTTCGAGGGGGCTGTTTTTGACCAGCTTCAAACCAACCCTCCTGAAATGTGGCACAGTCTTACGTTATTTTGTTAGTGTCGTCTAAAAAAGGGCAGACTAGAGCGAGTTTTGAAATCGTGAATGTAACCAAGTGGGTATACACGCCAGATAGATCTAGCTAAAAGAATTGGCGAGATTTTCCTCTCAGCGCGCAGAAATCCGTGGATTGTTCGTCTGTTTGAGGAGGAAATCTTCGACCAAGTGGCATACCGTATCGCACATAATAGGTAACCTGCTAATCCTTGATTCCCAATTCGTCGATCAAATTAAGCGTCAGTTCAGTCATCAACGAGTATACGATCGGGTTATCAAAATTCGCTTTTTGCAGTTTTGGCGTCAAGAAAGAATGAGTGGTAGGTGTAAAATGTCAAAAAGGGTTGATTTTCTTTGTTGATCT
>JASGUW010000064.1 GCA_030055235.1 Bacillota bacterium
TATCAGAGCAATCCAAGCCCTTCTACCATAGGCTTTTACGTTGGTTGGTGGTCAAGTTAGCCTGGTATCCAAATGGTTTTTTGGATTAGACGCTATTTTGACCAGAATCGGACCCTTTGTGGCCAAAGTAGCCTGATATCCAAAACGTTTTTTGGATTACACGTTGTTTTGACCACCCAAAGCCAAAAGCAGATTTTCACCGTTTGCCATATTCCTCGTGGCATGTTCACCCGAATCCAGATATTCCTGACGCGCCACCATTTGGAGGTTGTCGTTACCATGTTAGTAGATATTGACCCTGTTTGTAGCTTGAAGTGAAGGAAGTGAATGCAAAACGGCGGAGATAGGCGAGTGTGATTGGTACAAGCTGGCATGTCTTGAAGAGAAAGATACAGAATCCAGACTCTGCTGTCGAGGACAAGTATGATTAATCTAATCCAAGCACCACCACCCTGGTTTTGATGCTGACCTCTGTGCTCATCTTTGTATCATATCCAAAAATGGTTTTTGTTTTTCACGCTGTTTTGAAACTGTGCGAAACACAGCGGCGCGCGGTTCTGTTGAGGTCAAGATGGCCTGGAATGGGAATTGAATCTGCCATTTCACGCAAAGTTGACCAGAAACAGGCCTTCCGTGGTCAAGATGGCCTGGAATGGCAATTGAATTTGCCATTTCACGCTAAGTTGACCAGAATCGTGCCTTCCGTGGTCAAGATGGCCTGAAATGGCAATCGGTTTTGCCATTTCACGCAAAATTGACCAGAAACAGGCCTTCCGTGGTCAAGATAGGCTGAAATGGCAATTGGACTTGCCATTCTACGCGAAGTTGACCATCAGGAAGCAGCCTGCCGCTTTTCTTTTCATTCTTTCATCGCAAGACATTCCTGACGTGCGCCCTTCTCTTCGGAATAGCATCGCGAGCCTCTGAGTACGTGCAAAATCGTCATTTACTGCATCTGCTTTTGTATCTGTACAGGATTACTTCCTCCGTTTCATGAACGTCGCGGATATATCTGCATAGTTGTGAGTAATAGAGACCAAAACAGCCATTAAACAGCGATAAGATGAGGATTTCGCGTCAGTATCCGTTTGCTGTGCGATATTATATTGGTTCGTGCACGTCGGGATGAAATGCAATCTCAAACATGCATGGTGCTGATCGGGTGGCTTTCTGCAGACTCAAGTACCCAAATGTCACCGCTTGGCTGAAAGAAAACACAAGCTTCTCCCATCTGGAAATAACTCTAATACGAGCCGTCATACCACGTACCATTTGGAAAGGGGTCGTCCCGATCCGAGACGACCCCCTCTTAGCCAAATGCGATGACGACAGATTCTACTGCCCCGGCAAAACCGTAATCGTCTTCTCCAGAGTTACCTTCTTGCCCGACGCATCATAGACATCAACGCCCAGAGTGTAGGTGTCCGGAGTAACGGGTGTCCAGGGGTAGATGTTCGATGAAACGGGGGTTTTCCTGAAGTTCACCCGTGCGCCGTTGGAGCGCAGGACATAGAACTGGTACTTGTAGGGGGCTGTTCCGCCTTCGCCACGGGCAGCAAGATCAATTGTCTGACCAAGCCTGTAGGTGTCCGACCAGCCAGCACGGAAAACGGCTATTGATAATGGCGTTGGAGCCTTAACGGTGACCGTCTTTTCCTGAGTCACTTTCCGGCCCGTTGCATCATAGACGTCGACGCCCAGTGTATAGGTATCGGAGGTGACGGGTGTCCAGGGGTAGATGTTCGATGAAACGGGAGTTCTCCTGAAGTTCACCCGATTGCCATTGGAGCGCAGGACATAGAACTGGTACTTGTAGGGGGCTGTTCCGCCCTCGCCACGGGCGGCGAGATTAATCGTCTGACCAGGTTCATAGGAGTCTGACCAACCGGTACGGAACGTGGCTATGGACAAAGGTACCGGGTTTTTAACCGTTATCGTCTTTTCCTGAGTCACTTTCTGGTCCGCAGCATCGTAGATGTCAACGCCCAGAGTGTAGGTGTCGGGAGTAGCGGGTGTCCAGGGGTAGATGTTCGATGAAACGGGAGTTCTCCTGAAGTTCACCCGTTCGCCGTTGGAGCGCAGGACATAGAACTGGTATCTGTAGGGAGGGACGCCACCCTGGCCGCGAGCGGCAAGATCTATCGTCTGGCCAAGATCATAAGTATCGGACCAGCCACTGCGGAATACGGCTACAGCAAGTGGATCTAGATTGCGAACCTGAAACTCAAATTGCTTTTCAATGAATTCGTCCCCATTGGCAACAATTACACGCAAGCAGTAGTCGCCGGCTTCTTCGGGAACAAATGAAATATTCTTGCCAGGGCGAGAACCTTCAGCAACAGTCCGTTCGCCGTCATAGCTGATCTGCTCAATGAAGTAATCGAACCACAACTGCGTTGGCCACTGATTCGACCCCCCTGAGACATTGCACGCAATCGTTATTTCATTGCCTGCAATCAGCGCACCTTCACCTCCAACAACTTCAAAGGAGTCTATCGAGAGTGGGGGATAGCCGGTCTTTATCTGCCAGACCAGCCGGGAATTATCTACTGGAGAGGTATAGACCAGATAGGGGTTGCTACCTTTTGGTGCCACAACGCCAATCCATTTGCTTACCCATCCGGAGGCGGGCGTGATGGCATAGTTGTAGTCGAAACCCGCGACGTTAAGCAGGGTATTTGAGTTATAAGGACTTTCAGGAGCGACATAAACTTTTAAATCGTTATTTGATGCAGGATACGAGTCTAATTTCGTTTGATATACACGGTAGGAAATTTTGAATAAATAGAATTCTTCTGTCAAAGGGATGTTGGGAATATTGTACCCCCAATTCCGGGCAACATTGACTGCATTTTCTCCCTGCCTCACCCAGCTTATCTCTACATCAAGGGAATAGGCTGCGCGCCTGAGACCTACCGATTCACCGCGGTTAGCAGGGTTATCAAATGATGCATATGCGGCGGCACTGACCCTGGCCGGATTGCTCTGTACAACAATTACTGTTAACAGAAGAAACAATAATGCAGTCCACAGTTGTTTAGACCTTCGTTTGACAACTTGCATACTTCAATCCCTCCCAATAAGCTGGTTCTGACCGATGTGAGTTCAAGTATACACCGTGCCCCAAGTTATAGAGTTCGCTTTTTATCGGATTCCCAGAGGTGGTCGGTGCGCCGTGTTCGAACAATAGGTGTTTGCATAAAGGTGGACACTTCCATGGGTGACTTGGAAGACGCTGTTTGAGGCAGGGTTCGATGATCGCAGTGATTGTGATCTTGAGCCCACAAAGAAATAGGAAAGCCACACAGGTTCAACAACCAGGAGAAGAGCTGCTTTCTTTGCTTTGTCGAACTATTCGCATCGTTTTGTTCCTTTTTGCATGGACACTTGCATTAGGTAAAGAGGCTGGAGAATGAAAAGTCATATAGCTGCAGAGCTGTTTTTTATTATTTGAGCAGATGAAAAAATGCGAAGACACGGAGATGGTCTCTAGGATAAACGGAGGGGAAGTAAGCTTTCACTTTTCGCATCTCACATACTAAGGAGTATGGAACATCGTAGAAGGATATTTAGTCTCGTATGGTCGTCCAAATACGTTGCTTTTGGTTGTGTTGTTGCCTTTGGCACGCTCTGTTGTCCGGAGTTTAAGTCTACATCTGGCTTCGATTCATATGAATATCCAATATTTCTTGCAGAAATAATGTGAAACTATGAAAAACCACACCTACAGTTCAACGAACCGTGCCCCGCTCTCCGCATCAATAGAAAACGCGATGTAGAGGCTTGGTGTAGTACTTACTTCTGTTATCGTTGTGTGATATGTGAGCTAATAGTGAGCTAAGCAGATGGCTTATACATCTTAGCTTTATGAGCTGAGCGAAAAACTACGTTGAAGTTCATTTCTTCCTAATCGCTACGACGGATTCAACATGAGTCATCTGCGGAAACATATCAATGGTCTGTAGTACCTGAGTCCGACAGTTCACGGGCCAGCGTCTGCGGATTGCAGGAAATGCAGACAACTCGCGCCAGGACCAGAGTTGTTATTGTGGCAGGCAAAGAATCCTCAAGGCCGCGGCGGGGCGGGCTAACTGCGGACAGGTCAAAGTGTTCGCTCCAGCAGTCTGGCTGGCGGCATCGTCATCTGTCGGGAAACGGCAGCTCCCGGCAAGACCATTCAGCGCCGCGTTGCACCCTGCTTCCGGATGAAGGCAGACACGATGTCGATCCTGCGACACGGATGGCACCCGTGGCAAGGCATCAGCTGAGGGCGTCCGAACCGCAGAGGCGGTCGAGGATCTCCTCCCTGTCGCCAAGATCGGCAGCTGTCAGAACGGCATGGTGGAGTTCGCCCGCCATTTCAGGGCTGATCTGAAAAAGGCGCCGGGTGGATCATCTTAAGAGGATAGCAAGACAGTATTGCTTTTGATAAAACCCTGTGATTGTCTAGAACAAACAGTCATCATCAATCCGTGTAGCGATGTATGTAACACAGCTTGAGCATTCGTGAGCGCAATAGCACAGCATGGAAAGCAGCTCCTGTAGTTTCAATTCAAGCTCACTGGAAATGTGATACTGTTTTTCCCTGCCGCTCATCTAAAAAGCATCAACCAAAGGTCCTATGGTTTCAAGTCCTGCGTACGGGATACAGCGTCCGCCTTTCTTAGCTGAGCTTGCCTGTAAAATTCTCGGAATGCCATACCCGCTTACCTACCAGCAAGAACTTGAATTTAATAAATTCCCACAAGAAGTGTTCAAGTTTTATACCGTTGTAGTGAAAAAACTGCCGCCGTAACGGAAGCTGCACCCACATTGCACAGCCAGCTTACGGTTTGCCGTCCAAACACATCCTCAAGCGTAAAGTATAGTGCCACTGCAGCACCCACTGCCAGAACGGAACAAGCGATTTTGTGGAAAGAATGACCATGATATATTTATCTTACAGTGCCATATTTCTTTGTTGATCTAAATTATCATAAACATGTCCATCTTATCTTTATCTTTTTAGTCTACGAATTGTCCTATTATGATTTACAAAAGAGAGGTGTCGCTTTCTTTCACTGTTCAAAGGCATATCGCTGTTGATAATAGTAGCGAACACGATATACTTCACATAGTGAATAGGTCGCAGAAGCTCGTGGGGCCTGTGATCGGGGGAGTCCTTGCGAGGTCTCCCTTTTTTCTGTCAACGCCGAGCGATTTTTGACCCATTTCACCAATCTAAGTTTGATCCCCAAAAAGCATATGGGAGGAACGAACCTCAGATTTCTTTTGACATCAATACAACCAACTCATTTTGAACGGTATGCCATAGCTGTGTTATCTTCCCAGAAAACTTGTCCCTATATTTGGAGCACCATCTCTAACACTAAGAAAAAGGAGGATGCGTTTTTCGATACGACCCTCCTTTATACTTAAATGCTCGTACAATGATTTATTGAGTCGGTAAAATTGTGATTGTCTTTTCTTGGGTAACCTTATTCCCTGTCGCATCGTAGATATCGACCCCCAGTGTGTATGTATCGGGGATAACGGGTGTCCAAGAGTAGATGTTCGATGAAACGGGAGTTCTCCTGAAGTTTACCCTTTTGCCATTGGAGCGCAGGACATAGAACTGGTACCTGTAAGGTGCAGTTCCGCCTTCACCTCGAGCAGCGAGATTGATTGTCTGACCGCCGCGCCGCCCGCCGCCCGCCGCGCAGCCGCGCGCGCGTCACTCGAACTGCGCGGCGTACAGATCGGCGTAGTGGCCGCCCGCCGCCAGCAGCTCGGCGTGCGTGCCCTGCTCGACCAGGCGGCCGCCCGAAATCACCAGGATGCGGTCGGCGTGCTCGACCGTCGACAGCCGATGCGCGATGACGAAGCTCGAGCGCCCCTCCATCAGCCGCCGCATCGCGTCCTGAATCCGGCGCTCGGTACGCGTGTCGACGTGGCTCGTAGCTTCGTCCAGGATCAGCATCGGCGCCCGGGTCAGCATGGCGCGGGCGATCGTCAGCAGCTGGCGCTGCCCCTGGGAAATCTGGCGGCCGCCGCCGGTCAGGCGGGTGTCGTAGCCCTGGGGCAGCTGCTCGATGAAGCGGTCGATGTGGCAGGCGCGGGCGGCCTCGCGGATCTCGGCATCAGAAGCGCCGGGGCGGCCGTAGGTCAGGTTTTCGCGCACCGTCCCATCAAAAAGCCAGGTGTCCTGCAGCACCATGCCGAAGGCCCGGCGCACCGAATCGCGCTCGAGCTGAGTCGCCGGCACCCCGTCCAGCCAGATCACGCCCGACGACGGCTCGTAGAAGCGCATCAGCAGGTTGATGATGGTCGTCTTGCCGGCGCCGGTTTCGCCGACGATGGCGGTGATCTCGCCGGGCTTCGCCTCAAAACTCACCCGCTCCAGAACCGGCACGCCCGGCAGGTAGGAGAAGCTGACATCCTCGAAGCGCACATGGCCGCGCGGCTCGGCATAGGCAAGCGCGCCCGGCGGGTCGGCGGGCTCGGGCTCCTCGTCCAGGAGATGGAGGACGCGCTCGGCCGCCGCGGCCGCCGACTGCAGATCGGCGAAGATGTTGGCGACCTCGTTGATGGGGCCGGAGAACTTCCGCGAATAGAGCACGAAGGAGGACAGCGGCCCCAGCGTGATCGAACCGCCCAGATAGAGGAAGGCGCCGGCCAGAGAGACCAGCGAAAGCGAAATATTGTTGATAAAGCTGACAAAGGGGCCGGTCATGGTGCCGTGGAACTCGGCGCGGTAGTAGGCGTCGACGGCGGCCTGGTTGTAGCGGTCGAAGCGGTCGACGAAGGCAGCTTCGCGGTGATAGACGCGGATGGCGCGCTGGCCGCTGATGATCTCCTCAACATAGGCGTTGAGCTCGCCCAGACGGGCGGAGCGCTCACGGAAAAGCGGATGGACCAGGCGCGCCCGGTAGCGCGTAAACAGAATCGAAATCGGGACGGTGAAGGCGAAGACCAGCGACAGCTGCCAGGAAATCGCGAGCATCATCACCAGCGAGCCCGTCACCGTGATCAGGGCGCCGCCGATCTGGATGATGTCGTTCGACAGCGACGCGTTGACGGTGTCGATGTCGTAGGTCATGTGGGAGATGATCTCTCCGGTCTGCTTGCGGTCAAACCAGGGAATGGGCAGGCGGATCAGGCGGTCGTAGAGGTCCTGGCGCATGCGCTGGACCAGGCTCTGGGAGAGCCAGACCATCAGCCGCGCGTTGACATAGACCAGCCCCGCCTGCAGGGCGTGCACAAGCAGCATCAACACACAATAGTGAATGACTTTTGCGAAGGGCACCTGGCCGACACTGCTGGCTCCGACCGCACGCGAGCCAGGGCCCATGGCGTCGATGGCCTGACCGGCCAGGCGGGGGCCGAAGAGCGCCAGGACGTTGGCGACCAGGATCAGGCCGAGCGAGAGCGCGAACTGCGGCAGGTGTCCGCGCAGGTAGCGCCAGAGGCCGCGGCGGACGTCGCCCAGGTCGCGGGGCGTCTGGCGGGCGGCGCCGCGGCCGCGCGTATCGGTCCCGGGGGCGGCCATCAGGAAAGTCCTGCGGCGGCCGCGCCCATCTGGGAGGCCGCGATTTCGCGGTAGGCGGGACTCGCTGCGAGCAGCTCGGCGTGGCTGCCGGAGGCGGCGATGCGGCCGTCCTCGATCAGGAGGATGAGGTCGGCATGCTGGATCGAGCTGATGCGCTGAGCCACGATGACGCTGGTGGCGCCGGCGTAGTGCTCGCGCAGGGCCTGGCGCAGCTCGGCATCGGTGCGGTAGTCCAGGGCGGAGGAGGCGTCGTCCAGAATCAGGATGCGGGGGCGGGTGGCCAGGGCGCGGGCGATCAGCAGGCGCTGGCGCTGGCCGCCGGAGAGGTTCGCGGCACGGACGCCGAGCTCGAAGTCCAGACCGCCCGCCTTCTCCGCGACAAAGTCGGCGGCGCGGGCATCGGAGACGGCGCGGACGATGTCCTCTTCCGTCACCTGGCGGGCGAAACCGACATTCTGCCGCACGCTGTCGCGATAGAGAAAGTCGTTCTGGAAGGTGACGCCAAAGAGACGGGCACGCTCCTGGCGGGACCAGCTGCGGTTTTCGCGGCCGTCCAGGAAGATTTCGCCACGATAATCAGGGTAAAGGCCCAGCAGCAGCAGAAGCAGCGTCGATTTCCCCGAACCCGTCGGTCCGATGATGCCCAGGGTCTGGCCGGGCTCAAGCCGGAAGTTGATCTCCTCCAGCTGGTCATGCTTGCCATCATAAGAGAAAGAAACGTTGCGAAACTCGATGGCGGCCGCTGCACTGTGGGCGGACGAGGGGCTGGAGCTTCGCATGCATTCATCCTCATCCGGAAGTGTGAGAATCTCCTCTATGCGTTCGGCGGAGGAGATGCCGCGGTTGTAGATGGCGAAGATGCGGGTGACGGCAATCATGGAGCTGGTGATGATGGTGAAGTAGGTCAGGAAGGCGATGATGACGCCGAACTCCATCTGGCCGCGGTTGATGCGCCAGGCGCCGATCAGGAGGACCAGAGCCAGGCCGATGTTCAGCAGCAGCGTCATCAGGGGGTTGGTCAGCGCCATGTTGTAGGCGGCGCGGCGCTCAGAGGCGGAGACGGTCTGGTTGACGCCGGCGAAGCGGGCGCGCTCCGAGCGCTCGGTGACCAGGGCGCGGATGATGCGGATGCCGGTGACGGTTTCGCGGACGCGGCGGGTCAGCAGGTCGACATTGGCCTGGAGCTGGTTGTAGAGGGGGCGACCGCGGCGGGCAATGAGGTAGATGGCGGCGCCCATGAAGGGCAGCAGGACGATGAGGCTGAGGGCCAGGACCGGGTCGAGGGCGACAGTGAAGGCGAGCCCGCCGAGCAGCAGGATCGGGGCGCGCACGCCGAGGCGCTGCAGGCGCGAGATCATCTGGTGGACATGGTAGGTGTCGCTGGTCAGGCGGGTTTCCAGGGAGGGGATGCCGATGCGGTCGACCTGATGCTGGCTGAGGTGGAGGGTGCGGGTGAAGAGGTCGTGGCGGATGCGGCGGGTGACGCGCGAGGACACGCGGGCGGAATTCTGGTTCGCGACGATGTTGCCGACCAGGGCCAGGACGGCGAAGAGGAGCATCAGGCCGCCCTGCAGCCAGATGGCGCGGCGGTTGCCGGTCGGCACGACTTCGTCGAGCATGTCGGCAAGCAGCATCGGGATGACCAGCTCGGCAACCGAGCCGAGAAACTTCATCGTCAGGCCAAAGCTTAGAAGCGCGAGTTCCGGGCGCAGATACCGCCGGATCATGGATTGTAGTGATTCCGTTTCATTATGAATTTGAGTTTACCATTTGCCGTGGAATGTTAAGACAATATGTGTGAACGATTTCTGTCGGAATTGGCTGACCGGCCGGGGCGCGGTGGGGGAGTGAGCGAAGGAGTGAATGAGCGAAGGAGCGAATAAGCGAATTTTGGTTTTTTTGTATGGTGTATCACGGTTTGTTGAGGATCGTCGTCGTTCGTTGTCGCTCATCGCCGTTTATCGTGGTTTTATTTTGACTCGTCGTCGCTTTATCGTGGTTCGTCGCTGTCTTATCGTCGTTTGTGTGCGGGCAGTGACGCAGGGGTTGTGGCAGGGCAGGATAGTGAAAGAGGGAGGGCAGTGGAAGAATGGAGGACACTGCGTTTTAGTGGAGTAGTAAGACCATCGTTCTTTCTGAGAGATTGGCCACACATAAGTACGATCCGGGGATGCGCGAAATGGTAGAAGGGACATCTGGAATCTCATTTCTGTGAGTGATTTCGAATACCACCATTGGCCGGAAGCTACCAGTGTAGTGTATTTCACCTGCATGGATGCACGTTAGAGATGTCAGAACGCGGGTGAGCCAGTCATACGGATGGCAGAGGTTGCGCACGCCGCGCATGGTCAAACGGCGCGTAATCCAAAAAACGATTTGGATACCATGCTACTTTGACTACAGGAGGCCTGTTTCTGGTCAAAACAGCGTGTAATGGCAAAACCGATTACCATTTCAGTCCATCTTGCCCCGCCTCCGGGGCACCAGCGCAATTTTTGTCCATCCTTGGACAATTTTTTCGTTCCTGCCCGGATTTCGGGGCACCAGCGCAATTTTTGTCCACCCCTGGACAATTTTTTCTTTCCTGCCCCGAATCGGGG
>JASGUW010000065.1 GCA_030055235.1 Bacillota bacterium
AATGCCATCTGGAGTGCTGCTTTGTCCGTAATCTCCGGCTCGTTCCATTGGAATCACTCAAACCCCGTTCCCGCAAAGCACTGATACACAGGGCTTTCGGGCTTGACACAATAGGGAAAAATTGCGCTGGCGCCCCGAAATCGGGGCAGGAACGAAAAAATTGTCCAGGAGTGGACAAAAATTGCGCTGGTGCCCTGAAACCGGGGCAGGAACGAAAAAATTGTTCAGGGGTGGACAAAAATTGCGCTGGTGCCCCGAAATCGGGGCAGGAGCGAAAAAATTGTCCAGGAGTGAAAAAATGCGCTGGTGCCCCGAAATCGGGGCAGGAACGAAAAAATTGTCCACACCAATTAGCTCTACCTGGCAGTCTGCACCGCCGCTTTCTCTTTTTATTTGTTTCTTGCAAAGCGGCGGCAAACGAATTGATAGGAAACAGTCGTGCGGGCGACACTTGCTGTAGTGTCCAAGGGTGGACAAAATTGCGCTGGTGCCCTGGAATTGGTGCAGAAACAGAGAAACTCGTCCACACCAATTAGCTCTACCTGGTAGTCCGCACCGCCGCTTTCTCTTTTTATTTGTTTCTCGCAAAGCGGCGGCAAACGAATTGATAGGAAGCAGTCGTGCGGGCGACACTTGCTGTGCTGCTCTGAAATGGGAACGTGAAAACCGACTAAGGCATACGACCAGATAGATCGGATGACTATGGTTTGTGATTCTCATGACACGACTCCTTTCAGGTCATAAAGCAGCCGCCGAAGGTCGTTCACATTGAATGAAGATGAAAAATCTGCACGGATACCGTTCGAGAGATGAAGGAGTTAGGGGTATGAGTCAAAGGATCCATGATCTGCTGCTCATGGCATTCCAGGTTCACAAAACCGGCGTCAATTTCAATGGAGCCTGGAGACATCTGCGGCTTCTGGGGAAGAGTACCCGCTGAGCAAGATGATTGGGCGAAGTACCTGTACTTATGCTTCCTCAGTTTGTTCTCAGACTCCACCTCATCATGGGAGCATGATGTCTGCTGCTGGAAGTATAGGCACCGATGCCTCCCATACGATGGACTTGCCCGAGTCATTGAAATTGCGGTGCCAATAATAGAGGATTTTCCGATTCATACCGTTCTCCGTGCACCACCAAGTTAGGGTGAGTTTGCTTTCTGCCTGCCTGTCCAGAACATTGTGCTAATGTCAGAGCCGATCTATCCGTGTTGTCTCTACTACTCAATTGAGCTCTTGATATTGACATCTTTATTGGCAGAGAGAAAAAGCTGACACAACTCCAAAAGTTGACCATTTCACCTTCGAAATGGACAAAAAATCGAGTTATGTCAGAAAAAGCTGACACACCTCCAAAAGTTGACCATTTCACCCTCGAATTGGACAAAAAAACGAGTTGTGTCAGGAAAAGCTGACACAACTCCAAAAGTCGAATGACTATGCAATGCCTACCTTACCGGGACTGAACAGTGCCGCTGGTCTCGCCTAAGCAGTTCAGGGGGGAGCAGCCACAGGGTCCGCCCGGCAACACCCGGACAGATGCTTCACATGCGAACCCCCCATCGTCAACCCGCAAAGCCGCGCTATTCCCCCTGCGGCGTCTGCCAGTAGTGCCCCTCCTGCGTCATCCGCGATGCCGTCCGGGGGCCGATTTCCTCCCTGAGCGCCTCGCCCCGCGTCCAGCGCTCCAGATCCTCGATCACGATCTGGGCACAGACCGGGCGGCGGTCGATCGTCGGCCCCGCCATATGCGGCATCAAAATGACGTTCTCAGCCTGCCGCAGCGGCGAATCCGCCCGCAGCGGCTCCTGGTGGTGCACATCCAGCAGGGCCCGGATCGGCCGCCCGGTCAGCGTACGGTTCAGCGCCGCCTCGTCGACCACATCCGCCCGCGCGGTATTGATGAAGATCGCATCGTCGGACAACAGATCCAGCAGCTCCTGCCCGATAAGTCCGTGTGTCTCCGGCGTCCTGGGCAAATGCAGGGAAACGATATCGCATGACGAAAAAATCTCCTCCAGCCCCGCCGCCCGCACGCCGTATGCTTCCATCTCTTTCGCATCAACATAGCGGTCGTAAGCCAGAATCGTCGTGTTGAAGGGCCGCAGCAGCGGGACCAGTTCGCGGGCGATGGCCCCGAAGCCGACCAGCCCCACGCGCTTGTCAAGCAGGCCGGAGTTACGGTAGGTCTCCGTGCGCCAGCCCTCGCTGAGCACCCGGGCGTGATACTGGGGAATCTGCCTGGCCGCCGCCCCGATATAGGCGATCACACCGTCGGCCACCGACTGGGCAAACGCGCGATTGGCCGTGATGACGCGGATTCCGCGTGCATATAATTCAGGCGAAGTCACATCAGCGACCGAACCACCCAGATGCGCTACCAGCTTGAGCTCCGGAGCCGCGGCGAGGAGCTCCGCGTCGAGCCGCTTAGCCGACCAGGTGGTCATGACGACGTCGTGGCCGGGCAGCTGGGCTGCCAGCTCCTCCCGTGTCCACTCCCGTGCGAGCGGGTTCCAGCTGACCTCGCCGATGGTGGCGATGCGCTGCTTGTGCTGTGGCAGTAGAAAGGAATTCCAGAGCTCATTGTCCGGCGCCGCGACCAGAATGCGCGGATGCGAAACGGCTGGTACGAGTGGCTGTCTGTCTGTCATGGGGCTACCTCCGTATGCGGCTTTTGCGTCTATCATAGCGTTTCCGGACAGTCCGGAGCACGTGTTTTCACCCTGAAACTACTGCTGCATAGCAAAAGACAGCTGCTTTTTAACAGGCTTCCCGCGTCAGACAGGGAACGATTTGGCTATAATCAGTGAATACAAAAGGAGGATCAGACCAAGCATGGTGGATCTGCATACACATGTGCTCTGGGGTGTTGATGACGGCGCACAGAACCTTGATATGACGATGAAGATGCTTTGGCAGTATGCCGAAGCAGGCTATACCGACATCATCATTACGCCGCACCATGACCCAAGCCGCTATGAAGTCCCGGTGGACGTCGTGAAAGAAGGGGTTTCCCGCCTGACAGCTCTGGCGCGGGAAATGAATCTGTCTTTCAACTTCTATCCCGGCCACGAGATTCAGCTGCAGGCCCAGACACCGCAGATGTTGAAAAGAGGCGAACTGCTCAGCCTGAACAACAGCCGCTATGTGATGATTGAGCTGCCCTTTCTGACCAAGCCATACTATGCGAAAGAAATCCTCTACCGCATCCAGCTGCTGGGATACATTCCGATCATTTCGCATCCGGAGCGCTACCGCTACGCCCAGCAGGACCCGCCGTCGTTTGCCGCACTGGTAGGTGCCGGCTGCCTGCTGCAGCTCAACCTGAGCAGCCTGAACGCTACAGCAAAAGAACAGGAAGCACTCAACTATTTTCTGCGCAACGGGCTGTATCATGTCGTGGCCACGGATGCCCACAACACGGAAATGCGTTCGCCGAATCAAAAAGAGGCACTCTATAAACTAAGCCAGCTGGTAGATGCCACAGAGTATGAGAAACTGACGGAGACTAATCCCCGCCGGGTTCTGCTGGATCAGATGATCCCGGACGCGCTCCAGCCGGCAGACGACGAAACTCAAGGTCGTGGCTTCTTTCCCGGAGCTTCTGCTCCGTCTGATGACAGGAGCAGGAAGGAAGGGCGAAATCCGCTCAGAGGACTCTTTCGCATAAAGTTCAAAAAACGAAAACAGGAGCCTTTTGATCGATAAATGGCAGCAGGCGGCCGAATAGAGAAAATCTCAGGGAGAAGTACATGCCGACCGTAAAAATACCGAAAGACATCCTGCGGGTGATCTTGGCCGCAGTCTATTTTCTGGCATCCACCGTCTTCACGGTTTATGTGCTTATGTCGCAGCTCCTGCCGACCAAATATGCTGTCCTTCTTATTCTGACGGTGATGGTTTTACTGGCTGCTGTCCTTTCTTTGCTCCTGACAAAAAAGAAGACCTGGAAGCTGCTGACCGCCGCCGCCCTGGTGCTGATTTCATTTGGCGTCTACATCGTCGGGACTCTGGTACTGCGTGACGTCAATCGCCTGATTGACAAGGTATCCACATCACTGGAAGAGAATGACTACTCCGTGATCGTCATGAATGGCAGCTCCTATCAAACGGCGGAGGAAGTGGATTCGGTTAATGTAGCGCTGGTGAATGATGAGTGTCAGGCGGTGCTGACACAACTGCTGCCCAACAATAAAGACTACGCTCTGAGGATTTACTCAAACTATCCGGATCTGGTGGAAGCTTTGTATGACGGCAGAGAAGAGCTGATCTTTATTGATGAAGCTTTTCGCGAAATCATCCGCCTGACCCGCTCAGGCTTCAATACTGACACCCGTGTGCTGGCCTCAACAAACCCTGATGTGCTGACGGGCCTGACGGCCGGTATGGAAAATGATTACATCAACCTGCCGGATGTAACGGATGGGGACGATGAGCCTGAGGGGACGGAGAGTACGACAACGACGGGCGAGCGTATCGAACGCATACCTAGGAGGGATCCTGAAAGAGGGGAATATACGGATTACGGGTCCAGACTTACATCTGGTGCCGAGCCGTTTACCATGATCATATCGGGAATGGACTGCTACGGAGATATCACCAGGAAGTCCAATTCGGATGTGAACATCGTTCTGGCGGTCAACCCGCAGAAAAACGAACTCTTCATGGTGCCGGTCCCACGTGATGCCTATGTAACCCTTGCCGAAACGGGTTATAAGGACAAGCTGACGCATGCCGGCTCTCTGGGGGTCGAGGCGACCAAAAAATCTGTAGCCAACGCCATGGGCATGCCAATTGATTACTATGTAAAAGTCAACTTCAGCACACTGGAAGAGCTGGTTGATCTGCTCGGCGGGATCACGATCGACAACCCCTATGAATTCACTAGCGCATACCACTATCCCGTGGGTCAATTGAGAGTAGATGGTAAGCGTGCTTTGATGTATTCGCGGGAACGCTACCATCTGCCACGCGGCGACTTCGACCGTGGCATGAATCAGACCCGCGTGATCAGGGGCATCATCAATGAAGTTATTAAGCCCTATCAATTGACCAGGTTCGGTGCCCTGCTGGAGCAGCTGAGCGCTTCTTTCATAACGGATTTGCCGGACCATGTGATTCGCGCCATCATTCAGGAGCAGATTGACAATGGCGGCACCTGGACTGTGAACGCCACCTCCATCAAAGCCACCGGGCAAATGGGTCTGCCCTCCTACATGATGCCGGGATGGAATCTGTACTTTGCGATCCTGAATGAAGAATCCGTCGCTGAGGCAAGAAACAAACTTCTGGCCGTCCTTGAGGACGATTGAAAAAGGGCGATTAAACAGAGGAAGTCCGCTACGGCAAACGCTTTTTACTATCCCTTATTGCCTGCCTGCTGGCAGCTGGGGCGCTGAGTCTGTTTTGTGGATTAGACGGGAAGAGCTTCCTCCAGCTGTCAACTTAGGCTGAAATGGCAATCGCTTTTGCCATTACACGTGATCTTGACCCTGCGCGCCGTGCATCGGCGCGCGCGGCCCTTCGTGGTCAACTTAAGCTGAAATGGCAATCGCTTTTGCCATTACACGTGATCTTGACCAGAAACAGGCCTTCCGTGGTCAAAGTAGCCTGGAATCCAAATCATTTTTGGATTCCACGCTGTTTTGACCCTGCGCTCCGCGCAGCGGCGTGCGCGACCCCATCCTGCATCTCCTTTCCCCTGGCTTTCCGCTCTTTCGGAAGACGGAACGCATATCTTGCAGAATGCATGTACTGAATAGTAAATACCCTCATTACTAAGACCCTTTCACCTTCGAGCACCCTTTCGTAATGCCGTAATGCCGAAAACCCTTTCGGTAAACGCGCCATGTCCAATCATTTCTGATCGGCGGCTTCTGATCTTCATAAGCGGGGGCGGTTCGGCGTATTGTTTCTGCTAAACTGTATGGAAAACGACAGTTGACCCGATATCGTTTTTGCTCTGAACCATAGTCCTGGTCATGTAGCTTGTCCGGCGAAGGCCCCCGCCATCTCCGGGCTCCGCCCTGTCGCGGCAGATTCAGACGCCGTGCCTGCTGTTTCCCGGATGCCTAACCGACGTCCAGAAATCAGAAAGAGGAGATTGCTGAGTATGAAAAAACGGAAATGGGTTGCCTGGCTCCTGGGCCTTGCGCTGCTGGGCAGCATGCTTGCCTCATGTCAGGGTTCAAGTAAAGGCACTACGCCCAAAGCCTCACCTGGAAGTCAGACAGTAGCGACGACGTTGAAGCCGGAGCCGACAACAACAAAGTCGCCGGAGACCACAGCTGCGCCCACCACAGCTGCGCCGGCAACAACAGAAGCGACCACGACGGCGGAAGCTCCTGAGACAACGGAGACAGCAGAGGCGACGGAGACCACATCGGAGCCTACGACCGTGGAGCCGACGGAGACGGAACCCGTAGAAACGGAAACGTCAAAGCCCGAAGAAACAGAAACGACAGAGCCCGAACCGCAAGTAGTTGCCGGGCTGCCTTTGAATGAAGCGTTTGTCTTTGAGGATCAGACGGTTATCTTCCGTGATGTGAAACTTGTCGAGACCTGGACCGGCGATAAGGCCGTGAAGTTCGTCCTCGACTGGTCGCTCAGCGGAGACGAAATCAGGACCTTCAGTTCGGAGTTCAGCTTCGATGCCACCCAGAATGGCGAGTCCCTCTCTTCCCTCATGCTTTCCGATGCCCTGCAGCCGGTGGCCTACATGTCCGCCATGCTGCCGGGCTACACACTGCTTGGCATGGAGTACGGCATCGGACTGGAGGACGAGAACGAGCCGGTCGAGCTGACATTCGGCCTCCGCTTCGACCAGGATCAGCAGCAGACCTTTGAGCTGCAGCCGTCCGAGATGGAGCTGAGCGAAGAAGCGGGCGAATTCTCCACCCGCCTGGATCAGCCCTATGATCCGCATCCGCGCGATCTCGTCATGGATCGACCGCTGGCAGTCAGCGGCCATTTCGTTATCTGGCGTGATGTCGAGATCTTTGAAGCATATGGCGAGCCGCGGGTCGCACTGACCTTTGACTGGCGCAACGAGGACGAAGAATCCCATCCCTGGTGGTCAGAGTTTACTCTGCGCGCCTTCCAGCAGGGACTCGAGCTCGACTATGACTTCTTCACCGATCAGATTGATCACGACAAGAGAAATGAGGAAGTCAAGCCGGGAGAGCTGCTTGAAGGTGTACAGGAAGCCCTGATACTGCGCGACCGCAGCGACCTCCTGATCATGCTGACACCCTGGATGGGCGACGATGAGCAGCACTTCGCGGTTGTACAGATCGGCGATATGGAGGGCCTGCCGGAGGACTTCGCGCCGATTGACCCTGACGCACCGCCCCTCCCGACCTATCCGACTGACACTTCCGAGACCAGTGAGACGA
Organism: Bacillota bacterium; assembly: GCA_030055235.1. Lineage (GTDB taxonomy): Bacteria > Bacillota > Clostridia > Saccharofermentanales > Fastidiosipilaceae > JAEZYR01. The sequence continues at coordinate 7,394 of JASGUW010000065.1, forward strand.
CGGTGAAAGAAACGGAGCCGGATGAGTCTGATGCAGGCGAAGAAACAACGGAGACCGTGGAGCTGACTGAGTCCACCGAGACCGAAGAACCCACGGAAACCGACGAGCCCACGGAGTCTTCCGACGACGACGATACCCCGGAAGGGTTCGATGTTGCAGGACTTACGCTTGAAGCCCCCTTCTTCTTCGACGAGCATGTGCTGATGTTCACCGACATCCACCGTATCGAAGACTACTTTGGCTCACCCGCCCTGCGCATTGGCCTGAACTGGATGAACATGACTGCGGAGACGGTGGGGGCGGCCACGGAATTCTTCACGGTATCGGCAAGTCAGAATGGCAGCGAACTCGCTAAAGTCATCATGGCCGACGCCTTTGATTTCCGCCCCTACGCCATCCCGCTGTTGCCGGGCTCCTGGATTGAGGGACTGCAGTACGGCTTTACGCTTCTCGACGAAGAGAGCCCCGTTGAGTTCAGCATAGTGCTCGAGGGCGACGATGAGGCAGAGCCGCTGGAGTTTACGCTCAGGCCTGCGGAAGCTGAAGAGACGGATGAGCCCAGAGAATGGCTGACAGGGGAGGCTCTGCCCTTCTATACCGCCTATGATTCCTTCGATATTGGCGACACACTTGAGCTCGAAGGGCGCAGCTATGTGCTGAACGAAGTCGGCCTGCTTGAGTATGAGACGGAGACGGATGGAGAAGAGGTCACGAAGCAGGTGCTGCTTGTACGCTTTGACGTCGAAAATCTGTCTGACGAAGATCTTATGCTCATGGGCGCCTTAGACCTCATGCCCGTTCAGGACGGCGCCAGCCTCTGGCCGCTGGATGATCCTGAGATCACCGACCGGGTGGCGCTGATGACGGCCATCGCACCTGGTGAGAAATTGGAGAATGTTCAGCTGGGCCTCGAGCTGCGGACGGAGAACCAGGCCGTAATCCTGTTTGCAGCCCGTAATCCTGAGTCCCTGCATTACCTTGAGCTGCCGCTCGACGAACTCGAAGAGATCGATCCGGTGCCGGGGGACGAAGATCCCGAAGAAACTGAAGAACCCACGGAACCCACAGAAACCGAAGAACCCACAGAATCCACAGAAACTGAAGAACCCACAGAAACCACAGAGACCGAAGAACCCACAGAAACCGAAGAGCCCACTGAAACGGAAGAACCCACCGAAACGGATGAGCCCACGGAAGCCACAGAGTCTGACGACCCGGACGACGACGACCCGGACGACGGCGACACCGGCCTCCCGCTGGACGAAGAGATGGATATCGGCGGCCAGCTCATCACCTTCCGCTCCATCAGCCGCGTGCCTACCTACGAAGGGGAGACGGCGCTGAAGCTGGTTCTGGACTGGCATTCCACCAACCGCGACATCCGCTCGGCGGACGACACCTTCTTTGTCAGCGCGACCCAGAACGGCACGGAACTCGACGCCATTCCGTTTGGTGACTACATCAACCATGAACCCTCGATCAGCGCCCTGATGCCGGGATCGACACTCTACGGACTGCAGTACGCCTTCATCCTGGAAGACGAAGAGGCACCGGTGGAGTTCTCTCTGGAGACAGGAGATGGCTCAGGAGGGTACACGGCAACGCTGCTGCCGGGCGCAGCGCCCGAGCGGCTCCAGGCGGATTCCTTCCATGCCGAAATCGTAGACACCTTCTTCCCGGGTCAGAAGCCCATAAAGATCGGTGAGCCGTTCGATGTCGGCGGTGAGACGCTGACGGTTGAGAAGGCCAAGATCATGTACCTGCCACCGGAAGACTATGAGCTGGTGGGCAAGGTTCTCCTGAGCACAAGCTTCAGCTGGACCAACAACGGCGACGAAGCAGCCAGCCTGGCCGATATCTTCTACATCCAGGCACTGCAGCGGGGGCTTGGCACACAGTTCTTCGGGCACCTGCTTCCGACCGAAGACCAGCTGATCTATCAGGAGGTGGAGCCCGGGGAGACACTCACGGGCATCGACATCGACTTCATCCTGCGCGACGACTACCCCGTCATCCTGACCATGGAGACCTACGTAGACTGGCAGACAGAGTATCTGCTCCTTGAGCCGCTCCGGCTCGAAGTGATGGGCGACTACGAGCCCGTCGTAGTGGGCGGCCTGCCGCTCTATGAGCCGCTTGAATTCCCGCAGTCGGAAATCCTCTTCCGCGGCATCCACCGCATCGTGCAGGAGGATGGCAGCCAGGCACTGCGCCTCACCTTCGACTGGACGAACTACAGCGACACGCCGCGCCAGGCCCTGGGCATGTACTGGATTCAGGTACAGCAGGACGACAAAGACCTCTCGGTCGTCATGGGCGGCGACGCCTCCGATCCCTCGCCGACCTTTGCCCAGGTGCTGCCCGGCGCCACCCTGCGCGGCATCCAGATCTGCTACGAAATCGCGGATCCGGAGGCCCCGATCCACCTCTCCATCACGGAGATGACGGATCTGGACAGCGAGCTCGAGGCGGTCTTTGAGATCACACCCCTTGATGTGCCGACGACGGAAGAGCCGGCGCACTGGGCTGGCAGAACGCCGGCGGACTGGGCGGCGCCGGAGACAAATCTGGAGATCGGCGAAGAGTTTGAGATCGGCAAGCACAGCTTTATCTGGCAGGGCGTGGAGCTGATCCCGATCCTGTCGGAAAAGGGCGATCCGATCGAAGTGCTGCTTCTCCACTTCGCCTGGACCAACGGGGAGGACAGCGACTCCTCCGTCTGGCGCGCCGCCGACATCCAGGTCTACCAGCACGGCATCAGTCACGAGCTCGACTACTCGGGCGATATCGTCGACTACAACGAGTACGGCAGGGAGATTGAGCCGGACGCGACGAAGGACATGATCTTTGCCTGGCATCTGACCGACCAGTCTCCGCTCGTGATCGCGTTCGGTGATTACATGGATGAGACCCAGAGCCGCTACGTAGCGATCGATTACGCGGATCTGCCGCTGTTCGAGCCGGCCCAATAGCGCCTGACACCCGCCTGACACTCGTCTGACACTCGCCTGACACGCACCGGGTCACCTGCCCGGAAAAATAATAGGGGCCGCTTCCGGGCACGGAGGCGGTCCCTTTGCTATCATCAGATATATTTATCTGTGAGGCTCCCCGGACGTCAGGAGGTACCCGTCCCATGGCACGACTTCGCATTCAACTTGACCGCCCGCTCCGCACAGCCCCCTGAGATCGTCATGAAGATCCACGACTATGAGTCGCACCCGCGCCTGGCGGAGCTGCTGACGCCCCCGGACAAACTCGCCGCGCTCCTCGCCGGCACCGGCTGCTTCGTGCTCGACATGGACGGCACGATCTATCTGGGCGGCACACTTTTTCCTTTTGCGAAGGACTTCCTGGCGGCCGCAGCCACCGCGGGCAAGCGTTACATCTGGTTTACCAACAACTCCTCGCGCGCCCCGGAGGACTATCTGGAGCGCCTGGCGGGCTTCGGCATCCCGACCTCCCGCCGCGATTTCCTGATGTCGACGGACGTCGCACTCGACTGGCTGGGCCGCGAACGGGCCGGGGAGACGGCCTGGGTCGTCGGCACGCCCCAGCTGCATGCCGCCTTCGCCGGGGCCGGCATCGTCTCCGACGACCCCCGGGCGGACTATGTCGTGCTCGGCTTTGACACGACGCTGACCTACGCCAAGCTCGTCGTGGCCTGCGACCTGCTGCGGGCGGGCCGCCCGCTCTACCTGGTCAACATGGACTACAACTGCCCGGTGGAGGGCGGCTTCATCCCGGACGCCGGCTCCATGGCGGCGCTCATTGAGCGCTCGACGGGCGTGACCGGGCCCTCCTTCGGGAAGCCGACCCGCACCTGCCTGGACTACATCCTGAAGCAGACTGGCTGCCGGGAAGCCGACCTGACCTTTATCGGAGACCGGCTCTATACCGACATCGCCATCGCCCGGGGCACCCGGGCCCACTCCATTCTGGTGCTCACGGGCGAAGCCACGGTGGACGACTGCCTGACGACGGACGCCGCTCCTGATGCGATCGTGCGTTCACTGGCGGATCTGATTCCGCTGCTGGAGGAACGATCATGATGAGCAAAAAGCCACCGGAAGACTGGATCACGCAGTTGCCCGCCATCTCCGCCATCTTCGCCGCGGCGAAGCGCGGCCGCGCCGGCTGCTGTGGCCGCAGTGCGGGCGGCCACCCGCTCTGCTGCATACGCTACGGTGAACGCAAGCTGCCCACGCACCGGGCCACCTACAATTCGGCGGTGGCCAGCGGTGACCCCGGCAACTACCGCCGCCGCGCGGGGGAGCGGCCGCATGTTTTGATCTTCGCAGCGATCCATGGCCTGGAACTGGAAGGCACCGCCGCCCTGATGGACCTGGTCCACCTGCTGGAGACGGGGGAGGTGCGCGGTTTCGATCCCGCGGACGGCCAGGCGCTCCTCAGGCTGGCCGAGTCTGTCACCATGACCCTGATCCCGATCGCCAACCCCGACGGCCGGATGCGCCATCCGGAGCTGGATGCCATGCTGGGGCTGGACCTGGAGAAGGCGCGCTACCGCATGCAGGGGGCCTGGATCGACGGCAGCGTAGCCGGCTGGCCGGAGGTCAAGGCCGTCCATCCCATCGTCGCCTCCCGCATCAAGCACCTGGGCGCCTACTTCAATGACGGCGGCATCAACCCGATGCATGACAGCTTCCCCGTGCTGCTCTGCCCGGAGAATCAGGCGCTCTTCCGCCTGGTCGACGCCGAACGGCCGGATTTCATCCTGAGCCTGCACGGCGGGACCAATGTGACAAATCACCTGGTGCCGCCGACCTTCGTGCCGCCCTATGTGCTGCGCCACAATGCCGCGATCAACCGGGCCTTGCTCGCGTGGAGCCAAAAGGCCAGGCTGCCGCTGCTCGATTCCTTCGCCGAACTGCCCGCGGACGGCGCCGTGCGGCCGGGGGAACTTGACAGCTTCAACCTGATGAGCGCGCTGCACCATTACTGCGGCGCCGTGGTGCTGCTCTACGAGTGCAATCAGGGCCTGGCCGTCATCGACACCCCGCAGCTTGACTATGCCGAAATGCGCCTGGCCCACGGCGGCCTCTTCCGGGTGCTGCTGGAGCACGCGGTGGCGACGGCGGGCCAGGAGCTGCGCTCCTTCGGCGCCAGAGCCGGGCGCCGGGCGGCCGAACCGTGAGCCTCAAACTGCCGCTGGATGCGGCCGGAGCGGCGGATTTTCACTTCCAGGATGCGCTGGGGCAGGAGCTGCCCTGCAGCTGTGGGCGTGTCCACCGCACACAACTTGAAGCGTTTATTATTTCTGCGAAGGTCGCCGACCGTCTCCCGGATCTCCTGCGCCGCTGGGGCTGCCGGCATCCCTATCTGGTGATGGACCGCAACACCGAGCGCGTGCAGGGGGCGGACGTGCGCGCCGCTCTCCGGGCAGCGGGCTTCCCGGCGCAGGACTTCATCTTCCCGGATCCCGAGCTCGTGCCCGATGAGTCGGCGCTCAAGCGCCTGGAGGCAGCCACCCGTAGGGCGGAGGCGATCGATTTCTGGATCGCCGTCGGCTCTGGGACGCTGAACGACCTGGTCCGCTATGTGGCCCATCGCCGCAGTCAGCCCTACCTGGTGGTGGCGACGGCGCCGTCGATGGACGGCTATGCCTCCGGCGCTTCGCCCCTGATTATCGACCGCATGAAACAGACCTTCCCGGCCCAGTCGCCGCGCGCGATCCTGGCCGACCCGGAGGTGCTGGCGGCGGCGCCGGAGCGCCTGCTGGCGGCGGGGGTCGGCGATGTACTGGGGAAGTATTCGGCCCTGGCCGACTGGGAGCTCGGCCGTATCGTGACCGGGGAGAGCTACTGCCCCTTCCTGGTGGCCCGCGTCGCCCGCAGCCGCGACAGCGTGCTGGCTCTGCGCCGGGCCATTTTCCGACGTGAGCTGGCGGCGGTGACGGAGCTTTTCTATGCCCTGGTGGAGGTCGGCATCGCCATGGACTATCAGGGCAGTTCCCGTCCGGCATCCGGTGCCGAGCACCATCTGGCCCATTTCTGGGAAATGCAGCAGCTGCTGGACGGCTGCCATGCCCCGCCGCACGGCATTCAGGTGGCCTATGGCGCCCTGCTGACGGCCGAGTTGTGGCGGGCTTTGCCTGCCATATGCCCCACAACAGAAGGAGCCCTGACCCATGCGGGGGATCGCCCGAGCTGGGAGCAGGGCATCCGCCGGATCTACGGACCCGCCGCTCCACCCGTGCTGGCGCTGGCAGACACGGATCCCGTCCATAACCCGGCGCTGCGGCGCGACAGGCTGGCCGCGATCCGCGCCAACTGGCCGCAGATCTATGCCCTGCGCGAACAGGTCCCACTGCGTGCGGAACTTGAAGCGGCCTACCGCGACGTGGGCCTGCCCCTGGACGCTGCCAGCATCCGGGTCAGCCCCGGGCGCGAACGAGACGGCCTCCTCTGGGCGCGCGATCTGCGCTCCCGCTATACGATTTTCCGCCTCTACGAGGATCTGGGCCTGTCGACCATTTTGGGTGAAAGGTGAGATGTTATGAGTACAAAGCCTCTCAAGCTTGGCATCATCGGACTGGGCCAGCGGGCCCGGCAGGTCTTTAACAATCAGCTGCTGCACCATGATCTGGCCCGGGTCCATGCCCTCTGCGATTCTGACCCCGAGCGCCTGGAGACCGCCAGGAGGGAGTATCCGGACTGGCTGCCGCCGCCGCAGTACTGCGCGACGGTTGATGAGCTGCTGGAGACGGGTATTGACCTGCTTTTTGTCTTCACCATGTGGGACAGCCACGTGGATCTTTGTATCCGCAGCATGAGGCGCGGCATCCCGGTCGCCTGCGAAGTCGGGGCCGCCCACAGCCTGGAGGAACTTGACGAGCTCGTGCGTGTTCAGCGAGAGACCGGTGTCTTTGTCCACTATCTCGAAAACTGCTGCTTCGGTGCGGATGCCCTGCTGATGCTGCGGCTCGTCAGGGAGGGCGCCCTGGGCAGTGTGGTCCATGCAGAAGGCCTTTATATCAACGACGGGCGGCGCCTCTATGGCGGCGAGGTCAGCGCGATGGGCGGCAACCGCGTCTTCCGCCGGCGCAACGCCGATCTCTATCCGACCCATGTGCTCGGGCCGCTGGCCAAGATTCTCGGCGTCAACAGCGGCAATCGCATCCTGACGGTGTCGTCCTTCGCGTCCAAGTCGCGCGGCGTCGACCAGTATCTGGCGGATGTAAAGATCCCCGATCCCGTGGGCTATGACGGCGGCGTGCAGCTCGGCGATCTGGTAAAACCGTGCTGCAGCTTTCCGGCGGCGAAACCGTCCTGCTGCAGTCAAGCATGACCCTGCCCGGTGACTATGCATGCAAGCTTGGCCTGCGCGGCAGCCTGGGCGCGGTCGACCAGAGGAGCGGGCAGTTCTACGACGTCTGGGCGGAGCGCTCGATCCCGATCAGCAGGCGAGGCTGGCGCCGGAGATACGAGCACGCGCTCTGGCGGGCACCTGCGCTGCAGCCGGGCGAGTACCAGACGATGGACGGCCTGCTCTTCGACCGGGTGCTGCGGCTGCTGGCCAGCGGGCAGGCGCCGGACATCGATGTCTGGGACATGGCCACCTGGCGCGCGGTGACGGTGCTCTCCGAGCGCTCGATCGCGGCCGGCGGGGCGCCGCAGCCGATGCCCGACTACACGCGCGGGGCGTGGATGACGCGCCCGCCCTGGGATCCCCAGCCTCTCTGACCGAGGTTTCTCGGACCGAGTGGTTCTGTCAGAGCCTCTGACTGGATTTTACTGGCAGTACGCCTCTGGCCGATCATTTCAGGCGCGTTTGCCCGCTTCACTCTCCTTTTAACCGCTCCTGGTTCAGTTTTTTCACCCTGCCAGACTTTACGTGCAGGCTGTTCGTGAGTTTTCCGGCTGCAGTTTGAAGGGTAGTAGAGGCGGACGACCTTCAGCCCGCCCGCCCTTTGTCGTATTTGTATATCTTCCACTCAGAAACTTCTGCAAGTATGATATTCCCGCCGCAGAGAACCATGATGATCAGCGCAGCAAAGGCTGCCAAAAGTGAATTTGCACTTTTCATTCAGCGGAGTCTAATTTGAATCTCTAACTATTCGCATATGACACAGTAGGGAGCAACGTCAAAACGAAAAAATGAATTACTCGCTGTCCACTTAATCGCGAGCGGGGCCGCGCGCGGCCACTGCACGGTGCGCAGGGTCAAAACAGCGTGGAATCCAAAAAACGATTTGGATACCAGGCTACTTTGACCACGGAAGCCCCAATTCTGGTCAAAACAGCGTGTAATCCAAAAAACCATTTGGATATCAGGCTACTTTGACCACGAAGGGCCTGTTTCTGGTCAAAATAGCGTGTAATCCAAAAAACCATTTGGATACCAGGCTACTTTGACCACAGAAGGCCCGATTCTGGTCAAAACAGCGTGTAATCCAAAAAACCATTTGGATACCAGGCTACTTTGACCACGGAAGCCCCGATTCTGGTCAAAACAGCGTGTAATCCAAAAAACCATTTGGATATCAGGCTACTTTGACCACAAAGGGCCTGTTTCTGGTCAAAACAACGTGTAATCCAAAAAACCATTTGGATATCAGGCTACTTTGACCACGAAGAGCCTGTTTCTGGTCAAAACAGCGTGGAATCCAAAAAACCATTTGGATATCAGGCTACTTTGACCACGGGAGGTCTGATTCTGGTCAACTTAGCGTGAAATGGCAAATTCGATTGCCATTTCGGCTCATCTTGACCACGGGAGGTCTGATTCTGGTCAACTTAGCGTGAAATGGCAAATTCGATTGCCATTTCAGCCCATCTTGACCACAGAAGGCCCGTTTCTGGTCAAAACAACGTGAAATGACAAATTCGATTGCCATTTCAGCCCATCTTGACCACAGAAGGCCTGGTTCTGGTCAACTTAGCGTGAAATGGCAAATTCGATTGCCATTTCAGCCCATCTTGACCACGGGAGGTCTGATTTTGGTCAAAACAACGTGAAATGGCAAATTCGATTGCCATTTCAGCCCATCTTGACCACAGAAGGCCTGGTTCTGGTCAACTTAGCGTGTAATGGCAAATTCGATTGCCATTTCAGCCCATCTTGACCACAGAAGGCCCGTTTCTGGTCAACTTAGCGTGTAATGGCAAATCCGATTGCCATTTCGGCCCATCCTGACCACAGAAGGAAGCGTCGAGACCAGGATAGGAGTGCTTGGGCCAGCTGCATCTGCTTCTCCATGGCAACGAAAGTCCGTATCCAGTCTTTTGCCTCTTCTAAATGTAGCGGCTTTATACGGAGAACCTTCGCCGATCGCCGCCGTTTTTCATTCCTATCATTTCAATCCATGCCCAGTAGGCCTTCTCCCAGCGTCAACGGCTGTAATTGCTGTGGAAGAGAATGTATACAAATGCACCGCATTCAAGCTGCGCTAAAACTGAAGTGCTGCAAGTGTTTGAGGAATGTTTGGAAATTATTACCAGGTCCCGATAAATATGACATGTACCCGACAAAACTTACACTTCCCGACAGGTTGATTACATAAACATGAGACTCTCAGCATCTTGCGATGGGATATTCAGACAATGGAATACTCAGACATGTGAGTATTTATGCACGACATCGCCTTAAAAAGTGCGGAACGTTGAAATAATATCCGTTCTGCTCAAAGAGGATTCAAGTCGAGCCACTCACCATAAAGGTTCTGACATGCGCCGCAGTATAAAATCATCAGATTATGTGGATGAACTGAAGAGACCCGCTATCCTCCTCTGAGCTGCACCAAAATACGACTTCTACACGAAAAAATGAGCACAAGACAAAATTCTATGAAATGCATATTGCTCCCAGGCCCCAAAGTGCTGCTCGCCCTGGCCCAAGCGAAGCTCAGAGGAGCTGTCGCAGGTCAGGACAACAACGAAGAAACCGGCACCTCAGATTCCTGGTGCAGATGAGCGCCTTTCTTTGTTCAGCTAGCAGGCACAAGCTTCAAAACACACTGGGATTGTGTGCCACACCAGCCAGCAAACGGCCGAAACACCCAAATTACCCAAGCATTTCGGCCGTTTTCTGCTGCCAGATCGCCTGACCCCGCCAGATCGCCTGACCCCGCCAGATCGCCTGGCCCCGCCTGGCTTGCCTGGCCCCGCCAGATCGCCTGGCCCCGCCTGGCTCGCCTAGCTCCGCCCCGAGCACCTGCTTTCGGGCGACTCCGTTACGTTCGGACAGGCGAAGTCCCCACGGCGCAGCACGGGCTGAGCCCAGCGCACCGCATTACGGATGACCGTTCCGACATGCTCGTTGTAGTACGTCGGGAACTCCTCGTGCCCGGGAGCGAAGTAGAAGACACGCCCGTAACCGCGCTGCCAGCAGCAGCCGGAGCGGAAGACCTCGCCGCCGGAGAACCAGCTGATAAAGACGAGCTCGTCCGGCTGCGGAATGTCAAAGGGCTCGCCGTACATCTCCTCGACCTCAAGCTCGAAGTACGGGGGCAGACCCTGCGCAATCGGGTGGGTGGGCAGGACGGTCCAGACACGCTCCCGATCGCCGTCACGCCAGGACAGGGTGCCGCTCGTCCCCATCAGGCGCAGGAAGGGCTTCGACATATGCCCCGAGTGCAGGACAATGAGCCCCATGCCGCGGAGGACATGCTCCTGAACGCGCCGGGCAACCTTATCGCTGACTTCGGCATGCTTGACGTGGGCCCACCAGATGAGGACATCGGTCTCGGCCAGGACGGCCTCCGTCAGGCCATGTTCGGGCTCATCAAGCGTAGCGGTGTGGATTGCGAAGTCCGCCTCGCTCCCGAGCACTGCAGCCAGCTGGCCGTGTATACCGTCGGGGTAGACGGCGCGGATGTGTTCGTCATGGCGTTCGTGCCAGTTTTCGTTCCAGATGGTGACGCGGATCATGGGCTGTCTCCTTATGTTCTTTCCATGCCGGCGGCGCATTGCGCATTGCCGGACGCTGCCTGCCCCCATCCTACCGCGCCTGGCCGCGATCTGCCACACAAAACCAGGATCGGAAACGGTAGTTTCCCGGATCAGGTTCACGCCGTCTGCCAGGGAGCTTTGCCTTCTGCCGGCGTTTGTGGGCTCAATTCAGATTCATCTTCCGAAAATCAACACACGGAACTCTTTGCCGGGCTTTCTTGCAGGAACACCTCCCCCCAAAGAGCTGGATCGGACATAATTAGTTTATCGGTCAAGCGGCTCGGCAGAAGTAAACATCATCGAACACGTGGGCAGTATGCCTTCCATTCTATGCTCAGAACCGGATGCTGCTTTTGAGTCCTCGCCATCTTTTGTGCTCCTGCCGGCCAGCCTGTCAAACGCAGAGGCTTGCACTGACAGCCTGGCAATCTGTTCTGCTTGCTAAGCTGAGTAATACATATATAGGTTAAGGATGCGAAACTCCTGCTGCTTACCGACACACGGCCTCATTCTCTGCAGATTTCGAGAAGCCGGTGAGCGAGTTCGCCTCGGGGCTGTATCAGCGCAATGATCATCGATCGGGCGGACGGCGCAGTTTTGAGTGTTTTCGAATAAAAAACCATATCGAATTGCATAGAACGTGTACTTGCTCTGGTAGCCGTCTGTATCTGTCCTGGCGCGTCGTCGATCCATTACAAAAAGGGCTGCGCAAATCATCGATGCGTCTGCAGCCTTGGCAGAAACGAATCGTTTGCGAACGAAAGATTCCGGTGTCTAAATGCTTTCGACTATTAATAAAGCTAAATTAATAACTAAACACAAAGAATAACACAAATTCTTAACATAATTTGTATAAGGTGCTATGAGAAGCTTAGTAAAATTCGTTGAATCAGTCTGTAGCTTAACTGATTTAGATGAAGTAGAATACGACTATGCTGTAAAGCTCGACAATCGAAAAAGTAACCCTGTACTATGAGGCTGTGATTTGACTCTGCACACAAACAACGATCGTCAAACAACGTTTCAGGTTCGGCCACATTGTTTTTGTGGCCTTTCTATGCAGGTGCATAATTTTTGCATAAGGCCAGCTGAGCGGATCCCCCAGCAGCACGAGGCCGATATGTATCATCTGAGTTTTATTGGCAATTGCGAAGAAGTGACGACTCTTGCTTAGGGACTCCCTGATTTTCAGCCGCACGTTTCTCCTTCCCAGTATCGCGGTGAGATTGCAGACATAGATTTTGCCGCGAAACTCAGAGCGAATTCTGTCGTCAGGGACACGAGGATTACGGTAGACGAAAAGCCATCCAGAGAATATTCGCTAAAGCTCCATCTTGCTTCATTGGTGGTCTTGTCATGATCTGGCGGCAGGGAAAGAGCCATGTTGACCATGTTTTTCTATTCTTGTCCCTGCAAATCGTTTATTTAAAATCTTACTTATCTTTTTTACGCATACCTTCTATATCAAGAAAACCGGCGAGTACGAGTGCTTTCTGTCTGACAAAATGCCAGACCGTACCCGCACATCCAATCCTGATTTCTTTTATGTAGCAGGCAAAAGGAGGAATCTATTGTGAGCAGCAAAATGAAGAAGTACCTGAGCATAACGATCGTGCTCGTGATGCTGGCCGTTCAGTTCGGAGCCAACATCAGGAACATGCATCTAAGCGGCATTAAAGCCGAGACAAATGAAACTGTCTATGCTCCTGAAGTCCCGGTGGAAACTCAGGCCGAGGCCGCAGAAGATGCAGCTCCGGAGGAGGCCCCGGCTGAGACGACGGCAGCTCCGGAAGAGGCTCCTGTTGAAACTACGGCAGCTCCGGAGGAGGCTCCAGCTGAGACAACTGCAGCTCCGGAGGAGGCCCCAGCTGAGACAACGACAGCTCCGGAGGAGGCTCCTGCTGAGACAACGGCAGCTCCGGAGGAGGCTCCTGCTGAAACTACGGCTGAGTCAGAGGAAGTCCCTGCTGAGACAACGGCAGCTCCGGAGGAGCCTCCGACTGAGGCACCGGAAGAAACTCAGGCGGATGAAGTTCCGACTGCTTCGGACGAGACTTCAGCTGCTGAGGCTCCGGAAACTCCAGATGTTGAAGCAGATGCCCCTGATAATCTGGAAGAAACAGATTCTTCTGATCCCGACCAGGATGCGGGAGAGCCTGCTCCTTTCAGTGGCTTCGGTTTGTTTGCGCTTAATCCCGGAGAGACCATTAAAGAGATACTTGATCCGGATCCCAACACGTTTAAGGTCATGGTTGGAACCGCTTTGAATGCGGTTGGGCTGCCTGCAACAGTAACAGTGGTCTATAACAAGACGGATGGCTCGCATGAAGCGCGTGATGAAGCCGTTACCTGGGATTCCGAGGATTCTGCTACACCCTATAATTCTGACAAGGATGGCGACTATGCCATTAAGGCGACATTTGCTGATGCCAGTCTGGCAGCTGAAGAAGGACCCAGTGTAACGGTTACCGTCACCGGGCAGGCTTTGGCTGATGAGATCACGAATCTTCCGTCGGTCGCGGACGCAGCGAATCTTACAGCTGCAGAAAAGACCGCGCTGAGATCGAAACTCATTGAGGTTTCAAACGCACTCAGCCTTCTTACCCCTGATGAAAAAACCGCCTTTGAAGCCTATCTGGGCGCTGTTCAGATGGGGAAATATCAGGAACTTTACGACACCTATGTTATGGGTGATGGCGCCATTGCAGATTCTCTGGATGGTGACTGGGCCTATCTGAGCCGTTTTGAAATGGCAGCCATCCATGATGGTACCGGGCCTTTTGACACCTCTGATGATCCTCTTGACCCAAACTATAAGAACCGCAAGGGTAACGATGACGGTCCTAGTAACGGCAAAGTAAGAACCTATGACACCGTCTCCTATGACCTTTCCTATTCAACAGCCGTTTCCGGTGAATATGCAGGTATAAAGAACGGTTACCTGTACTATGAATTTATCCTGCCTTATCCAGCCGACCAGGCTGAATGGGAATTCACAGGCATGACCTGGATAGGCATAAAGGTTGCCGACAAGGCTGATCTGGCTACTAAGAAGGATGGGGAGAGCTACTACCACTATGAGGTCAGGGATGTTGACGGGGTCACGTCCCAGGTCATCACAGGCAAACGCTTCCTGGCTCCTGTCGAGCCCAATCCATCCGTCTTCCCGGGAACCGGTACCTTAAATGCCGTTGCACGCGTACTTAACGTAGACAACGGGTCCACATTCCGGCCGAAATTCCGAGCCTGGCTGGAGCATAACCATACGGATGGCGTATGCCCCACCCATGACAGGGAAGAGGTCAAAACCCTGATCGCCGACCCTGTTACCGTAACCTCAGAACTGAGGATGAATGTTCAGCTGAGAGCGGTTTCTGAGGCTGAGGCAAACGGCCTGGCCACCTTTAATTTCGCAACAGGTAATGACCTGGCCTTGAATAAGGAAGCTGGTAACGTCTACGGCAGGCTGACGGGCTATGGGATTACCCTCCAGGCCTACAATCTGGATCCCAATGATGGCCTGAAGGGGGTGGCCTTCCCGACAGGACCGATTACCTTCGACCTGGAGTTTGCTACCAGATATTTAATGGACAATGGCGCAGTTGTCGACAATTTGCCGGCCGAGTATACGCCGCTGGTCTGGTCATACGAAAGAAATGTGAGCCTTCCAACTCAGGCGGATGGCAGAGATATTGCAGCATTTGTTCCTAATAAACTTGCGAGGTTTAGCGCTCCATATTCCAGTGGTGCTAGAACTACGCCAATCGGCACCTACTCCCCTCTTACGGGAACCGCTAACCTCTGGAATGGGGGAACCTGGACGGCCAGTCAAACAGGAAACAAGGTATCCTTCACTGCAGAGAATTATGTCATCAACCCCAATTTCTTTCCTAATACGGACGCAGGCAATTCCTCTGGGCATAAAACGTACTTTAGTCCAGAAAATGGGGTTCGATCCACGCATATAGGTTCTTTTGCTGCTGGAGAAGTTTTCATCATTACTCCATTTGGCGAAGGAGCTAAATACCTGCCGACGCGTTATGGGAATAGTGGAACGATTGAGCTGGTCGTTAAAGACATAAACCTGCGTGCCAGCACAGCTACAGGTGATTCATTACCGATCGTTACAGACAACTCCAACCAAAGCAAGCCCAATAGAGTAGGTCTGCCAACAGAAGATGACACCTTGACCAGGACTGTCTGGCTGTCCCGCCCAGGTACCTGGGACAACCGCATCAAATATTTAGAATCGGACACGGGCAGCTTTTGGCGCGGGGTTGACGGGACAATAGATAATAATGGTAATGGTAAAGACACTGCCACCCGTAATCAGGAGTTTGCGATCGGCTGGGGTGGTATCTATAACCCAAATGGCGAGCAGGAGAATGCAGTCTATGGCCTTAATGCCCTGATGAAGTTTGATCCTAATGCCTTGGAACTTGTAAGACCTCCACGTATTCATACGAATTTTGGAGACTATCTCGATCCCAACACCAATGCTACTTTCCTCTATGCGGTCAAAAAGGATGGCACAGCCTGGATAAGCGATAGGGAAATGGATGACGCTGTAGAAGCGGATCTGGATTACTACAAAACTCTGGAAGAAGCCCAGGCAAAAGGCTTTGTGGTTGGCATTCTGGCAGAGGCCAGAAATGATAATCCCAGGGTAGCAGTTACTTATAGTGTTTTTTCTGTACAGGTAAAGGTTAAGGCAGCAGCAGAGACGGATAAGGTCTATCAAGTTGTAGAACGCGTTAAGGTTTGGCGAAAAGCTCAGTTTGATGAAGCTGGCGGTGTAATACCGCGTCGTTATGACCACAAAGACGCAGTTATTTACCCGGAAATCCCTGTCTACGAGCAGCCAGATGGGAGTCTGGTAACCTTAAACGACTGGCGGCGAGCAGAATATAAGAAAGCCGTCTATGTCGGTGGGGCCAATGTGGGTGGCCATAATGGCAGCGATAATGTAGGCGATTCTGTCTACTTAACGCCATATCATGTTGGTATTAAGAAGGAAGTAGCCCAGGTTGCCGGCTCCGATCAGAAGAAGAACTTTGATCTGGATGCCAACCAGAGAACGGTTGACTTCAAGCTGAGCCCTTCCATTAAGACGCTGGTTCCTTCAAGCATTGAGCAGCACGCAGAGGTCGTCATTGTTGATGTATTGCCCAAGGGTCTGACGTATATCAGTGGTTCAGCCTACTATGGCGGAACCTATACGCAGAATCCAACGCCAGGTCAGCAGGGAACCGTTACCGGTGGGGAGAAAAAGGAGCCCTCAGCTCTGACAGACCCGGATACTGGAATAACCACCCTCACCTGGACAATTCCAAATGTACTTGTAAACGACCCAATGCCGGACATCATCTTCTCGGCAACGATCGGAAAAGCGGGTTCGCCCGATGATGTTGTGAACGCCCAGCACCTGATCAACAAGGTGTCCATCAGTGCCACAGAAGATAATCGCCCCAAGAAAAAGACCAATGGAAACTACGATGAAGTCGGCATAACGGTTTCGAAGCTCTTGTCCACATCACTGGCCAAGCTGGCGGTGTCTCAGTATGTTGAGATATATGACAATGTTGGCTGGAAAGCCTATGTGTCCAATAACGGCAAAAACCCGTACACAGACACCGTCATCCTTGATGTCCTGCCCTACAACGGAGATGCCGGCGGAACGAAGTTTGCTCCGGGAACCGTCTTCCAAATCACTGACTGGTCCGTCAACATGACGGAATCCACCCTGGACAACCTGGGAGAATGGGAGGTCTACTACACCACAGATGAAAACGTCTGGGGAACACGCTCTGACGACTACGCCTACGCAGATATTCGGGCAGGCCAGTCAACCCTTGTCGGTGGAAAAGTCGTTACCTGGACAAAGGCTACCCTGGATCCGGCAGAGGGACTGATTACCGGAGTGGAAGGCAATGTCAAGGCTCTGGCTTCGCTCGGAACCCTGAAGGGCGGTCAGACTCTGGTACAGAATATTGAACTGAGTGCCGAGCCCCGTTTGAAGGCAGGAGATGTTCTGGCGAACACCCTCTCAAGAGCCAAGGATGAAACGGACACACCCGTTCATGTTCTGCAGCGCACTCTGGAAGGCCTCCTGTGGCTTGACGAGAATGCCGACGGTGTACGCCAGAGTGGAGAAGTGCTGTTCTCGCAGGGAACAGTGAGCCTCCTGATTGTTGGCTTGGACGGTAACTATGCTCAGTTTGTGGAGAGTGCGGGACAGACTTTTGCTACAATTCCGCTGGGCAAGCAGCTTGATCTGGTTACCGGAGTCATCTCGGACTTCGAACCCGGTCGCTACAAGTTTGTCGGTCTGCCGGAAGGTACCTTTGGCGTATACTTTCAAACAAACAATATCAGTGAGTTTTCTGCATCCCCGCAGGATGTAGGCAGTGACTATACCGACTCCGATGCAGAAGCCGTAACAGATGCTGAGGTCCTGAAAGCTACGATCATCAAGGGCATCAAGATGCCGGCCAGGCATGAAATGGCCAGCTCGCTTTATGCGTCACGCTTTAACGACTCAGGCCTGTATGCCATGACCGACGTTTCAGGCTCAAAGACCTGGGATGACGCTGACAACCAGGACGGCGTGCGCCCGACGAGCATCACGATCAAGCTGCATAAGAAGGTTGGTACCGGTGCCGTAACACATATTGACAGTCAGGTTGTACAGGCAGATGCCTCAGGAAACTGGACCTGGTCCTTTGCCAATCTGCCGAAGTATGAAGCCGGCAAGAAGGTCACCTATTCCATCACCGAAGATGCCGTTGCCTCGTACGTGTCGAAGATCAACGGCTATGACGTAACGAATACGCACAATCCTGAAAAGACATCCGTAAAGGTGACGAAGAGCTGGAATGATGTCGACAACCAGGATGGCATCAGACCCGCCAGCGTAACGGTTCAGCTCTATGCCGACGGCAAGAAGGTAGACGGCAAGATTCTGACACTGAATGTGGGCAATTCGTGGACAGGCACATTCAGCAACCTGCCGAAGAATGCCGCGGGTAAGCCGATTGACTACACAGTAGATGAGACGTCGATACCGGATGGTTACACGAAAGAGATCACAGGTACAGCGGCAGACGGCTTTACCATTATCAACAGCCATACACCTGCGCTGACGAGCGTGAATGTGACGAAGGCCTGGAATGACGCCGATAACAAGGCCGGTGTAAGGCCGACCGACGTAACCGTTCAGCTCTATGCGGACAGCAAAGCGGTCGAGGGGAAGACCCTGACACTGAATGCGGGCAATTCCTGGAAGGGCACGTTCAGCGAACTGCCGAAGTACAAAGCCGGCAAGTTGATCTCCTACTCGGTTGATGAGACAGAGGTGCCTGCAGGCTACGCGAAAGCGATTACGGGCACAGCGGCGGAAGGCTACACGATTACGAACAGCCGTGCGCCCGCGATGACGGTTGAGAAGACGACCGATAAGGATCATTATACCAAAGTCGGTGAAGAGATCACGTACACCATCAAGGTCAAGAACACAGGTACTATGACACTTGAAAATGTCGTGGTAACAGACAGCCTGGTTGACCTGACAAATACAGAAAAAGTGACGTTTACGGAGTCCAAGACGACGGATGGCAAGCTCGAGGTTGGTGAGACCTGGACCTATACCTATGTCCACAAGGTGACCCAGGATGACATGGATCGGGGCTTCGTGAAGAATGCGGTCAAGGCGACCAACCCTGATATTCCGGATGATCCCGAGAATCCGCCGCCTTCGATAGAGGTAACGACTCCTGTTGCCCGCATGACGATTGAGAAGTCAGCCGACAAGGATCGCTACACCAAGGTCGGCGACGTGATCACCTACACTGTTAAGGTCAAGAACACGGGTGAAATCACGCTTGAAAATGTCGTGGTAACAGACAGCCTGGTTGACCTGACAAATACAGAAAAAGTGACGTTTACGGAGTCCAAGACGACGGACGGCAAGCTCGAGGTTGGTGAGACTTGGACGTATACCTATGTCCACAAGGTGACCCAGGATGACATGGATCGGGGCTTCGTGAAGAACGCCGTCACGGCGACGAATCCTGACATCCCGGACGATCCTGAAAACCCGCCGCCCACGACTGAGGTAACCGTTCCCGTTGCCCGCATGACGATTGAGAAGTCAGCTGACAAGGATCGCTACACCAAGGTTGGCGATGTGATCACCTACACCGTTAAGGTGAAGAACACGGGCGAAATCACGCTTGAAGATGTTGTAGTGACGGACAGCATGTCAAGTCTCTCAGGCCCGATGCAGACGAAGTGGACGAAAACGATTGACAAGCTCGAGGTAGGTGAAACCTGGACCCATACGTACACCTATGAAGTGACTGAGGAGGACATGGAGCGTGGCTCCGTGACGAACGCTGTTACAGCATCGAATCCTGACATCCCGAAGGATGATCCCGAAAACCCGCCGCCCACGACTGAGGTAACCGTTCCCGTTGCCCGCATGACGATAGAGAAGTCAGCTGACAAGGATCGCTACACCAAGGTTGGCGATGTGATCACCTACACCGTTGAGGTGAAGAACACGGGCGAAGTGGTACTTGAAGATGTTGTAGTGACGGACAGCATGTCAAGCCTCTCAGGCCCTATGCAGACGAAGTGGACGAAAACGATTGACAAGCTCGAGGTTGGTGAGACCTGGACCTACACGTACACCTATGAGGTGAAGCCCGCTGACATGCTGGTCGGCTTCGTGAAGAACGCCGTTACAGCGACGAACCCTGATATTCCGGGCGACGATCCCGAAAACCCGCCGCCCACGGATGAGGTAATCGTTCCCGTTGCCCGCATGACGATCAAGAAGGTTGCTGACAGGGATAAGTTCTATAACGTTGGCGAAGTGATCACCTACACCATCTTTGTCACGAACACGGGCGAAGTGGCACTTGACAATGTTGTCGTGACGGACAGCATGGCCAGCCTCTTGGGCCTGATGCAGACGAAGTGGACGAAAACGATTGACCGGCTTGAGGTTGGTGAAACCTGGATCCATACGTACACCTATGAAGTGACCGCCGAGGACATGGAAGCCGGCATCGTGACAAACGCCGTTACGGCTTCGAATCCTGACTTCCCTGGCGACGATCCCCTGAACCCGCCGCCTACGGATGTGGTTGAGGTCTTCAATCCCAAGTTCATCGTCACGAAGGTCGCTGCGGAAGACAAATACTTCAGAGCCGGAGATATCATCCACTACACGGTGACAGTGGAAAACATTACCGCAGTTGCAGTAGAAAACCTGCTCGTAGAAGACAGCCTGCCCGTTGATGACATGACACTGGTCGAAAGTGTAGCGACGAACGGCCATCTGGATGCGGGTGAGACCTGGACTCTGACCTACACCTACGAAGTGACAGAGGCTGATGTTGCGGTCGGCCGCGTGCTGAACCGGGTTACGGTGACAAATCCGGCCGATCCGGACAGACCTGTCAAGGATGAAACGGAAGTCCTCTGGTCCAACTTTACGGTTACGAAAGAAGCCGACGAAGAACAGTACCGCAGAGCCGGCGACACCATCACCTACACGGTCAAGGTGAAGAACACCGGTCGTCTGCCGATCAGCGGTCTTGAGATTAAGGACACTCTGGTGGCCGTTGAGGACATTGCGCCGACAGAAAGTCTGTTGAAGAACGACATTCTGGACGTGAGTGAAACCTGGACCTATGAGTACAGCTACACAGTGACCGAAGCCGACGTCGCTGCCGGACATGTGCTGAACAAGGTGACCGTGACAGACCCCGCGGATCCCGAGAATCCGGGAGAAGATGAGGAGACGGTTCCCAGATCAAGCTACACGGTCGTGAAGGAAGTCGCCGAGCCGCAGTTCCACGTTCTCGGTGATACGCTGCACTACACGATCACGGTAACGAACACGGGCTATGTGACGATTACCGGCCTGGTGGTCGAAGATAGTCTGGTGCCCCTGTCCGCCATGACGCTGGTCGAAAGTGTTGAAACGAACGGCGATCTGGATGTGGGTGAGACCTGGACGCTGACCTACACCTATCAGGTGACCGAAGCCGATGTTGCCGCCGGCCGTGTACTGAACAGGGTGGTTGTTGAAGACATCATTGAAGGCGATACTCCGCCGACTGACGAAGTTATTACGCCCAGGACCCCGGATCCGAACGCACCTGGATCGGATCCGAACGCGCCCGGACCTGTTCCCAGAACGGGTAGAGACTACGACCAGTGGAGCCTGTGGCTCGTCCTGGCTCTGCTCTCGGCCGGTGTTGTGCTGGTAGTGCTGCGGAAGAAAGGCTTTCTAAAAGCGGAAGAAGAGACGTAGACAGCATGTAGACATTTGCTGACAGACGTATTGCCAAATCACAGCAGGGGCTGGACCTCAAGGTCCAGCCCCTTTGCTGTATGCCTGTAA
>JASGUW010000066.1 GCA_030055235.1 Bacillota bacterium
GACTAAATTCTACACCGGGCACACGCAGAAACGGCCCTTCATGGGCCGTTTCTCATCAATGTGCCTGTAATGCTGCTCTGCCAGTGCTTAGACGGCTGTATCACCCCACACATTCTCCCGATGAGCCTGTTTTGAAAACGCTTTTTCCCTGATTTCGACAGTCCTCCGGTCTCCATGCAACCATACGGCCTCCTGTGACGTTCTTCGTATAAGCGCAAGAAAAGCGCAAGAAAAGCGCAACGAAAGGAGGCGTTCCCATGTTCCTAACACGCCCACTAGCCGTAATCACGGCACTGACTCTGCTGCTGGCTGGCTCATCTGCGGCTCTGACCCTTGGCACCGAGACCCTGGCTGACTTCCCGCTCGATGTCCCTCCGGAAGAACCGGAGCCAGACTATGCCCCCGAACCCCTCGCCTCACGCGAGAACCAGGATGAGGCAGGAGAGGCCGCAATCGCCCTCAACGCCTGGCTGGAGGAAGGTGACAACACCGCCTTGTATGCCGGCTGCTATCTGACGGAGCGCAACACCCTGCGCATCCTGCTGACGGATGAGGCTGTACGAGCCGATCTCGTAGCAGTTCTCGCCAAATGGGAGGAGGTCCTCGAATTCAACTTTGTTCCCTACAGCATGGAGGAGCTTGAGAACTGGTTTGAACTGCTGAGGGGAAAGCTGGAGACGGAAGAACCCGGTGCGCTCTATACCATGAGTATGGACCAGATACGAAACCGCATTCTGGTTTACGTTCATGCCGAACATGCCGAGCGGGTGGCAGCACTCGCAGAGGGACTGGATCTGGGGCGCGAGTTGGAGGCGGACGAAGAGTCGCCCTTCATCATCATTCCAATGACTGAAGATGATCTGCCGACCTATAAGCCCGAGGGTCGTGTGCTGACCAGTGATGAGGCTGTGCTTGAGGTTGTACCCGGCCGTGACGGCCACCACATGGTCGTGCTCCGTGCGACGGGATCTGAGGACTTGAGCTATGGTGCGGCATTCTATGTCAGCCGTCTGCCAGCCGGCGCCGATCCAGAGGACGAGGCGGCCTGGCTGCCGGTACCTACACGCATGCCGCATGTCGTGATTGACATCCTGTACTACACGGCAGCGGGAGAGACTCGACGCTATGACTTTGACAGCGGTTTATGGCTGCTCAAACCTGGTGAGCGCTACCGGCTGACGAAGGAAGTCAGACTGGGTGACGGTCCTGAGCCATGTCTGGTTCATGCTGAACTGCCCGAACCCTGGCGTGACCCGGCGGAGGCGCGATGGAATCGGAGACTACTGCTGGGCTCTTTGGCACATGAGCTCCATGTGGAGCCGGAAGAAACGCCCTTTTATTGGGAATCGGCGGAATGCGTGGAATGTGATCAGAGCCGTGCCCTGTCGGCTTATGAGCTTATCTCTGAGAATGAAGCGGTTCTGGATGCCTTCCTGGAGGGAGAACGGCTCGTGCTCCTCTATGCAGATGAGACTGCCCGTGAGGATCTGGTCCCGCAGCTCGAAGACTGGGCGGACATCATTGACTGGCAACAGGCCTTCTACAAAGCTGAGGACCTGGTGGCACTTGCCGAGAAGGCCAGGGAGCGGATGCAGGAGGCCGGTCCCCGCGTCCTCTGGAGCGCCGATTATGATACCCGGAGCAACCGAGTCCTGGTCTATGTCCATGCTGACCATCTGGAGGAGGCCGTGGCAGCCTTCCAGGAGATTGAGCCGGACTTCGCCGTGCCTGAAGACGCGCCGCCGCCCATGGTGCTTGTGCCCTTGAAACGTTCGGATCTGTTCTGGCGGGATGCACCGGAGGGGGATGATGGTGCCGAGAGCGGCGTGACGCTGGAATATGTCGAAGAGACGGAGGAGGGTCTGACGCTGCGGCTGCGAAATGGCAGTGAAGAAGAGATCATGTTTGGTGCAGACTTCCGTGTCGAGCGGCGTGTGCAGGCAGCGGGAGATGAGCGCTGGGAGGTCGTGCCGAATACCAGCGCTACCTATGCTTGGAATGATTTGCTCTACATGCTGGAGCCGGGCGGAGAGAGGGAGTTCCTGGTCAGGCCGGGTGACTGGCTGCTTGACCCGGGACAGGTCTATCGTGTGAGCTATACGATCATGCTGGCTGATGAGGACGATGAAGAAGCTGAGTCCGTAGAAGCATATGAAGATGATGACGATGAAGAGGATGGAGCCGACGAAGAGGACAGGAATCTGGTGCTACACATTGAACTTCCACAGCTGACCCCGGAGAACTGGGACTGACAGGCAGCTTCTGGAGTGCTTGAAGGAACTACCGGGTTCCGGGCATGAGGGCTTGTAGCCGGATGCATGACTTATAAAGGCGGGGGCTGGTGAACCAGCTCCCGTTGTCGTGGTAGATCAAAAGTTTGCTTCTCGCGCGCCGCCGCTGCCGGTCAGATTTTGATTGTTGATGAAAATGTTCGCTTGGTCGCGAAGGAAGAGAACGGCGCAGGCGATGTCCTCCGGGTAGCTGACGTGCTTCGCAGTGCGCTACAGGCGGTCGGCCAGTCTGTGCTGCGGCATTTTGCATGGTCGTCGGCTTGCCAGTCGGTGGTATCGATCTAGGCGGACGAAATGGCGTTGATGCGGCAGCGACCGGCACCGCCGGTGCAATCAGGATGCGGCCGCTGAAGCCGTCACTCAGAGAAGCAGCGCTTCCCACTCCTTCTCACGAAAACCAAAGAGCACGCCGGTATCCGTAATCAGGATGGGGCGGCGGACAAGCATGCCTTGGCCGTCAAGGAGTTCGAAGAGTTCATCATCGCTGAGCTCAGATTGACGGCGGGCGAGGCCGAGTTCACGATAGAGCTGGCCGCTCGAGTTGAAGAGGCGGCGCCGCTCTACTCCCGAGCGCTGCCACCAGTCGACGAGCTCCGCGGCCGAAGGCGGATTGGCACGGATGTCACGGATCTCGGGCTCAAAGCCGCGCTCACGAAGCCAGTTCAGAGCACGTTTGCAGGTACTGCAGCTTGGCAGGCAGATAAAGAGCATGGGGTATTCCTCCTTCTTGGCAACTTAATCCAGTTGCAGGCTGTCAAGGGATTTGGCGTTGGCACTGATGATGGCGTCAGCGGCCGCGAATTCCGTGCGGCTTGCGATGAGCTGCAGCCACTGCAGAGCCCCGCTGCGGATCAGGATGGTGTGGCAGGGGGTGAGGCGGCGGATGCCGTGGACGGCGGGCCAGCGCAGGAAGACCTCCTGGCGGGGGCGGGCAAAAAGCCCCGGGCCAGCGACAGCGGGGCGGGAAGCAAAGGGGCGCGCGAGCTTGGCGTAAAAACTGGCTATATTTGTTTTACGCAGTTCCAGCTGGCTGCGGCAAAAAACACCGCGCTCATCGACGCGACAATGGATCTGGTAGCCGGTGCCGTAGCCGAGATGGATGCCAAGCTGCAGCAGACAAACGAGCAGGAGTCCGAGGCCGAGGAAGAGGAGGAAGGGCCAGAGGCGCAGCAGGGCCAGGGCAAGGATGAGGCCGATGACAGCGAGCGGAAGCACCAGCAGGATCAGGCTGTAGAGCAGGAGAAGGGGATCACGCCAGAAGCGAACTTCCATCTGCCATTCCAGTTTCTGAGGCATATCAGGGCCACCTCGTTTCCATTGATTTACTGCCAGAGCGTGCAGCGCTTGTTGTTCTTTGGATTGCATCAGGATAGCAGACCGCAGGCTTCCATACACGATCTGTTTGTTTTCGTTGTTTTACAGCTGAAGGGGAGGAGGCGCGTGCACTTTGCCAGGCGCCTGTGTAAGATCTCAAGCTTTCGCAGGGCGACTAATCAAGGTAGTAGTGCGTCGGGCTGGCTCAGACAGGTGCCTCATCTGCAGGGAAACGTGAATCGATCACCAGTTGTCACTGTTTCCGGGAATAGTCTGGATACCGGGTACCAATCGATTGATCTATCACAGCTTACTAACATTGAAGACGCGCATTCGTTTCATTCAAAGGACACCGGACTGCGGGGAAAAGGGTAGGATAGGAGAAGACAGCGGCCAGCATCAGGCCAATGAGGGAGGCGAGCATATGAAACAAAGATTATTGCCCGGCACGGATCTTGAAGTGCCGGTTCTGAGTTTGGGAACGATGACCTTTGGCGGTCAGACGGACGAGGTGGAGGCCCGCAGCATCATGGCGGCGGCGCTGGAGCGTGGTGTAACGCTCTTTGATACCGCGAATGTCTATACGGGCGGTGAGAGTGAGGCGATTGTCGGGCGCTTTCTCAAGGGGCGGCGCGATCAGGTGATTCTAGCGACGAAGGTCGGCAATCCCGTGGCCGGCAGCCCGGGCGGTGGGGGGCTTGGTGCCCTGCATATGCGCTGGTCGGCAGAGGCGTCGCTCAAAAGACTTGGCACGGATGTCATTGATCTTTTTTATCTGCACCTGCCGGATCACAAGACACCGATCGATGAGACCCTGGTGACCATGGATGCGCTCGTGCGGGATGGACTGGTGCGCTACTGGGGTGTGTCGAACTATGCCGCCTGGCAGGTGGCCGCCATCGTGGAGCGCTGTCGGGCGCGGGGTTTGGCTGCTCCGGTGATTTCTCAGAACGTTTACAACCTGCTGACACGTGGGATTGAGGCGGAACTTGTGCCCTGTTTGAAGGCCTACGACATTGGACTGACCGTCTACAATCCGCTGGTAGCGGGGCTGTTGACAGGGAAGCACAGGAATGAGGAGCCGGAGGACGGGACACGCTTTACCCATACGACGTTCTACTACGATCGCTACTGGAACCGGCGAAACCTTGAGGCCGTGAAAGGACTGCAGGAAGTGGCTGAGATGGCCGGTCTGTCGCTGCTGGAGCTCGCACTCAGCTGGGTGATGGGGCAGCCCGGGGTGCTGACGACCCTGGTAGGTGCCAGCCGTCTGGCCCAGATCGAAGAGAACCTGACAGTAGCGGAGCGGGTCAGACCACTTTCAGAGATCACGCTGGCTGCCTGTGATGAGATCTGGGCGGAGCTTGCAGGGAAGCCGTTTTCCTATATTCGCTGAGATTGGCTGAAATGCCTGCTTCTGCGGCGGGAAGGCCGCCATGAAGAATCGAGGATCCTGAGATGACACCTGCCGAATTAGAACGTATCCTGACACAGCCGACAGAAACTCTGGTCGCCGACCTGGCCCGGTTGCCGGGTGATATTGCCGTGCTTGGAGCCGGCGGGAAGATGGGGCCGACGCTCGCTCGCCTGGCAGCGCGTGCCTGCCGCGCAGGCGGTATTGACAAGCGCGTCTATGCTGTTTCTCGATTTGGAGACAGGGCGGGGGTGGAGGAACTTGAAGCCGCGGGCGTCACAGTGCTGCGCGCTGACCTGCTGAAGGCGGAGGAGCGGGCGGCGCTGCCGGACTTCTCAAACATTCTCTACCTGGCGGGTAGGAAGTTTGGCACCGGTGCGGATGCAGCTTTGACCTGGACTATGAATGCCACCTTGCCGGCGCTGGTGCTTGAGCGCTGGCCCAGTGCACGCTATGTGGTCTTCTCCTCTGGCAATCTCTACCCGGCTGTTGACCCCGCTGAGGGTGGCTGCAGGGAGGAACATCCGCTTGGGCCCGTGGGTGAGTATGCGATGTCGGTGCTGGCACGGGAACGGGTTTTTGAGCATGCCGCCACGACGCAGGGGACCAAGGTCCTGCTCTATCGCCTGAACTATGCCGTGGCGCTAGAGTACGGGGTGCTCTGCGATCTGGGAACCCAGGTGCTGGCGGGGACGCCGATTGATCTGGGGATGCCGCTCTTCAACTGCATCTGGCAGGGAGATGCCAATCGCTATGCGCTACAGAGTCTGCTACTTGCGAGTGCACCCCGGCCCGCGGTGCTCAATGTCACTGGCCCCGAGACGCTTTCGGTATGGCAGACCGCGCTGTGGCTGGGTGAGGAGTTCGAACGTGAGGTGCTTTTTGCTTCTGAACCGGGGCCACGAGCGTTGCTCTCCGATGCCGGCCGCTGTTTCCGTCACTTTGGCTATCCTACAGTGACGGTGGAGCAGATGCTTGAATGGCAGGCCGCATGGCTGCTTGAAGGTCAGCCGTTGCTTGGGAAGCCTACGCATTTTCAGGAAACAGGAGGACAGTTCTGATGGTATTGGATCTGAACCGCCGTAAGCGTACCCGCGCCCGCCTGCTTGCGGGTGCTGTCATCCCGGCTTTGCCGCTGGCACTGGCGGCTGATGGCAGTTTTGATGAGGCGGCGCAGCGGCGCCTGGTGCGCTACTACCTCTGGGCCGGAGCGGGTGGGCTGGCGGCAGCCGTCCACACGACGCAGTTTGTAATCCGGGATCCACACTATGGGCTCTTTGAGCCTGTGCTGCGGGTGGTGGCGGACGAGGCCGGGCGCTGGGCTGCAGCCCATGGAGCGGAACGCCCTCTCCTGATCGCGGGTGCGGTCGGGGAGACGGAGCAGGCGGTGGCGGAGGCGCGGCTGGCGCGTGAATTGGGTTACGACGCGGTGTTGCTGAGTCCCGGTGGGGTGACGGGTGGGGTGACCGATGACCTCATCGCCCGCAGCGAAGCCGTGGCGGCGGAGCTGCCACTGGTCGGCTTCTATCTGCAGGAGGCGGTCGGGGGCCGCTATCTGGATGAGGAGTACTGGCGGCGTCTTTGTTGTTTGCCGGATCTTGTCGCCATCAAGGTCGCCTGCTTTGACCGCTACCGTACGCTTGATGTGCTGGCGGCGGTGGTCGCTGCGGGAGCGGCGGAGCGTGTCGCGCTCTATACCGGGAATGACGATCAGATCCTGCTTGACCTTGTTGCGCGCTATGAGCTGCCGGGGCCAGGTGGGGCGCTGTGTCAGCTGCGTTTTGTCGGCGGTCTGCTCGGCCAGTGGGCCTGCTGGACGACGCGGGCAGTGGAGCAGCTGGAGCGGGCCCGTGACTGGCATCGGGCGCTTGACTCCGGCCTGCCGCTTGATGTGGCCGCAGTGGAGCGCTACTTCGTCGAGGCTGCTGCGGTGACGCGTGCGAACGCCGCCGTGTTTGATGTCGTGTATCGCTTCGCTGGCTGTATCGCCGGCATCAACCATGTGCTCTGGCGCCAGGGCCTCATCGCTTCGGATCGTTGCCTGGAAGCGCACGAAGTGCTGTCGCCCGGTCAGGCCGAGCGCATCGCCGCTGTGGTGGCCGCGCACCCGGAACTGACGGATGATGCCGAGGTTACTGCGTTTTTGGCGGCTGATAGTAAAGCAGGTGAGGCAGCTGGAGGGGGCGAAGGGATCTGAGGGCGACTGCAGCAAGTTGGAGGCTGGAGAATCGGGGAGCGACGAGGCGGTTGCCTGAGACGGGTGTGATTCAAGAAGGAAAATATGATGGAGGGTGCTGAAACTGCTGAACAAGAATAGAACAGGTATGGTTCGATTTTTAAGGAATCAAGGCGTTTTTGAACCTCTATCATGAGAGAAACGGATCTTCAGATGAGCTGCAGACACCAGAACCTCCTGGCACTTGGTAATTTCATCTTCAAAAAACGTCAATGTCTTTTCACTCAGACTGGGAGAGAATCAATAAGCGGATTGAAGTCCATCCTCCATCGAGCTATATCGTTCACCATTTAGGCGGTCAGTCAGACTGCTCCTCCTCTGATGGCTCTTTCTCCGCCTCATTTGCCACCTTTTTCGCCTCTGCCCATTCCAGCTGCCGCTGGATGTCCCGCCTGACCTGCCGTACCCGCCAGCGCCTCCGGAACTCCTCATGCGTCAGTCCGGGGTTTGCCCGCAGCCATTCACCAAAGAGGCGATAGGCGGTCGCACAAACCGGGACCGAGAGCATGATACCCACGATTCCAAAGAGGCCGCCGCCAAAGAGCACGGCCAGCAGCACCCAGAAGCCCGGCAGCCCGATGCGTGGTCCCACAACACGGGGATAGACCACATCTCCCATGATCTGCTGCAGGATGACGATAAAGACCAGATAAACCAGCGACTGCAGGGGATTGACGGTCGCAATCATGAACATACCCAGTCCGCCGCCGATATAGGTGCCAAAGAGGGGGATCAGCGAACTGACCCCAAGGACTGTGCCGCTCATGCCGGCATAGGGAATGCGGAGCAGTAGCATCCCGATCGTGGTGACGATGCCGAGCACAGCTGCAGTCAGAAGCTGGCTGATGGTGTAGGCCGAAAAGACCTGGTCGGCGATGTCGATCGCCCGCCGCCAGAAGGCCCGTCCACCTGCCGGCAGCAGCAGGGCGCCGAGGCGCCCAAACTTTCGTGCCAGGTCTTCCTTCGTGGCCACGATGTAGAGTGCCAGCATGATGCCAAGGAAGGTCTCGACGAGCACACGGAAGGTGCCGGCAACGATCATGCCGGCGGCGCCGAGTACGTTGCTGGTTCCCTCAATGATGCGGTTGACCAGCGAGCGTACAATGCCACCCCAGTCGACATCGATCTGCCCGATCCAGCTCTCGAGCCAGGGCAGCGCATGCAGGCGCTCCTCGAACCAGAGCTGCAGCGACTCGGCGACCTCCGGCGCCCTGGCAGCGATCAGGTTGATGCCGGCTACGATGTTCGGAATGATGAGCTGCACAATAAGCACCGCACAGCCAAGCGAAAGCAGCAGGCTCAGGGCGATGGCCAGCGCGCGGCGCAGGGTAAGGGAACGCTTGCTCTCGGCCCGGGGCAGCAGATGGCGCTCGAAGAAGCGAACCGGCAGATTAAAGACATAGGCGAGAATGATGCCAATGGCGAGCGGACGCAGGATCCGCAGCAGGCCGCCGAGCCAGGCGGCGATCTCCCCGGCAAAGCGGACGACCAGGGCGGCTGCCAGCAGCCCGAGACCAGTCAGGATCAGGCGGCGCAGGCGCGGCCAGTCACTCGGGGGGCTGGGCTTGGGCTTGGCAGAAAAAGACATCTCAGGAACCCCGATAGAAGCGGGCCTGGTGAACTGCGGCGACGGCCTCCCGCATGATCTCGGGACGGATGCCAGGGCCGATCTCAAGGGAGAGGCCCAGGCCTCCGGTGGGCAGGTAGAGGGCAGCGGTGGCCTCCTCTACGTGGCGGGTGAACTCGCCGGGGCGGGCAACAGGCAGCAGCTGGCGGTCGAGGTCGAGGTGGAGCGGAATGCGGCCGCGGCAGACACGCACGAGGTCGGCGAGGCCATTGGCGCGGAACTGGGGATTGATGATGTCAGCGCCGGCGGCTTTCAGATCGTCAAGGATGTCGATGATGCGGCCGTCGCTGTGAAAGTAGACCAGGCGGCCGTGGGCATGGACATGGGCGAAGATGCGGGTATAGGCGGCGGCAAAGAATTGGCGCCAGCGGGCGGCACCGAGGGCCAGGCCGTGCTGCATGCCAAGATCATCGCCAAGATAGAAGATGGGGCCGCTCTGCGGTGCGGCGATGTCGATCTGCAGCAGGGTGTGCTCGACAATGGTCTGGATCAGGGCGGCGATGGCGTCGGGCTCTTCGATGAAGAGCTCCATGGCCGTCTCAAAGCCAAGGAGATCAAGGACACGCAGATAGAGGAAACCGTGGGGGATACGGCCGTCGCGGTTGGCAGGCATCTGTGTGTTGTAACAGTCCTGGGCCGTGCGGAGGGGATGGCCGGTGACGTAGCCTTCCAGACCGCCGGCGACATTGGTCCAGACGCAGCCCCACTCGTCTGTCCAGCTGCCGGCGCGGTAACTGGCTTGAAGGGGATGATCCTCAAAACGGCTGATGCCGCGGTACTGCCCCAGCAGGTCGGGATAGTCGGCGATGAGGGCCGTGGCGGTGTCGGCATGCTCGAGCCAGACGCGCGGCAGGATGGACACGGAGACCGGCAGCTCAGCCGGTGACTGCCAGCGGATGGCATCTTCAAGGAGCTGCTGATAGGGATACATGGGCTAGTCCTTTGCGGGCAGGTCGATGACGAGCCCGTCGTAGGCGGCGATGAGGCCACGGGCGGTAAAGAGCGGACCGATGCGGTCCGGGTGCGGGTCGAACATGTGAGCAAAGTGCGTGCTGATGAACTGCGTTTTGTGATCGGCCAAGCCGCGTGCCAGCAGCTCGTCGCGGATCGCTGTGTTGTCGTCGATGCTCATGTGGCCTTTGAAGACCACGCGCTCAAGGCCCTCCGGCCAGTGGTCGAGCCCGTCGACCATGGTGCAGTCGAGGAGGACGAGGTCGAGGCGACCGCCCCAGTTTTCCAGACCCGTCCAGATGGCGTCGTCGAAGATCTGGCTGTCATAGCCGACCAGAATGGCGTTGCCGCGGTTCTCGATGATGTGGAGGAGGGCCGTTTCCGATTGGGTGTGACGGGCGGGGAGGGAGGTCACGCGGTAGGAACCGATGTTGGTGGTATCGCCGGGCGCGAGGAGGTGCAGCAGCAGGCGGTCGTTGGCAGTGGCCTGGGAGGCCGGGATACCATCCACAGCTTTTCCCTGATTGATAACAGCAGCGTTGCCGTAGAGATAGAGCTGGCGCCGGTGACCTGGTGGCAGGATGGCCTTGGGGTGGAGGACATTGCGGATTTCGTCGGGGCAGTAGTGGTCGCGGTGGGCGTGCGTCTGCAGGATGTAGCGGACGGGCAGCAGATTGAGACCCCGCCAGATCTGCTGGGCGTAGGTGTCAGGGCCGAAGTCAACGATGAGATCGTCGTTTATCAGTAGGGATTGGCGGCTACGGGCGGCGCGGAGCCCGTCCGCGCGGGCCCGGGTACAGGGCGGGCAGGGACAGAAGGGGGCTGGGAAACCCTCCGCTGCTGAAGTTCCCAGAAAGTGGACACGTGTCATGTCATCTTCCTCTCAAGAGTGGCCGCTCCTTGTTGTGACAGCCGTCTGCCAGGCAGCCTGAGTTAAAGAGTTAAGAACCTGCCAGACAGACCTGAGTCTTAGAATAGAAAAGGAGGACGGCCAATTCAAGTGGTGCTGTGTAGGGGAGGCGGGCTGCTGCCGAGTCATGGGAGCAGCCCGTCCGTCGGCGTCAACGGTCGAGTGTTTCGTGGAAGAAGCGCTTGATGTGTTCCCACAGCGCCGGCTGGAAAAAGGGCGTGTCGGCGTGGTCGGAGTCCTTTATGGCGAGCAGGGTGGCGGGGACACCAGCGGCGGTGAGGGCCGCGAACATGGTCTCGCTCTGGTCAATCGGGACTACCTGATCCGCAGTGCCGTGAATCAGCAGGAAAGGCGGGGTCTCCGGCCCGACATAGGGCTGAGGTGTTACGTGCTGGGCGATTTCCGGGCTGTCTGCCGGGTGCTGCCCGCCGAAGAGCCGCCGTGTCACAGTGTCGGTACCTGCAGCATCCTTGACCCAGCCATTGACGAAGTCCGACGGCATATACCAGGGCACCGCCGCCTGTACCGCACTCGACTGGTCGAGATGTTCGCCGACATCGAACTCGCGTACCGCTCCCGTTACTGCCAGCATGCCGCTGAGGTAGCCGCCCGCTGATTCGCCCATGACACCGAAACGCTCGGAATCGATTGCATAGCGTGCGGCGTGGGCGCGCAGCCAGCGTACGGCGGCTTTGATGTCTTCGAGCGGGGCGGGAAAGGGCGCTTCATGCGTCAGACGATAGTCGACCGAGGCAACGACGAAGCCATCACGGGCGAGCTCGGCCAGATAGGCGGCATGGGCGCTGCGATCCATCTGTGTCCAGCCGCCGCCGCAGATCCAGATGATGCAGGGATAGTGCCTGGCGGTGGTCTCAGGATAGAAGATGTCGAGCTTGAGGTCGCGTGTGACATGACCGAACCAGGCCGGCACGGTCGCGTAGCGGACGCCGGCGTCAAAGAACCAGGTGGGCTGGTCGCCTTCGATGTTAAGGTCAATGCGTTGATTTGATGTGGACATAATTGCTCTCCTTTCATGCGGCTGTTACCACCATTTTAGACCAGCGGGAACTGCTGACGGGTGCTTCTGAGTTAGGAGATGACGAATGATTGAAGCGATCGGAACGCACTGCTACTTGATGTAACAGTGTGTGTGATTTTGGGGTTGCGCATTTTGCGGGTGAAAAGGTCGAAAAATTGCACAGTCAGCCTCGTTAAGTGTGTAGAATTTCAACCTTTCGCAGCATTCAGATACAGGCCGTTGGGAATTTCTGCTTGTTTTAAAGTGGGAAAGCCTCAGATAACAGTACTGCCCCTTCCGATGCACTCGCTCACCTGCACCATGTCAACGTCGTGTAGCCTGCCGCGGACACCCGGCTAGCGGCAGCCGCGGCTGGGTAACATGCCCTGATAGATGAAGCGCAGACAGAGCTGGGCGAGCTCCAGGGGCTGCATGCGCATACCTTCTTCGATCCAGTTCAGGGTGGTGCCGATGAAACCGCCTGCTATAAAGTTGTAATAGTAGTCAAGAAACGTCTGGGATTCCTTCTCCAGCAAAGGTCGCCAGAGACGCATGGTTGTCTCCCGCCCCTCCTCCAGAACGCGGCGCAACAGGCGGCTCTCAGTTGGATTCGCCAGCATCGTGGCGGCGTAGCCGGCATTGTTGCGGATGATCGTGAAGAGCTCAGCGAGCGTGGCTATGGATGTTCGGTCGAAGGGGTCGAAGAGGGGGACGACCTCGCCCCCCGTGCGCTCAGTGAAGCGGTCAAGCATGGCCTGAAATTCGGCCAGCATGTCGTTTTCGATATCATCGAGCAGCTCACGTACATTGGAGTAGTGGAGGTAGAAGGTCGAGCGGTTCAGTCCCGCCTCCACACTGAGCTCACTGACACTGATCTGATCAAGAGGTTTTCTCTGCAGGAGCCGCGTCAGAGCCTCTCGATAGGCCAGCTGGCTGCGCTCCGAGCGGGGATCGGTACGTCTCATCTGCCTGAATGTCTCCTCCATCGTTGTATATATGGAAATTTGTTTGGACTACAATTATAACCAATCTGTCGATTAGTCGACAAAGTGCCGCATGATGTCTCGCGCCGCTTTTCGATTAACGCTAGAGTTAGACGCTAGTATTTGAGATCTGTAGACTTGGTTTTCGAAAAATGCTGGCCTTTAAAACCAGTAGCAGGAGACCTGATGGATCCAGTGGCCGCAAACGCTATGCCCGTCAAGGGTGACAGGTGAGATGTGACATGAGAGCTTTGATCCGCGGCATGATCAGGCACAGACGCGCCATTCTGGTTATATCGCTGCTGTTGACTATTCTTTCTGCCCTGGCAATGGGGAAGGTGGGAGTCAACTACAACATGCGCGAATATCTGCCCGCAGACGCGCCCTCCACGGTGGCGGCAGATGATCTGGAAGCGTCCTTCGCAATGACGATCCCCAATGTGCGCCTCTCGGCGCCGGTGCCGGATATCGCCTCTGCCCTGGCCCTTAAGAAGAAGATCGCCGCCCTGGACGGTGTCAGCAACGTACTCTGGCTCGACGATGCGGCCGATGTCACCGTCCCGCTGGATCTCATCGACCCGGAGATGGTCGAGAGCTACTACCGCGATGGCCGCGCCCTCTATCAGATCGCGGCCGCCTCTGACGAAGCCGCCAGCATCACGGTACGCCTGCGCGAGCTTGGGCCCGACATCCACATTGCCGGCGCCCTGGTCGACCTGGCCAGCGCGCAGAACTCCGTCACTTCTGAGATGTTCACCATCACCCTCATCATTGTGCCGCTGGTGCTGGTTATCCTGCTGCTGACGACGCACTCCTGGTTCGAGCCTGTGGTTTTCATGCTGGCGATCGGCGTTGGCATCCTCCTCAACATGGGTACGAATATCTTTCTGGGAGAGGTCTCCTTTATTACTCAGGCCATTGCAGCGGTGCTGCAACTGGCGGTTTCCATGGACTACGCGATTTTCCTGCTCAACCGCTTTAATATGGAACGAAAAGAGGGTCACGAGCCCGAAGAGGCCATGGCCCTGGCCATCCGCCGTGCATTGACTTCCGTCGCCTCCTCTGCAATGACGACGGTGCTGGGCTTCCTGGCCCTGATCTTCATGCGCTTTCGCATCGGCGGCGACCTGGGCATTGTCATGGCAAAGGGCATTGTCTTCTCCTTCCTCTCCGTCATGGTCTTCATGCCCGCGCTTTTGCTCTTCGTCTATCCGCTGGTGGACCGCACGACACACCGCAGCCTGCTGCCGGACTTTAGCTTCATGGGTCGCTTCGCGCTGAAGGCGCGCATCCCCATCCTCCTGCTCGTGATTGTGCTCGCCGTGCCGGCCTTCCTGGCCAGCCGCGCCAACACTTTCTTTTACGGTACCGGCTTCTACCCGGAGGGCTCGATTGAGGGGAAGGACCGCGAGGCGATTGAGGCTGCTTTCGGCCGGCAGGTCCAGATGGCGCTGATGGTACCGCGCGGTGATGTGCCCGCCGAACTTCGCCTGCAGGAGGATCTGGAAGCGATCCCCGGCGTTACTTCTGTGATCTCCTATGTCTCCATGGTCGATCCCAGCATCCCGCCCGACCTGCTGGATCCCGGCCAGATTTCCCAGCTGTTGTCGGACAAGCATGCTCTCTTCATTGTGATGGCGGAGGCGGGAAGTGAGGGAGAGGTGGCCTTTGGAATCGCCCAGCAGACGCGCGATACAGCCGCGCGTCACTACGGCGACACGTATTCCCTGGCCGGCGAAAATGTCACCATGCTTGATATGAAGCACACGGTCGAGGCGGATGAAATCATCGTCAATGGCCTGGCGATCCTGGCCATTGCACTGACGATTCTGGTTGCATACCGCTCTATCTCCCTGCCCATTATTCTGGTCACGGTGATTGAGGTGGCGATCTGGATCAATCTTTCGGTTCCCTATTTTACCGGCAACGTTCTGAGCTACATCGGCTACCTGATTATCAGCACGGTGCAGCTGGGGGCGACGGTGGACTACGCAATTCTCTATACCCAACACTATCTTGATAATCGCCGCAGTCTCCCTGTGCGGGAGGCCGTGGTGCAGTCTGCGGCTGAGTCCATTCCCTCTCTGCTGCCGCCCGCCGCCATCCTGACCTGCACGGGACTGGTGCTGGGCGAGATCTCGTCGCTGGCCATTGTCGCCGAGCTCGGCGTCATCCTGGGTCGCGGTGCGGCACTGTCCTTCCTGCTTGTTGTCCTGCTGCTGCCGGGCCTGCTCTCACTGCTTGACCCCATCCTGCCCTATACCACCTTTGGCCTTAACTTTCTGGATCGCGGCCGCCATCTGCTCCGTCAAGCGCTTCGATCTGAATCGAACGAAGGAGTCACACCATGATCGGCTTCACACGTATTCGTCACAGTGGACTTGCCCTGGTGCTGGGCGCCCTGCTTCTGCTGTCGCCTGTCGCTATGCTGGCGCAGCCGGGTCGAACGGCGCCTGTTGCTGCCGCCGCGGTGCCGGCTGCGGCGGCGTCGGCTCAGCCGGCAGCGGAGAGCCTGGAGGCCCTGGATCAGGGGAAATCGGAGGTTGTCTATGCCCGTCTGGCGGCGGACGGCAGCCAAGGCGTCGTCTACATTGTCAACCGTGTCCCCGCCGGTTCCACGGATGTGGTCGACCATGGCGACTATACGGCGGTCCATGCCCTGTCGCTTGACGGCGCGGTGACGCAGGAGGGTGGCGCCTGGCATGCCGAGGCGGGAGATGTTCCCTTTTTCTACCAAGGTACTTTGGCCGCGGCCGAGCTGCCTTGGACTATTGGTATTCAATATCGCCTGGACGGAGCGGAGATCGCCCCCGCTGACCTGGGCGGGCGTAGTGGGGCGCTGGAGATTGAGATCCAGGCCGCGCCGAATCTGGAAGCTCGTGATGCGGGGGAAGACGGCAATCCCTGGTCTGCCAACCAGATGCTGCAGATCAGCGTGACGCTCGACGGCCGCCGTGTCCGGAACCTTTCGGCACCGGACGGCAATGTCGCCCTGCAGGGCAGCCAGCAGCTGGTGAACTACACTCTGCTGCCGGGCGGCGAGGCGACTACCTGGGTCCTGACCGCCGATGTAACAGACTTCAGTCTGGCCCCGATTCAAATTGCCGGTGTTCCTTTTGGCATCACTGTGCCGGTACCCGAGCTTAATGATATCGAAGCCGTCCGTGAGCTCCAGGACGGCACAGGCGAGCTAGCTGACGGTGCGTCGGAGCTGGCCGATGGGGTTGGCGAGCTGGATGACAGCTCGGCCGATTTGTTGGAAGCTGTCGCCAAGCTGGAGGAGGCTCTGGCGGAACTCAGTGACGGTGGCAGTGAGCTGGCCGACGGGATGGATGAGTATGCGGATGGGGTGGAGAGCTTCGCATCCGGTGGTGAAGAACTTGTGGACGCGCCTGGGGAGATTGCGGAAGGTGTTGCTGCAATCGAAGATGGTGTGCGCGCCCTTGGCGAAGGACTTGAGCAGTATCAAACTGGTGTCAGCCAGTACGGCGACGGTGTGAGCGCGGTCGCGAGCGGCATCGGCAGCAGTGCTCAGGGTGCCGCCGAACTGCGCCGGGGTGCGGCGGAGCTTGGCAATGGTTTCAGCCGTCTTGGTGACAGCGGAGCCCAGCTCGTCGCCGGCAGCAGCGCAATTCTGGGTGGGCTGCAGCAGCTCAGCGCCCAGATTGCGGTGGTGCGGCAGAATCCGGAATTTGCCGGTCTGATGCAGCTGAGCCAGACCACGGATCTGGGCGCCGCGGGGCGCGCGCTCGGCGCCGGTTCCACGACGATCCGCAACACGCTGGACCAGCTGGCAGCCGGCCTGTCGCAGCTGTCTGCTGCGGCCGGTGGCCTGCACCAGGGCCTGGGCGCGGTGATCGCGGGGCTGGATCAGGCGCGTGGCATGACGCGGGAGCAGATCCTGATGATGGCGGGGATCGGCCCGGTGGTGCCGACAGAGCCCAGCGAGTCGACAGAGCCCAGCGAGTCGACAGAGACGGATGAGTCGAGCGAATCGACAGAGACGGATGAGTCAAGCGTACCGGACGAGTCGAGTGAGACCACGCCGACATCAACGGAGCCGACCACTCAGTCGAGTGAGACAACTCCGACGTCCGCGGAGCAGACGACCCAGCCGCCAGAGACGACTCCGACTACGGCCGAGCCGACGACAGAACCGCCGGAGACCACACCGACTACGACTGAGCCTACGACGCAGTCACCGGAGACCACACCGACTACGGTCGAGCCAACGACGCAGCAGCCACCGGAGACCACGCCGACAACGCCCGAGGCGACGACAGAGCCGCCGGAGACCACGCCGACGACGGCCGAGGCGACTACACAGCTGCCGGAAACTACGCCGACGACAACGGAAGCAGAGGAAACGACTGAAACCGGGTCGGAAACAGGCGGAGTTGATGCGCCGCCCGCACTGTCTGCCAATGCGTCCATGGCCTCTAAAAAGGCAGAGAGACCTATCCCCTTCGGAGCCGACAGGCCGAGGGAGATAAATAGCGGCCTTCCAGCGTCGTTCCGGCCCGATTTTGCACGCCTGATCCGCCTCCTTCCGCTGGCTGGCGCCGCCGCTGAAGCCGGCGAAACAGATGCAGACATCGATCGCCTGATTGCCTTCTTCCAGGGACAGCAGGCCGGTCTCTCGCAGGCTTTGCATGCCCTCTACGACACACCTACGAATGGACAGCCGGCGCCCTCGGCCGTGCTCAACAGCCAGCTGCCGCAGCTGGCCGGCGGCCTTAGCCAGCTGGCGACCTCCTACCACGACTTTGATGACCAGGTCCAACAGCTGGCGGCTCTGCTGCCCGCCCTCAGCGGTGCCACGGAACTGCTGGGTGGGCTTGGGGAGCTGGAGAACTTCGCAACACAATATCAGACCTTTGATGAGGGACTGACGGCCTATGTGGGCGGCGTCTCTCAACTGGCGCTTGGCTACAACGGCAGCTCCGAGCGGGCGGGCATCCTTCAGGGGATCAGTGGTCTGGCGGACGGGCTGGCGCAGCTCGACAGCGGTGCGGCGGAGCTGGCTGCGGGAGGACCGCAGCTGGCGGCCGGCATCACGCCGCTGGTGAATGGCGCGACGGAGCTGGCTGACGGCATCGCGCTACTTGGTGACGGACTCGGCAGCCTGGGCGATGGCATTCGCCAGTATGTTGATGGCGCGATTGAGCTGGCGGAGGGCGGGGTGCTTCTGCGTGACGGCCTGCGCGAGTATGTGGACGGCGTTGGCGAACTGGCCGATGGCTTTGGCGAATTCCGTGAGGGGATGGAGAAGTACACCGATGGCGTGCACGAGATCCGCGAGGGTTCGACGAAGCTCGCCGATGGTACCTCTGAGCTCCATGACGGCACGCTTGACATGGACAGCAAGATTCAGGATATGGTCGATGACTTCGTGGAGGAGTTTACGGGTTCTGGGGCAGAAATACCGTCCTTTGCCTCTGCGGAGAATGCTCCTGTCTCCCGTGTCCAGTTTGTCCTGATGACGACCGCGATTGAGGCGGAAGAGGTTTCCAACACGCCCGAACCTGAGCCTGAGCCCGAGGGCTTCTGGAACCGCCTGTTCAGTCTCTTTGGATAGGATGATCGCGATTCATTGAGTTTTTGGGGGCCGCTGCGTGCGAAAGTGCGGGCGGCTCTCTCTTTGTGTTGGAAGTCTGGGCGATGGTAGAGCTTTTGACCTCGGATGGGTGCGAAACCTTGAAATTCTGCTCAGGCGTTGAGCGCTTGTGTGCAATTTTTCAAGTTTTCGCAGTTTTTGAGCTTGTTTTATGCATAATAATTCGAATAGATGAATATATACATTAATATATGCATAGCACTGAATTATTATGCGATTGACCTGTCGAAACCTTGAAATTTTGCACAGGCGGCGAGTGAAAGTGAGCAGTGTTTCCGCCAGACCTTGATATTTCCATCATCCAAGGCTCTTTTCAGCCCTGAAAGCAAGGGTGGAGCGCTCTGAAACTGCCCCAAACAGGCATTTCATGCACTTGTCCATGCCTGGCGTAGGGCCGATGCATCAGCGGAGGCCAGAATCAGCAACAAGCATAGTAGAGGCTTCCATTTCCATTCAAGCAAGGGAAGCTGGTTGCAGCAACGAAAACTATAGACTCAAAAATTGGGCAGCAATTTATTGATTCCTGCAGTCCGCAGAGCAACAAGCGGAAAAGAGTTCAGTGAACTACGCTTTATCTTCACCACTGGAAGTGATTTCCGCCATGAGCGCATCTGATAG
Organism: Bacillota bacterium; assembly: GCA_030055235.1. Lineage (GTDB taxonomy): Bacteria > Bacillota > Clostridia > Saccharofermentanales > Fastidiosipilaceae > JAEZYR01. Next base: position 18,980 of record JASGUW010000066.1, read on the forward strand.
TCTGTGTGCCTTGGGGTATTTGCGTTCAACAACGACATAGCCCTTGGCTACGAGATCCGCGAGCCGTGCACTTACTGTCTGGCGTGACTTCAGAACTTGCTTAGCGATCTCGGCATCCGTCATCTCACCCTGAAAGAAGGCGTTCTGTGACAGGAGAGATAAGATGGCAAGCTGCAGTTCATCAATATCTTTCAGCGACTCAAGAATGGTGTGGGCGCGGTCGAGGAGCGCCCTACTTAGCGTTAGTCTATCGATCAAGTTGTTCTGCCCCTCTGCAACGAGATCGAGCAGCGTTTTCACAAATATAGTCGCTTCTCCGCGATTCGCTTCCTTAGACACACTGTCGAAGGCCGCATAGTACTCTTTTTTCCGATCAAGCAGCATGTGCGAGAAACCGGAAGACGTGAACGGATCCAGGATAGAGGCCAGGTACCTGGCTACAATGTAGCGCCCTGTCCGCCCATTGCCGTCATAGAAGGGATGGATGTACTCGAAGTAATAGTGAGCGACCATAATCTTGATCAGGAGGGGGAGAGGATCCTGGTTCAGGAAACGGATCAGGGCAGCCAATTCCATTGAGATGATTCGTTCACCGTGACTGCCTCTGTGGATGATACGGCCATTTCGGATGCCCTTCACATCCTGTTCACGAAATAGCTTCCCGTTCGGCTTGTTGTTTGCTGCGATTTCTCCCTCAAGAAGCTCATCATAGATTTCCCGAATCTCTTCCACAGACGCAAGGGGGACAGATGTGTCACGGAACAGGTTTTGGTAGCACCTAGCCATACCGCCAAAGCGTCGCTTCTGTTTATCCTGACTGTCTACGGCCTCTGCTGCTTCTTTTCTGCTGATGCTCACACCTTCGATGCCGTTGGTGCTCAGAATCTCATCAATGATGGTGTTCCGTATGAAAAATGAATGCGCGGCATGAGGCAGGCTCCGGCTCAGCTTGTACAAACGCGCCGCGTTCAAGTAGATGGTCTCCTGCAGCATCTGTATCTCGTCAATCGCAACGACAAAAAGACGATTTTTTGTTGTTGTGACTCTGAACCCCTCATGTCGATCAAAGGGGTGGATTTCAAAGTCCGTGATAAGTGTTCCGTATCCTTGAATCCTGCGGGCATACTCCGTTTCGTAGGCGTCCCGATCCATATAGCGAACGATTTCGAGTGTCCTGTATGCCAAAGTGTTGATCTCCCTTAAATAGCTATTTTCGCAGTTAGTTGAAAGATGTTCTTTGAATTGATCTTCTAATATACAAAATTCGGTATATTTTAGCATTTTGAAGGAAGGCACTTGCCCATACATTCTGAATGCGAAAGATCTTGGCGATTATCTGTGTGAGAGTTATCTTGAATAGAGCTTATTTTTACCGTCGGCGCCCGTTACTCTCCCGCTCCTTTGCAACCGGATGACGGGGATCCGCGTGTACAAAGATAGATAGGAGGAACGACCTATGAAACGAATTATTGTCATATTTGTACTCTGTGCTGCGGTTATGCTCAGTGCCTGCGGGACGGCGGCGACGACGCCCGTGCCAACGGCGGAACCAACGATAACCGCCGCCGAAGAAAGTACGGTGGAGCCCACAACGGAGGAGTCAACAACGACAGCCGTGCCAGAGACGACGGCCGCACCCGAAACCACGGCTGCACCCGAGACGGAAACGACAGCTGTGCCCGAAACCACAGCCGCACCCGAAACAGAGACCAGCGCGAATGTGGAGAAGCTCGAGCCGCTCTATGCCGCGGCAGCATTCGAGTCGGCGGACGAAGACGAGATCCGGCGACGCCTTGCCTTCGGCCAGACAGCTGTCGAAACGGCAATTGTCGAAGGGCTCAGAACTCTGGCGGAGCGGGCCTTGCCGCATTTGGCGGAAGCCAAACTGGATGAGAATGTGGTTTTCTCGACACCCTCACTGGCCCTGGCGCTTGGCATGCTGGCAGAAGGAAGTGAAGGTGTGACACGGGATGAACTCGTCACGGCGCTTGGCCTGCCGGAGGACGGAGCCTGGATGGAAGCGCTCATTGCAGCGCTCAATCTGAGTCTGGATGAGAAAGACCAGCCGCAGCTTACTATCGAATCGAGCCGGGCGCTCTGGCTGCAGGAAGGCTGTCGGCTGCGGGCGGAATACGGTGAGACGGCAAGCCAGGCCTGGCACGCAGACATAAATGTCTGGGCGCAGGCTGAACGTGCAGCGGCGCATGAGGCGATTGGTCAATGGTATGAAGAGAAGAGCCATGGCCTGCTGCCCGCAGCGACCGTGCCGAAAGAACTGCCGGCCGAGAGCATGAGCCTTATTCTGCTGGATGCCCTCTATTACAAGGCCAACTGGTGGGAGCCCTTTAACGCTGAACTGACAGTGGACGATGTCTTTTTCAGCGATGGTGGCGAAGAGATCCCCGTACGCATGATGCAGCAACAGCTTTTGGGCCAGACGGCACTCAAGCGGAAAGACTACCAGATTGCCGGGCTGCAGCTGGCAGGCGGCTACGAGTTCGTCGTGGCACTGCCGACGGGTAAGAAGGGAGCGGACGAGCTGCTCCAGAATGCCGGCTTCCGGCGGGACTTCGCATCCCAACACAAAGATGTGTATGACATTGAATGGCAGCTGCCGCAGCTCGATCTGAAACTGGGGGCGGATCTGCTGCCGCTGCTTCAGGAGCTTGGCGTGACGACGGCGATGACTGAAAGGGCGGACTTTGGTGCCCTGTTTGAGGATGCCAGGCCGGGCGATTTTGTGCTCAGTTCTCTACACCAGGATGCGCGCCTGCTGCTGGACGAGGAGGGTGTTGAGGCGGCAGCCGTGACCATGGCAGCTGTCGATGGGACTGCCATGCCGCAGGAGCAGGAGAAGCTGGTGATGCGCTTGGATCGGCCCTTTGTCGCGGAGATTCGCTCACCGAACGGGCTGCCGCTGTTCAGCATGGTCGTCCGCGATCCCGGCGTCAGGCCGTAAACGGGAGGCCGACAGGCCGCGTAAGAGACAGGAAAACAGCCGATCACCGGGGTGGTCGGCTGTTTTTGATGTAGCACCTACGGTCCGGGATAGCGATAGCGTCTTTTTCCCAGCGTGCTGCGGCCATAGCGGCCATAGTTGATGGCCAGGGTGGGGCAGCTGTGGAGACACTTCAGGCAATGGTCACAGCTCTTCTTTCGCCATCTGACTTTTCCCTGAAAGATTTCCATTGCTTGAACCGGGCAATCGCGTACACATTTTCCACAGCCGATACAGGCCCCGCTCACAGAAAAGGCTTTCGTGCGGCGGAATATCGCATAGAGACCATGCACAAATATACCCAAGATCCGGACAGGGGCAGAACTGCAGTAGGGTTTTGCCTGTCCACTCAGGATTTGCTGAAGGCGACTGTCAGCGGCTGTCAGGGCCTGCTTCTGAGCATCTGGTTCAGGGACCTCATGAAATACCACATAATTGGTCACCATGATCAGGTCGTAGACTGCGGCCTGCGGCAGATTCTTTGCCTTTAGAATGCGTTGAAGAGCATGATCGCCCGCACCCAGATAGCCGCCGCAGGTGATGACGGCCACAATTGTTTGGACATTTGAAAACTGGTGCAGTCGGAAGAAATCCCTGACCAGTTTGGAGACACCCCAAAAACAGTTGAAGGTGACGATGAAGAGAGTTTCTCCATCGGCGAGCACATAGCGCTGACGATCGCCCGGTTTTGCCATGTTGATGAGCTCGCCCAGATGCTGCCGGGCGATTTCCTGCGCGACGTGATAGGAGTTCCCGGTCGAACTGTAGTAAAGGATCATGCTTGACTCCCGCGGATGATATTTTGCCTGGTCGCTTTTGGGGATATGGTACCTGTGTTTTGTTAGAGGAAACCACGTGATTTGAGGCGATCACTGGACGAATGATCGTAGCAGACGACAGCAACGGGGAGGAGAAGTCCGGCGGTGTCGCAAGGATGTCTGTGATCTTATGTGCCTTGACCAGGAAGCGATCAGGGAAAATGTCAGATTCGACAGCTGCTGCGTCATGGTCAGCAGTGAGATGCATGAAAGGAAGCGAGATATCGTGGCAGGGGATTGTGTGAACTAAGGAAGAACTGCCTCTGGTGTTGGCAAGTCGGATCTGGCAACGGGTCCTGTGTTAGGAAGGCTTGCAACGACTGGCAATATGGTGTTTTGGGAGCCTTTACCTTCTCATTGCTGTCGAAGTCAAGGATACTTTGATGTCTGCAATCCATAGCCGGCCAAACGTAGTTGCTATATTAATCATACGACTTCATCGCTGTCACCTGATCTTCATTAACTCCCTCAGTACTGTCTTCACCCACAATAAAAAGGCGGGGCGTCAAGATGATCAGCTTAATGTCTTCCCATAGGGATTGATTCAGGATATACATCAGATCCATCTGCAACTTGTCATAGGGTGGCGTGTTGTACTTTCCAAAGACCTGAGCGTAGCCGGTGATGCCGGCCTTGGTCAACAGACGCAGCGAAAACTCAGGGAGCTCTTCTTCATACTGCTGAGCGATGTCCGGGCGCTCTGGCCGGGGACCAACGATGCTCATTTCTCCTTTTAGGACATTAATCAATTGGGGAATCTCATCAATACGTAGTTTTCGAATCCACTTGCCAACTCGGGTTGTACGGGGATCATTTTTTGTTGACAGGCGGGCAACACCGTCAGCCTCAGCATTTACCGTCATGGAACGGAACTTGATAATCTCAAATTCTTTCCTGCCCTGCGTGAGCCGTACCTGTCTGTAGAAGATGGGGCCACGATCCTCAATCTTGATGAGAATGGCAACCAGGAGCAAAAGTGGGGATGTGATCAGCAGGCCAATACAGGAGACCACAATGTCTAATACCCGCTTCTCCATGTGGTAGGTGCTAAGGGTGTCACGTGAGCAGTAGCGAAGAACCGGAGGTTGAAAGAGACTGCTTTTTCTATAGCTATTGAGAATCAGATCCCCCAATCTGGGTACTACGTAGACAAAGAGATCCTTGGCAGTGGCAAATTTGAGCAGCTCGTTGCGTATATCCGGTGGAATCCTGTACAGGTAGAGCACATCGACTTTTCCAGCGTAGGAAAGGATCGCTTCGGCGCCGTCGTTGATATCATAACTGTCGATAATCTCCAGTTGCCTGGGGAAAGGATGCCGCATCCTCTCCTTGTCCCAGACATTATTGCCATCGTAGACAACGACAGTTTTCAACGGGGGGGAAATGGTATGGGTCAGATGATTCCCTATAATGGTCCAAAGCAGCGTAAACAGCATGGCCAATGCCAGACTCAAGATATGAGAGTCAAGATGGAGCTGGCGAGCCGAATAATATGCTATCCCCATGAGAATCACTTGAACGATAATGAGGGATGTCCATTTGGAGAACACAATAGAGGGAATTCTTAGCTTGCCAAGACTATAGCCACCTGTGGATTTTTCGAATTTATACAGCAAAACCATGTATACCAGACCAACAATGACGCGTTCCTTTCCCGTAACCTGTGTACGGGTAACAAACTGCCACAGATAGATCATGGCGCATACGATTAAACCAAATAGCTTATACCCTCGGAGGATGAAAAAAACTTTACTATTATCTTGTTTCAAGAGTTTATCAACTTGAAAGCGTTCCATTTGAGGTGAAGACATTGTGTACCTTTCTCCTTCGCACACTATATTAATAAAGTGTAACCTTAGTCTAGCAGAAAGAAAGCCCTTGTGGTACGAAAGCATCATGTATGCAAACACACAAACACTCAGTTTCTGGAAACGCGAACTCTTTCTTCATTGAAACCTAACATCGTGCTAAAGGCAGTCCTTTCTTCTTATCCAGTAGTACAACGGAATGAAGTCCTGACTGGTGACAGCAGACAGGAACCGCGAAACAGCACTATAAGTCTGTGCTAAAGGAGAGCGCCCAAAACAGTTGCTGCTACGGCATTTTCACCTGCTCTGTGCTGACGAAGTCGAATGTCCGAGACATGCGTATGGGAGGAGAATACTAAAGTAGCCCGATTTAGTCATGCCATCTTCTTTTGAGTACAAAGGCTATGTAACAGCCCAGGTCACGCATCATCGGGCACTTCCGAATGCATAGATGGAAAGAAAAACGAAGTGAGCGGCGGGCGGTGACGCGTCATCAGAGCCCAAAATGCCTGAAACAACAGCATTTGGATGATCGTTCGTGGCGCATAGCGGCTCTCATGATGCTTCTATCAGTTGTTAAACCACAGCATGCCACCTGATTTGATAATGTTCTTGGGTTATGTGTCTTATCCTGCCACTAATAAGCCTATAGGGATATAGGGGAAAGGGAGCCGGGGTGGTATTTCCCTGACGTGGAGTGCCAGCTTTTGGAAGTTCGCGGGGAGTCGGGGATGACATGGAAAACGGGTATGTAGAGAGAATGGTGTTCCGTGTCAGCTTTTTCTCTTCGCTCATGGGTACAGCAGGCCAAGCAGCAGTCAGCAGGTTCCAAGCCGAAGTGACGGTTCCCACAGCAGCAAGATCTCAGGTGCTAACCCGGAAAGATCCGCTAGAATGAAGCTATGCTAATTCTGGGAATGGATCTGCCGAATATCGATCTTCTAGTTGGCCTTGATGCCCTGCCGGAAGCCGACGCGGGCTGCCACGTCCGCCGTATGGGCTGGCAGAGCGGGGGGAAGGTGGCGACAGGACTCTGCGCCGCCAGTGCTCTGGGTGTGCCGACGGCCCTGTTGGGTGCAGTCGGCGATGACCTCTATGGCCGCGCAGTGCGGCGCAATCTGGCTCACTTCGGCGTCGATGACATCGTCCTGGTCACGCAGACAGGCCGCCGTACAGGGATGTCGGTCATTCTCAGCGATCGTGCCTCCGGAGGACGCCGCATCCTGCATCAGCCGGGCACGGCCACGCTCGAACTTAGTGAGGCAGGCCGAGCCCGCATTCCGCAGGCCGCGGCTCTGTATGTCCGCCGCCTGGGCCAGGCTGAGCTCGAGGCCGCACGCATCGCCCGGGCATCCGGCATCCCGGTCGTTATCGACATGGAGCGCGGCGACCCGACGGTGCTGGAGCACCTCGACCTCATCACCAGCCTGATCGGCTCAGAAACCTGCTACCGCGACACCTTCCCCGGCGCCGAACGCCGGGATGTCGAGCGCCATGCCCGCTCCCTTACTGAGCAGGGTCCGCGCGACGTGCTCTTTACCTTTGGCGCCGGCGGCGTGGCCGGCGTCGCTGACGGCCGCTATCACGAACAGGCGGCTTTCCCGGTCACGGTAGAGGATACCGTCGGGGCCGGCGATGTCTTCCACGGTGTCTGGTTCGCCCTTCGCATGGAAGGTGCCGATCCTGAGACCTGCTCACGCTATGCGGCAGCCGCTGCCGCGATCAAGTGCACGCGCCCCGGCGGTACGGGCGGCATTCCCGACCGCCCGACACTGGAGCACTTCCTGCGGACGGGCCAGATCGACTATGCCCGGATCGACGAGCGCTGTGCCTGGTATGCGGCAAACAGCCTGCTGGGCTGATTCTTTCTGCAACCGGATGGCAGGGATCTGCGTGTACAGAAATAGACAGGAGGAATGGCGTATGATGAGAAAGAAATCTTTTGTGATATTTGCCCTCTGCGGAGCGATTCTGCTCGGTGCCTGCGGCAGGACGACGGAGACGACGCCTGAGCAGACGGAGGAGGCGACGACAGTGACGACGGAGGAGAGCACAGCGGAGATCACGACCGTGTCGGAGATTGAGGTAGAGACGACACCGGAGAGCAGTGCGCATGTGGCCCGGCTCGAGCCGCTCTATGCCGCGGCGGCCTTCCGACCGACGGATGATGACGAGATCCAGCAGCGCCTGGCCTTTGGCTATACGCGGGCAGAGGCGGAGATAGTCGATGGAATAGTCGGATTGGGGTGGCGGGCTTGGCAGAAATTAGCTGCAAGCAGCCCTGATGAGAATGTGGTGTTCTCGACACCTTCACTTGCCCTGGCACTTGGCATGCTGGCGGAAGGCGCCCAAGGTGTGACCCGTGAAGAGCTCGTTGTAGCACTGGGGATCCCGGAGGATGGGAAGTGGATGGAGGCGCTTATCGCGGCACTCAATCTGAGCCTGGAGGATGATGGCCAGCCGGAACTGATTGTCGAGTCGAGCCGGGCGCTCTGGCTGCAGGATGGCTACCGGCTGCGGGCGGACTATGGTGAGACGGCGAGCCAGGCCTGGCACGCGGACATCAATGTCTGGGCGCGAGATGAGCGTGAGGCGGCGCATGAGGCGATTGGGGAGTGGTATGAGGAGAAGAGCCACGGCCTGCTGCCCGCAACTACCGTGCCCGAGACTCTGCCGAACGAGAGCATGAGCCTGGTCCTGCTGGATGCCCTCTATTTCAAGGGGCAGTGGTGGAAGGCCTTTGAACCTGCTATGACGATGGATGATGTGTTCTTTACAGAGGACGGTGAGACGCTGCCCGTGCGCATGATGCAGCAGCGGCTGTTGGCCCAGACGGCTCTGGTGCAGGAGGATTACCAGATTGCCGGGCTGCTGCTGGGTGGCGGCTATGAGTTTGTTGTGGCGCTACCGACGGGTGAGCGGGGAGCAGGCGAGCTGCTTGAGGATGCGGACTTCCGGCGTGATTTCGCGGCGTTGGGCGAGGATGAGGCTGGGGCTGCGGTGTTTGACATTGAGTGGCAGCTGCCGCAGCTGGATCTAAAGCTGGGTGCGGATCTGCTGCCGCTGCTGCGGGAGCTTGGTGCGACGGCGGCGATGGGTGCGGAGGCGGATTTTGGCGGTCTCTTTGAGGACGCGGCTCCGGGCGACTTCGTGCTCAGTGCGCTGCGGCAGGACGCGCGCCTGCTGCTGGACGAGGATGGTGTTGAGGCGGCAGCCGTGACTATGGCGGCTGTCGAGGCGACCGCGATGCCGATACAGGGGGAGACGCTGGTGATGCGTCTGGACCGGCCTTTTATCGCGGAGATTCGTTCGCAGAACGGGCTGCCGCTCTTCAGCATGGTGGTTCACGATCCGGGTGTGCGGCCGTAAGGTGCTGTCGGTCGGGCGGGGTGGGCTGGCTGGTGGGCGAGTGTGCTGGCTGTCGCTAAGTTGAGAGATAGGAAGCAGCCGATCGCTTTGGCGGTCGGCTGTTTTGTTCGTTTTTTGTTTGTTTCCTGGAATCCTGACAGTTTATAGCTTCACCCTCATCATGCTTTGGCTGTTAGCTTTGAAACATTGTTATACCAGTACTTTCAGGGCTCATAAAATCCCTTTAGGAACTTCATTATGTTGAAAATGAAGCTGCATAGATATTAGCTGCGAGAGATGCGTTATAGCCAACAGATTCATCCATACATTCGGAAATAACGAGTAGATCTGCTTCAGGAAAAGCGTATCGGGACGTGAGGGGAAGGGAAGACAGGGTTCTTTTTGGCCAATCGTGGACAGAAACCGCGGTTTGTTCCAGGTTTTGCGGACATAAACGGCCTTTTTCGGCCAGCCACGAAGCCGTATCGTTTTGGGGCGGCCTGCTCTGTCCGCACATTACGATTTTTCAGGTCAAAACCATTCATGAAAATCAAGGATTACATCCATGAAAATCAAGGATTCAATCCTTGATTTTCATGGATGCGCATTGTAGAATAGCATCAAGAAAGAAAGGAGGCGCCCCATTGATTCCCTATCGCAGACGGCAAATTGAAACCTATTTTTTGCGCGAAAAACAGTATTATCCTGCGATCCTGCTTACTGGCCCTCGGCAAGTGGGTAAGAGCACACTTTTGCTGCATTTGAAAGAAGAAGAGAGAACATATGTCAGCCTGGACGATCCAGCTATAAGAAATCTGGCCCGTTTTAGCCCGGAAACATTCTTCGAGCGATATCAGGCGCCACTTTTGATTGACGAAATCCAATATGCCCCCGAGCTCTTTCCCTATATAAAAATGATCATTGATAAACGAAATGAGAACGACCTCTTCTGGCTTACCGGTTCGCAGGTTTTTCCCCTGATGCGTGGTGTGCAGGAGTCACTGGCAGGCCGGGTACGGATCTTACAATTGGACGGGTTTTCACGTAAAGAGAGTTGCGAACAGGAACACTGTCTTTTTCCACGCGATTTATCCGGCATGATAAAGGAAACCGCATCACATTTCTCTGTGCCCGAAACGATTCTCCGGGGATCCATGCCCAGAGCTCTGTTCCAGGAACACATCGACATAACAGGCTACTATCGATCCTATGTCGACAGCTATATCGCCCGCGACGTGAGAGAAATCACAAACGTGCTGGACACCGGTCAATTCCTGCACTTCATTTCTCTGCTGGCAACACGTACGGCACAGGAATTAAATCTGGCAGGCATTGCGAAGGATCTGGGTGTTGACAGCAGCACCGTAAGAAGGTGGCTCGATGTTCTGCTGACGAGCGGCCTTGTCATCGAGCTCCCAGCCTACAGCCGTAATCTGGGAAAAAGGATAATCAAGCGTCCCAAGATCCATTTCAGTGATGTCGGACTGGCTGCTTACCTGTGTTCACTCCAGACAGGCGAAGCGTTCAATCTAAGCCCTTTGAAAGGAAATCTCTTTGAAAGCTGGGTCGTGTCAGAGATTTACAAGTCGAATCGACACAACGGGGTCGAACCGCAGCTGTACTATTATCGCGACAGCAACCAGCGGGAGATTGATTTGCTGATAGAGAAGGATGGGAAACTGTACCCGTTCGAGATTAAACTGAGTGACAAACCCTCTCACGCAGAAAAGAATTTCCGCGTTCTGGAATCGGAAGATGCGCGCATTCCCTACTATGGTGTGATCTGCCCGACAAACATGTTAAGTCCAATAAAAGAAAAGATTTGGAGAATCCCTGCGTCATTGATCTAAAATGCCGTAGCTGATTGCAGCTGCGGTGTTCAAAACTGTTGTTTCTGCCAGGCGTTCTCCTCGCGTAGCTGACATGCCTGCCTGCCGGTCTGTATATCGATGGTTTTTTCTGCAATCTGCCACAACACGGACGACAACAAAAGGGAGGAGTGTCGCCTGAATGTGCATTTCTAAAGCCTTATGGCATCTTCATCAAGCAGAAACTGCTCAATGCCTATGTAAAGTATTCCGTTCTCATCCCTCCAGGGCTTGATGTAATCACGGGTGATGACGATCTTTTTGAAGGAGTCAGGGATTCTCATCAGGGACGCGATTTCCTGTTTTCTTTTATCCGGATTGGCGACAGATAAGGCAGATTGAATGTAATAGCGCTGGTCACCGCGGTTCACAACAAAGTCAACGTCCAGCTGTTTTCTGATCTTCTTAATCGACGAATTCCGGTGATGATTTTTACCCTTCCGTTATCCCGTTTACTTATCAAATTCTGCAGGTATTGTCTTCTGGCAAATCCTGCTTTGGCTCACCTCGCATAACTCGAAGAATTTTTGCGGATTGGAACATATTTACTACGAGATAAGGCGTTAAGAAGAGAATATAAGAGTTTGCCTATGCCGTGATGCTCTGTTCCGTTGGGAGTCGATTTTTCTTTTCGTGGCACAGAGTGAAAAGCTGATTCGCAAAAGGAATTTCCGAATTTGACAAATGCTTGCCAGGCATCTGCATAGTTGCAGATAGCTGTTTCAGCTGAGCAGGAAGTCCGTTAATCTGACAATCTTAATGCCATTCTGGCTTGCAGGGTTGGCGCATCTTCCGGCAATGACGATTTTTTCGTAGTTATCCCGAATCATCCGGAGAGAAGCCAGCTCCCGCTCGCGAGTGCGGGGCTCATCCATGCTTTCAGTTACCTGAATGTAGCGCTTTTCCTCGGCGTTCGTTGCAATGAAGTCCACTTCCTGACTGTTCACCTTTCCTATTGCCACATCGTAACCCCGGCGAAGCAGCTCAAAGTAGACGATGTTTTCGATGATGTGATCAGTGTCCATATCCCTGAAACCGAGCAGGTAATTGCGCAGTCCGATATCTGCAATGTAGTACTTGCCCAGAGTGCGGAGGTATGCTTTGCCTTTGATATCGAAGCGTTTGATCTGGTAAAAGACATAGGAGTCCAGCAGCGCAGCAACATAGGCCTGAACGGTATGAACCGATGGATTTCCTTTGCGATTTCGATCCAACAGCTTTTCATCGACAAGGGTATTGCTGATCGAGGTCAGGGAGGTGGTGTTGCCAATGTTGTCAGCCAGGAACATGACGATCTTCCGCAGCAGATGCGGGTCGGTGATCTGCCTTTGCCCGCGACGGCGCTCCCTTTCAAGAATGTCACGGATCACGACAGAGGAATAAATGCCGTCCAGCAATATGAGTGCCTTGTCCATATCCAGGCCCACGTCGGCGATCCCTGGCATTCCGCCAAAGCGCATGTAGGCCTCCAGAAGTTCCTGAACTTCGTAGCTCTCACCATCGAAAGCATGGATTCGCTGACGAACAGCACCGGAAGGACTTATACTTTCTTTGACAGTGTAGCCATGGAAATCCAGAAATTCGCGGAAAGATAAAGGCAAGATCTTAATTTCTACGCTTCGCCCGGCCAGATAGGTAGCATACTCCGAAGATAAAAGGCAGGCGTTGGAGCCGGTAACGTAGATGTCACAATCAAAGTCCACACGAAACGAGTTGACGGCATCCTGCCATTGATCAATACGCTGGATTTCATCAAAAAAAAGATACGCACGACTACTGTCTGGCAAGCGTTCTTTTACATAGCCATAGAGCTCTTCCACCGTCATCCCGCGAAACGCCATGGATTCGAAATTCATTTCAATGATTTGCTCATCCGCTATGCCGCTATCCTTTAGATGACGAACCATCAGCTTCAGCAGGCTTGATTTTCCGCAGCGGCGAATTCCGGTAATGATTTTTACCGGTTCGGTATCCTGAAACGCGATAAGGCGGTTTAGATAAAGATCGCGGGGGCGCAGTTGTTTTTTCTCTCTTTGCATTTGGCTCCTCCATGCAAAACATAGCACAAAGTTCTGAAAATAAATAGTTTGTGCTATTAACAGCACAAACTATCGCAAGATCGGGTAGTCCGTGTACGTGTAAGCACTTCCTTCTGCTACATGGCAGGAGCCGGCTCCGCTGCGATAAGCGGCTTAGTTCCTCAGGAAGAGAAGAAATCCCAGGCGCTTCAGAAGACTTCAGAGACAGACGACGGGAAGTCGTCCGGGCGGAAACTTTGGAACCAGATGCCGCTGAGGCGGTCGGAATCCTCTTCCTGTGCCTCATAGAGCAGCCAGCCACATCCGCTGTCAGACGGTGCCAGCGCCAGATCGGCGTAGCCGGCGCGGGGGACGAGGGTGCGGCTTTGGTGCCAGGTTTTGCCTGCATCATCCGAACGCTGAAGGCGCAGATTGACGCGCGCCTGAGGCGGCAGAGCGCTGCCGGGTGTCGGGTGCTGGCAGTTGACGAAATAGAGGGAGGATGGCGTGTCGCCCGCTGCAGCCAGGCTGCCAAAGCAGGCGGGATCCGGCAGATCGGGGCGAAGCTCACCCGTGAGACTGTCGTAGGGACAGGAGCTGCAGCCCTGCCAGCGCATCAGGCGGCTGCCACGGTGGCGCACGTTTATAAGGACCCGGGTGGGGGAGAGAGGGGCGACACAGGCCTCGTTCGGGGAGAGCCAGCCGGCTGGCTGTTCCCGGGCGGGGCGGCCGTCGGGGTCGACATTGTCGCCCAGAAGCGGTCGGCTGGACTGCCAGGTCCAGGGTGGGGCTTCGCAAAGATCATTTTTAGTGGCGCGGATGAGTGCGGTGGCTGAGGGGAAATGGTCGAGCGGACCGCCACAGGCAAACCAGGCGGTGAGGAGGAGGGTTCCGTCCGGCATTTCGATCCCGTGGCCGGGCCCGGGAGCGAGCAGGTCGTAGGGCAGCGGCTGGCCGTGGGTTCCGAGGAGCTGGAAGCCGTCGGTGATCTCCTGAGGGGCGCCGAAACTGCGGCCGTCGTCCTGGCTCAGGCGCAGCCAGACGCAGCGGTAGTCGCTGCCGTGGATGAGGAGAACCTGGCCGTTTTGGCAGGCGATGAGGACGGGATTGTTGACCGTGCGCACGCCTGGGAGCGGGACAGTGATCTGCAGAGGAGCGGACCAGCTGCGGCCGCCGTCTGTGCTGCGGCGCAGGCTGAGCGCATAGGCCGACCAGTCGCCGGTGTCGCTGCGCAGCTCACAGGCGGCGAGCAGACTGCCCGCCGCCGTGCGTACGAGTGCCGGAATGCGATGGTAGGGCCGCCCCGTTTCCTTCAGGTTGGGGAAGAGGCAGAGGGGGTTGGGCTGCGGCATCTCAGCTGCGGTCCATCGCTGCCTCGTAGATACTGTTGATCCGGCGGGCGGTTTCTTCGTCCGGCATGGAGAAGGGCGCCCGGGCCGCTCCGACCGCGACGCCGCGGTAGTTGAGCACGCCCTTGAGGGCCGGGATGACACCGGGTGGCAGCAGGGCGTCGATCACGGTGTTGATCCGGGCCTGGCGCTCGCGTGCCAGGGCGATGTCGCCTGCTTCTACGGCGTCGAAGACTTCGCGGAAGAGGGGGGCCATCAGGTTGACGGTGGAGCCGATGGCGCCGTCCGCGCCGCTCGAGAAGCCTGCCAGGCTCATCTCGTCAAAGCCGTTCATGATGACGGCATCGGGGGCCTGATGGCGGATGCGCTCGAGGACGTAGAAGTCGGTGGCCGTGTATTTGAGACCGATGATGTTGGGGTGCTTGAGCAGGGAGAGCAGCTCGGGGAGGCCGAGGCTCTGTCCTGCGGCGCCGGGATAGAAGTAGAGCAGCAGTGGAGTGGAGACAGAGTCGGCGAGCTTGAGGTAGTAGTTCTGGACCTCTGCGGTGGAGAAGCGGTAGTAGTAGGGCATGACGGCCGAGATCCCAGCGACGCCGAGGCTGTCGGCATGGCGGGCGAGATCAATGGTGGTGGCGAGGTCGGGGCAGCCAATCTGGGCGACGACCGGGATGCGTCCGGCGGCGGCGGTGACGGCGGCCTCCAGGATGGTTTTGCGTACAGAGGAGTCAAGCATCATGGCCTCTCCCGTGCTGCCGCAGACATAGAGGCCCTCCGAGCCCAGCTCGACATTCCAGTCGACCAGGCGGGCGATGCCGGCCGCATCGGGCTGTCCATTGGCATCAAAGACCGACAGCAGTGCTGCATAGATTCCAGAAATGGCTTTCATTTGTTTCCTTTGTTCCTTCCTTCCCGCTGTTTTCTGCGTTTGGCGGTTATTGCTGTCAGTATAAGCGATAGACTTGAGGAGAGGGGGTAGGGCGATGCGTGTTTTGATTTTGGAAGGCTGGGAAGAGGGGTAGGGTGATGCGTGTTTTGATTTTGGAAGTGACGCTGGATCTGGAGGGTGCGCCGACGTTGAAGGATAAGCGGCAGCTGCGCCTGCGCCTTTGTGAGCGGCTGAGGCGGCGCTATGGGCTGTCGATCGCCGAAGTTGACTGTCAGGATGTGAGCCAGGTGCTGTGCCTGGGTATTGCGCACGTCTGTCTGGGGGAGCAGGTGGCGCGCGATCTGGAGGCGAAGATCACGGACGCGGTGCTGTCGCTTGCGGCCGGGCTGGCGACGCTGCGCGAGGTGGTGGCGGAAGTCGTGTGAGGCTGCGTCGGGGTAGCTGCAGCGGGGGTGCTGCTGGCTGGGGCGGGGGTGCTGACGCGAGGGGAGCTTCGCATAAATTAAAGTCTTGGTTCGTCTCCCATGCTGTCAGCAACCGAGTGCTTGTAGTGCCCCGTCCATGTCGATGATGGTGCCTTCGTCCATGGCCTCCACCGCCTTCATGGCGACCAGATGGCCCGTGATCGAGTCGTCGAGCTTTGTCGCCGAGAAGGACAGCTCCTGGCCGCGCATCATCCGCACGAAGTCCTGCATCATGCGCATGTTTGCGCCGCCGTGGCGGCCCGTGAAGCCGTTCAGGTCAAGAACCCGTGTGTCGATCTCGACTTCCGTGTAGCCCGACGCTTCCTGCGGGCGACTTTGCCGCAGTGTAAAGCGCTCGGAGAGATAGTTGCCTTCGATCTGTCCGCGGCTGCCTACGATGGAGATCGTCCTCTCCGGTTTGGAAGCGCCGGAGCTCATCGTAAAGACCCCCGCCGAACGATCGGCAAAGCGTACGGTCACACTCTGCCAGTCGATGTTGTCACGCCCGCTGGCCCAGACGCAGCGGTCCCAGTTCGTCTCCTCGTGGAGATAGCGCCGCTTTTCGCTTTCTGTCAGCGCCGCCAGATCGGGAATCTCCGTCCAGATGTAGCCCTCGTAGCGTTCGGTGTGCTCGAGGTAATCTGTTTTGGCCGACCAGGGGCAGCTGTCGATATGTGGGCAGGGATCGAAGCAGCGCCCTGTCGCTCCGGTCGGGCGCAGTGACGGATGGAACAGCCGCTCGGCGCCCAGGCTGACCAGACGCTCCGGCCGTGCTCTGTTGAACCAGGTCAGCAGATCCAGATCGTGGCAGGCCTTGGCCAGCAGCATTGGGGAGCCGCTGATCTGGCGGTTTGCCCATTTGCCGCGCACATAGGAGACCGCCGCCGGTCCGTAGCCGATGCGCTCTTCCATTGTGATGCAGACGATGTCGCCGATCGCTCCTGCGGCAATCTGCTCGTAAATCGCACGGTAAAAGGGTGCATAGCGCAGCACGTGGCAGATCATGACGCGGCTGTTATGGTTCCTAGCGTAATCGCTCAGCTGCTTGAGTTCTGCCGTGTTCAGGGCAAAGGGTTTTTCCAGCAGCAGTCCATAACCAAGTTCCAGCAGCGGCAGTGATGTAGGCACATGCTGGTGATCCATGGTTCCGTTGATCGCCGCATCCGCAAGCCTGCCTGCTGCTGTGATTTCTTCTGCGTTTTCAAAACAGCGATCTTTCTGGAGTCCGAAGCGTTCGGCAAACCAGTGCCTTCTTTCGGGATCAGGCTCGGCTACGGCGACAATGCGCAGTTCATCCGGCCGCAGCAGCGCGTATTCCGCATAGATCTGCGATCGGTGCCCTCCACCCACAATGACTGCAGTGACTGGATTTTGATGCATTCAAGTTGTCCTCCACAGAAGCTGGCATACGGCGAACACTTTAGCACTTCTTGACGTTCATGTCCCGACTTCTGTATGTTTCTTTATGAATTCTTTTGGAGCTGCGGCGGCGGGCGCCTGATTGTTACCTGTGATCTGGCGTGTTTGAGTCGGCGAACTTATGGAGGTGCGAAATGACAGAACGAACCTGGGAAGACGCGGCGGCCTTTCACGGCCACATCTGCCCCGGCCTCATGATTGGCTATCAGGCGGCGCGGCTGGCTCAGCGTCTGCTTGATCTTGAATACTCGGAGGACGAGGAGGTTGTCTGTATCGCCGAGAACGACGCCTGTGGTATCGACGCGATTCAGGTTCTGCTGGGCTGCAGTGTCGGGCGTGGCAATCTGCTCTTTCGCCTGCGTGGCAAGTCCGCCTATTCTTTTTACCGCCGCCGGGACGGCCGCTCTTGGCGCCTGCTGCTGCGTCCCTTTCCTTATGAGATGAGCCGTGAGGAGAGCTTCGCCTATCTGCGCGACGCCGACCCCGCCACACTCTTCGACGTGCAGGAGACCAGGCTGCCCCTGCCTGAGCGTGCCCGCCTCTTTGGTTCTCATCCCTGTGAGAGCTGCGGCGAGCGCACCGCCGAAGCCTATCTCCGCCTTTCGGGCGGTAAAAAGTTCTGCCTGGACTGCTATTCGGAGTATCGCCGCTTCGACGTCTAGGTTCGCGTGGCGTAAGACCGTGGGAGGGTGTGACCGCGTGATGGCGTGGGGCCCTGCACCCCGCTCCACGCCGCATCCAGAACCATACCGCTTTGTTGTCCAAGTCTTTGAGGCGTGTGAGGGAGTGGGTGCGGGTATGGATATGGGTATGGGTATGGGTATGAAATATCCGGTTTTCGCGCAATGGAGGGGGGATTTCCTGTTCTGGCGTGCGAAACCTTGAAATTTTGTTCAAAGTGGATCCTCGAGTGTGCAAAATTTCAACCTTTCGCACTTTTTGAAGCTTGTGGGTGCATTATTATTCGAAGTTGTGCATATATAAGGGGAATATGCAGCGAAATCGTTAATTATGCATTTGAACCTGCGAAACCTTGAAATTTTGCACAGACAGTAAGCGGAAGTGTGCAATTTTTCAAGCTTTCGCACTCTGGAGGAAGGGATCTCTCATCCTGCCGTGCGAAACCTTGAAATTTTGTTCAAAGTGGATCCCGAGTGTGCAAAATTTCAACCTTTCGCACTTTTTGACGCTTGTCGGTGCATTATTATTCGCAGTTGTGCATATCTAAGGGGAATATGCAGCTAAATGGTTAATTATGCACCTGAACCTGCGAAACCTTGAAATTTTGCACAGACAGTGAGCGGAAGTGTGCAATTTTTCAAGCTTTCGCAAGCCGCAGTTGCTCCAGCAAGCCGAAACCCTCTACAGCCGTCTGCTGGAAGTGAGCGAATTTCTTCATAAGTGTCGTGGAAGAAGCTCATGGATACGATGCAAACCACGTTCATACTGATCGCAGCGGATCTGGAGGCGGATTCTATGAATGTTCGTGACCTGCTGCAGGAATAAGCTCAGTTGATTGGGTACATACAGAATGGAGCGCGTGACAGGTACAAGCTGATATCCCAGACGTGACAGGGCCAGATTACGCCTGGTATCGCGATCGGTTGTGTTGTCGTGGTGCCTGCCCTGATATTCATAGGCGATCTTTGCATCCGGAAAACAGTAGTCGATGTAGAAACGATCTGCTCTCATGGCGGCAGCCTCTGCATCCGTGAGGATAACTTCGTGATTGAAACAGCCGCCTTTGATGCCCAGACCGCCGAGGGCGTGAGGCAGAGCAATAAAGAGATCAACAAAGACCTCCTGACAGGAATTGGCATTGGGCTTTACATACTGCAGGGCACGCAGAGCCTGTCTGCGGCCGTACATACCCTTTGCCTGCCTGGCATATTCGCGCAGTTGCCTGGGCGTCACCTGCGGTCGGGAATAGACGCCGGCAGGGAAGGCGCAGAGCAGATCGCCCAATATGATGGTCTGCCAGATATCGAGCGTAGCGGCGAGCTGGACATAGAGCATCTCGAGTGAGACGAAAACTCCATCCGATGTCCTGATGAGGCTGCGTGGCGGCAGCGGTTGTGTGCATTGGCTGACCGGGCTTCGGATTCGCCTCAGCTCTTCAGGAGAACCGTAGGCGGTCAGCTGTTTCGCTCCGGCTTGCTCAATTTCTTTGGCGAAGTAGCGGTGAGCCAGAGGAACGTTCCAGTAGCGCAGTGCGCTGTAGTGTGTTGTTGCAGTAGTCATATGAAGAGAGTAGACAAAATGTCACCGATCCAGGTGAACAATTATCTGTCGTAATGCGCGGTGATCTGCCGCCCACGCGCCTTGTTCCGCCTCCTGCTGCCCGTCGCCTGCTTATCGTTTTCCGATTCCACCGCCCGTCGCTCAGGTTCCGTCGCCTCGTGTTTTTCACCATGAGTCGCTCACAAACGCACCCGAAGCAGCCACTGGACTCATCGGGACTTTCGTGACGAGCATCGCGCGGAGCTCTTGGTGACCAGCTGCTCAGAGTGCTTGGTGTGCTTTGTTTGCCATTCGTTATGTTTCCAGTGTCATTCCAGCTTGATATGCGGGTTCCGTGCCAGGAACTCGCGTTCCACACCATCCAGCGCACGGGATCCTGCGCTGTGACGCATCCCAGCCGTTCGCGTGGAGTTCAGTTCCTTGCGTTAACTGCGGGTTTGTTTCGAAGCCGATTTTGATTGCCTTACTGAAATCCTCATCAACTTTCAGCAGGCGGCCGACCTCGAAGGCGTTGTAATTCGCGAATGGTAGATCCACGCCGTATGAAGGGCGGCGTCCTTCTCTTTGCATGTGCCCCATCGGCCCGGCGTTTCCGTGCGGTTATTACTGCCTCATCAGCTAAGCCCGCCAGCCGTTGCAGATTGATTCGTTTCAACATCTGCTTTTCTTCTTCGAGTTTTTGTCTCATTGACGTTCTTATCCGCGATGGCAGATGCCGCTCATCGCGGCCGTTTTCCGGCATGAAAAAACCGCCCGGAGGCGGTTTCATCCAGTGTGATGTATACGCGCAACTAGGCGCGCGGAGGCAGGACCCCGTACTTCAGGCGGTATTCGCCGAGCCAGCGCCCTGCTTCCTGGTACTCCTTGAAAACATCCTGAAGCTCAGGAGAAGCCCCTTCCACGAGAATAGCCCTCCACCGACCGTCAATTTTCGCTCGAGACAGGTAGGGTTGGACTTGAAAGTATAGCCCATTACGCTTGCGGATCATCTCGAACAGCTTATCCTCTTCTGGAAAAAAATCAGCCATAGCCTGCCTCCTTCACGATGATCATGATGATCCGCACTTCGCTGTTGATGTCACCGAGCAGATATCTTGTGAGTGCTTCCGCGATCACTTCCTCGGGTTCGTCTTCCCAGCTTCGCTCCGCATACGGGCTGATTTTTCTGAAATCGAAGTCCGGATAATGCTTGATGACTTTTTCAATCATTGCCTGTGCGGTGAGCCACATTCTATCATGAAGGCCATAGCCAGGCCCAAACTCTGAGCGGCTTCGTGCATACTCAGCGTGGAGCCAGTGTGCGAGTTCATGAACGAACGTCGCCAGAGGCCGATCCTCCAGGGCGAAGAAGGGGCCGCTTATGCCGCTATTCGCCTTCACCGCTTCTATCGCGACGCAAAGACTCTGTTTGTCAAACACGCGTTCCCGCAAGAACAGTGTGTTTAACTCGGCTGAGTAAGACGCCAAGATGCGCGGGCCGATTTCATCATCCGACAGGATGATTGTGTGGGGTAGCTCCCTTCCGTCCAGGATAAATTGCTTCCTGTATAGCTTCTGCGCATCCGACAGCATATCGTCATAGAAACGCACAGATTTGCCTGCCATATCCGGTCTCGCCAGCCGGGTTGATATCCCGATCGGGTTCTTCGTCGATGTCGACATCCGGTAACGGATCGTTTGACTACGGGTATGACCATCCCGGCGCAGCTCCTGGATTTCCTCTTCATATGTGACCAGAGGCGGGGCTTTCTGTGCCTGCTTCTTCCAGTAAGGCTCAGTGTTCTTCTCATGGTCCGGGCACTCTGCCAGGCTCACTGACCAGCTTTCGAAATACGAAGTGATGGAGTGTCGGCAGTTGATCCCGAGGATCCCCGTAGGCTTCCCGTACCTGGAGCTGCCCCAGCCTAGCACCTTCACCTGCTCACCGTTGCCCTCCACCGCCGTGTTTTCAAAGCTCCGATGGCTGAATAGCTTTCGATGGTTCCGGGCACGGAGAGAGTGTGCGCCCTTATGTGCACTCATAAGAAGGAGGTCTGCATTGACGTCGTCCATATGTGCGAACAGGGCTTGTTTAGCAGCATCAATCGCTGTTTTCCGGATGCTCATCTCGGTGGCGCTGCATATCTTCCAGGACCGTCCGAGCTTGTCCCGGATGCCAGTGAGTCCCTAGTTAAGAAGCAGCTGAGAGGCCTGCCTGATTGCGGCGTGCGGCGATTCATTCCTGTTCGCAACCTGAAGCACCGCCTGCTTGATGATCGTGAGATGCTCTGAATACGCATTGCTCTGCATGGACGTGTTTACAAGGTTCAAGTTGTTCGGCGCAAACCTGCAAACCTTCGTTTTCATGTGCTCGCCCATGAGATCCATGTGTTTGCTTCCCAAGCGGATGATGCTGTTCTTCAGGTCTTTGCAGGTCTTGGTGCTGCTTTGGGTGAGAACAGTGATGGTCGCAGGATCTGCTTTGTTCATGGATCACCTCCTCGGGATTCGCGGAACACATCGGCGTCCCCGGTTCTCTTCTGTTTTTCAGTCTGTGCAAACCCCGCATACGATCTGCGCCTTGAACCCTGGTCGTTCAGACGCGTCAGGGCTGCGGGCCTGCTCTTCAGGTCTGCCTGATCGAACATCACAGCGGTCTGGATGTTCTGGATATGCACTCGGCGATGGTGATGTCCTCCCAGTTTTTAGGTGAAGCAGCTGTGAGCCGGGAGGAACGTTCCAGTAGCGTTAAATTCACTGTAGGGCTTTGTTGCAGGAGTCATATGAGAAGGATAGGTGAGAAATCCGCCATCAAGGCCAGCAAAAATCTGTTATAAACCGCAACAATCCGCGTTTCCCGCCGAGCATCGCCCGTGCTCGGCCACTCGTCACCCGCTTCCACTCTCCCGTGCCCCGTTGCCCACAAGAGTCGTCCGCGCTTTCACCGTGAGTCGGCCACGATCGCACCGAAGCGGCCTTTAACCCAGAAATACGGCATGTAGGTGGTCGAGTTCTTCTGAAGCGTGAATCCGGTTGATTTCGTGTAGTCGCGGGCATGGTCATGATCTCGAACTGGGACCTCGACTATGCCCGCAGTCGGGCTGCCTTCGTAGATCTTGTTTAAAATGAACCGGTCTTTCGTGACGAGCTCCGCGCGGAGCTTCTTGAGGACCATCTGCGCAGAGCGCTTGATGAGCTTCGTGTGCCATTCGTTATTCCTCCAGTATTAATCCAGCTTGATGTGCGGGTTCCGTGTTGGAACTCGCGCTCCATCCACCCATCGTGCGGGATCCTGTGCCATGATCCATTCCGGTCGTTCGCGTGGAGTACAGTTCCTCGCGTGAACTGCGGGTTTAATTCGAGCCAGATCTTGAGTGCCCTACTGGAATCCTCATCAATTTTCAGAAGGCGGCCGATCTCGAAGGTGGCGTAATCCGCGTCGGCGGATGCCGCTCATCGCGGCCGTTTTCCGGCATGAAAAAACCGCCCGGAGGCGGTTTCATCCAGTGTGATGTATACGTGCATCTAGGCGCGAGGGAGAAGGACATCGTACTTCCATCGGTATTCGCCAAGCCAGCACCCTGCTTCCTGGTACTCCTTGAAAATATCCTGAAGCTCAGGAGGAGCCCCCTCCACGAGGATTTCCCTCCACCTGCCATCGATTTTGGCTGAGGACAGGTAAGGCTTGACTTGAGGGTATAGCTCATTGCGCTTACGGATCATCTCAAACAGCTTATCTTCCTCTGGAAAAAAACTGGCCATAGCCTACCTCCTTCAAGATGATCTGCACCTCGTTATTGCTGTTGCCGAGTAAATACCGTGTTACCACCTCCGCGATGACTTCTTCAGGTTCGCTTGCCCAACTTCTGCCTGCGTACTCGCTGATCTTGCTGAAGTCGAAGTCCGGATATTTCCTTTTTATCTCCTCGACCGCTTCCTGTGCAGTGTATCTCAATAGCACCAAGGCTGTCTTCCGGCCCGAAATTAGAAAGGTTCCGTGCCCGCTCAGCGTGGAGCCAGTGTGCGAGTTCATGAACGAACGTCGCCAGAGGCCGATCCTCCAGGGCGAAGAAGGGACCGCTTATGCCACTATTCGCCTTCACCGCTTCTATCGCAACGCAAAGACTCTGTTTGTTAAACACGCGTTCCCGCAGAAACAGCGTATTTGACTTGGCTGAGTAAGACGCCAAGATGCGCGGGCCGATTTCATCATCCGACAGGATGATTGTGCGCGGTCGCTCCATCCCGTCCAGGTTGAAAATCTCCCCGATATGATCCCGCGCACCCGACAGCATACCGTCATAGAAGCGCACAGATTTGTCTGCTGTATCCAGGTTCTCCAGCCCGGTCGAGATCCCGATCGGGTACTCTGTCGACGTCGACATCCGGTAGCGGATCGTTTGACTACGGGTATGACCATCCCGGCGCAGCTCCTGGATTTCCTCTTCATATGTGACCGGAGGCGGGGCTTTCTGTGCCTGTTTCTTCCAGTAAGGATCAGGGTTCTTCTCATCGTCCGGGCATTCTGCCAGGCTCATTGACCCGCCTTCGAAATACGAAGCGATGGAGTGTCGGCAGTTGATCCCGAGGATCCCCGTAGGCTTCCCGTACCTGGAGCTGCCCCAGCCTGGCACCTTCACCTGCTCACCGTTGCCCTCCACCGCCGTGTTTTCAAAGCTCCGATGGCTGAATAGCCTTCGCTGGTTCCGGGCACGGAGAGAGTGTGCACTCATAAAAAGGAGGTCTGCATTGACATCGTCCATATGTGCGAACAGGGCCTGTTTGGCAGCATCAATCGCCGTTTCCCAGGTGCTCATCTCGATGGCGCTGCATATCTTCCGGGGTCGTCCGATCTTGTCCCGGATGCCAGTGAGTCTCTTGTTAAGAAGCAGCTGAGAGGCCTGCCGGATCACGGCGTGTGGAGACTGATCCCCTTTAGCGACCCGGAACACTGCCTGCTTGATAATCCGGAGAACTTCCGAATACGCATTGCTCTGCATGGACGTGTTCGCATGATTCAAGTTGTTCAGCGCAAGCCTGTAAACCTTCACTTCCATGTACTCGCCCATGAGATCTATGTGTTTGCTTCCCAAGTGGATGACGCTGTTCTTCAGGTCTTTGCAGGTCTTGGCGCTGCTTTGGGTGAGAACAGTGATGGTCGCAGGATCTGCTTTGTTCATGGATCGCCTCCTCGGGATTCGAGGAACACATCGGCGTTCCCGGTTCCTGTCTGATTGTCGGTCTGTGCAAACCCCACATCCGATCTGCGCCTCGAACCCTGGTCGTTCAGACGCGTCAGGACTGTGGGCCTGCTCTTCAGGTCTGCCTGATCGAACATCACAGCGGTCTGGATGTCCTGGATGTAGTCGGTGATGATGCCTGTCCTCCTGGCTTTTGGGTGAAGCAGCGGTGAGCCGGGGGAACGTTCCAGCAGCGATAAATACGCTGCAGTGCGTTGTTGCGGGAGTCATATGAGGAGGATAGGTGAAAGACCAGCAATCCGGTTCAGCAAAAATCTGTCCTAAACCGCGACAGTCCGCGTTTTCCGCGTCCTGCCGCCTGGGTTTCGCCGTCTGTGTTTCTCGCCCCGTTGCCGTCGTCCGGTCTCCTGTCACATGTTTCGCATTCATAGGGATCGCTGAGAGCTTCCAGCACCTTCATGTAAGCGGCAGGTTTTATAGAGATTTACTCCATAAGCCCAGTAGTGGCTGCTTCGGCACTGACCTGCCAGTTTGCCATGCATATCGAGGTCCTCTGCGGCGTAAAAACAAACGCTCGCAGCTGCATAAGAGTGCGAAACGCTCACACGCCGCATAGCGGGCGACCTGAAGTCACCCGCCTTTCCTGTCTTCTATTAACCTGAAAAAAGCGACTTGAAGCCACGGCAGCTCGGAGTTGCCAAAGACGCCAGGGTTTTTCATCCCGGCGAAGACCTTTGAGTTGAGCGACACCTGTTGCTATGGGGCCTGTCGGAACCCTTGTCTTTCGTGCTCTGCTTTCCCTGTGCCCCTCTCTGAACGGGCTTTTCGCTCTGAATCGTCCAAAAACACAGCTGAAACTTGCCCAAAACCCACCAAACGCTGTCAGGGCTCCAAATATAAGGTATATAGATGGGAGCAAATTTCGAAACGGAGACATCACCATGGATGCCAGCCAAGTTCAAATCCTGATCGCCATGATCGCCTATATGCTGCTTATTGTCGGCATAGGCGTCTACTTCTTCCGCCGCGCCAACCGCAGCCCCGCCGACTACTTCCTCGGCGGCCGCAGCCTTGGCCCCTGGATCACGGCCATGAGCGCAGAAGCCTCCGACATGAGTGGCTGGCTCCTGATGGGCCTGCCCGGCGTCGCCTACTGGCTCGGCCTCTCCGACGCCTTCTGGACCGCCATCGGCCTGGCCATCGGCACCTACCTCAACTGGCTCCTCGTCAGCCGCCGCCTGCGCGGCTACTCAGAGATCGCCGGCGACTCCTTCACCCTCCCGGAGTTCTTCTCCAAGCGCTTCCATGAGAAACGCCCGATCCTCCTCAGCCTCTCCGCCCTCTTCATCCTCGTCTTCTTTGTCGTCTATGCCGCCAGCTGCTTCGTCACTGTCGGCCGCCTCTTCAGCACCCTCTTTGGCATCTCCTATGTCAGCGCGATGGTCATCGGAGCGATCTTTGTCGTCATCTACACCCTCATCGGCGGCTTCCTGGCCGAATCCGCTTCCGACTTTGTCCAGTCCATCGTCATGATTGTCGCACTCGTCGTCGTCTTCGGCACCGGCCTCCACTTCTCCGGCGGCATCGGCCAGGTTACGGAAAACCTGCGCCAGTTTCCCGGCTTCCTCGCCTTCATGGGCATTGCCCAGCCCGTCCTTGAAGACGGCGTCCAGACCGCCACCAACGGCGTCCCGAACTTCGCCCCCCAGGCCGGCGACTACGGCTTTCTGACCATCCTCTCGACCCTCTCCTGGGGCCTTGGCTACTTCGGCATGCCGCAGGTGCTGCTGCGCTTCATGGCCATCCGCCGCCCCCATGAGCTGGTGCGCTCCCGCCGCATCGCCATGGTCTGGGTCACCATCTCCCTCTTCGCCGCCGTCGCCATCGGCCTCATCGGCCGCTCGATCTTCCCGACCGCCCTCAACACCGCCGCAGCAGCAGAGACCATCTTCATCCACATGGCGACGAGCTTCATGCCCGCCTTCCTGGCCGGCATCGTCATGGCCGGCATCCTGGCCGCCACCATCTCGTCCTCGGACTCCTACCTGCTCATCGCCTCTTCGGCCGTCGCCAAGAACATCTACCACGACATCTTCCGGCGCGACGCCTCCGACCGTCAGGTCATGTGGGTCAGCCGCATCGCCCTCATCATCATCACCCTGCTCGGCATGGTCATCGCCCTTGACGAGAATTCGGTCATCTTCCAGGTCGTTTCCTTCGCCTGGGCCGGCTTCGGCGCCACCTTCGGCCCCCTGGTGCTCTTCTCGCTCTTCTGGAAGCGCACGACCCACGCCGGCGCTGTCGCGGGCATGCTGACCGGCGGTATCATGGTCTTTGTCTGGAAGCTCGCCATTCGCCCCATGGGCGGCGTCTTCGGCATCTACGAGCTTCTGCCGGCCTTCATCCTTTCCTCGATCGTCATCGTCGTCGTCTCGCTCATCACCCCTGAGCCCTCAGCCGCCATCGCGGCCGAGTTCGACGCCGCTCTCGAGCACAGCCGTCACGACCCGAGCGCCATGTAATAGGGGCAGATCGTCTCATAGCGCCCGTCCGGCAGGCGGAACGCATCCGGGATTTCTCCCAGTTGCCGGAAGCCCAGTGACTCATAGAGAGCCCGCGCGGCCCGGTTCGTCGCCACTACGGCATTGAACTGCATAATCCTGAAGCCCATTCGCCCGGCCACCGCCAGCGAATCCACAACCAGACGGCGCCCAATCCCGCGCCCCCGCCATCCGGCCGCCACGGCATAGCTCGCATTCGCGATCTGCCCCAGGCGGCCGACGTTGTTCGGGTGCAGGATGTAGAGCCCCACCTGCCGGCCCTCCGCTTCCGCCACGCCGCAGTGTGACTGCTCGCCAAAAAAGACGGCGGCTCCCTCCGCATCCAGCTCCTCCTCCTGCGGGAAGGCGAGCCCCTCCGCCACCACCTCATTCCAGATCGCCTGCATGGCGGGCAGGTCCTCGACCCGCCAGGCCCGGACAGAAATCGTCATAGTAAACTCCTCCATTCTGCCGTGATTCTAACGCACTTGTAAACCGTTTAAAACAAACCGGTTTACAAGTAACTGCTCCTGTGCTTCAATAGCCGATCAGGAGGAAGAATGATGCGAAGTCAAGCCATCTCCCGACGCGAACAGCTGCTATCTTATCTCGAACAGGCGGAGGGTGCCTGGCTCTCCGGCGAACGGCTCGCCGCAGAGCTCGGCGTCAGCCGCGCCGCTGTCTGGAAGCTCATCCGCAGTCTGGAAACGGACGGCATCACGATCGAGGCCCGCCCCTCCCTCGGCTACCGCCTCGACCCCACGACCGACCCTCTCTCGGCCACGGCGATCGCCCGCCGCATCGTGACCTGGGAGCCGGCCGTCACCGTCGAGCACCACCCGCTCCTCGACTCCACCAACCGCCTGGCCGCCCGCCTGGCCCGCGAAGGCGCCGCGGAGGGTCACCTCGTCGCCGCCTCCGCCCAGAGCGCCGGCCGTGGCCGCTATGGCCGCAGCTTCGTCTCGCCGCCCGACAGCGGTGTCTACTTCAGCCTCATCCTCCGCCCCCGCCTGGCCTACCAGGACGCCCTCCTGATCACGACGACGGCCGCCGTCGCCGTCACAGAGGCCATCCGGCGCCTCCTGCCCGATCTGGAGCCTGAGATCAAATGGGTGAACGACATTCTGATTGATGGACGCAAAGTCTGCGGCATCCTGACCGAAGCCAGCCTGGACATGGAATCCGGCAGCATCGCCGCCCTCATCCTGGGCATCGGCATCAACGTCTATCCGCCCGCAGAGGGCTTCCCCGCCGAGCTCGCCTCGATTGCCGGCGCGCTCGTGCCGACTGTCCGCCCCGGCCTCCGGGCCGCTCTGGTTGCAGCGGTCGTGGATGCGTTCTTCGCATACTACCCTTATCTGAATGATGAAGAGGGCCGCAGTGCCATCGTTGCGGCCTACCGCGCCCGCTGCCCCATTGCCGGCCGTGCCATCACGGTGGTCGCCGGCGACGGCACGGGCCGCCCCGCCACGGCCCTGGGTATTGATGAGCGCGGCCGCCTCAATGTGCGCTACGGCGATGGCGGCGAAGACTGCCTCGGCTCCGGCGAAATCCGCGTGCGCCCGCGCTGAAGTCCCCTGTCAGGAGAAGACGATATGCACGAACGAACAAGAAACATGATGCGGGTGGCGCTCTTTACCGCCCTGATTACGGCGGGTGCCTTCATCCGCATACCCTTTCCGCTGGTGCCTTTTACGCTGCAGTTCATGTTCGTGGTACTGACGGGCCTGCTGCTGGAGCGGCGCCTGGCCCTGACGGCCGTTGTCGTGTACATCCTGATGGGCCTGGTCGGCCTGCCGGTCTTTACCGGCGGCGGGGGCCCGGACTACATCCTGCGGCCGACCTTCGGCTACATTGTCGGTTTCGCCGTCGGCGTCTGGGTCTCCGGCAGCATCGTCGCTGCCCGCCCCGCCGAGCGGCCCGGCTACCGCCGTTTCCTGGTGGCTTCTTTTGCCAACTTCCTGATCGTCTACGGCCTCGGCCTCATCCACCTGATCTTCGTCACGCGCATCCTGCTGGGGCGTGATACGGCCCTGGCGGTCCTCTTTTTCCAGGGCTTCGTCGTGACGGCGCCGAGCGACGTCGCCGCCTGCCTGGCCCTGCCCCTGGCCGCCCGCCGCCTCTATCCCTTCTTCCGGTCGGTTCCGGCCGCGCCCAGATCCCAGTCGAAGACATTGACTTCGCGTACCCCATCCAGATAGATCTCCGTCCATTCCGGCACGCGGGCGATGCAGAGCAGGCGCAGGCCGAGCTTCTCGCAGACCCGCCGGGAGGCATGGTTCCGGACATCGTTCGTGATCAGCAGGTGCTCCATGCCGTGGGCCCGGGCGAGCGGCGCCAGCAGGACGAGTGCCTGTCCGGCATAGCCGCGGCCGCGCCATTCCGGCTTGATGTCGTAGCCGATCTGGCCGCCGTAGAAGAGCCCCTCGCTGTAGCCGATACGCAGGTTCGTGTGTCCGACGGCCGTGTCGCCGCGGAGGATGTCAAAGAAATAGGTCGGCACGAGGCCGCGCTCCGGCTTGGCCGGGCGCATCTCGACGCAGCTCAGTGTCAGCTCGCCCGCCCGCTGGTCGGGGAAGGGGATGAAGTGATCGAAGTGTACCGGCCAGCCGAGGCTCCGGGCCAGATGGCGGCGGCTGAGCCAGATGTTGCGCTCGAGCCGGAAGCCGATCTCGTCGCCGGGCTGGCTCTCGCCGGCGAGCGCCCAGGGCCGCCCGCGGCTGACGTAGCTCTCCTGCTCCATCCCCAGGCGTTCCATGAGCCGCAGCGAGGCCTGGTTGCGCGCATCTGCATGGGCGCTGACCTGGTCCAGCAGGTCGTTCTCAAAGACCAGGTCCAGCAGCGCCGCCGCCGCTTCCGTCGCATAGCCCCGTCCCGTATGGGCCCAGTGCAGGATCCAGGCAAGTTCGGCCGTCCGGTATCCCGTCCCCGTGACACTGACGGCGCCGATGACCCCTGTATCTGGCAGTGTGATTGCCAGATGCAGTAGCAGCCTTTCGGCCGTCAGCACCGGCTCCATGACGTCCCTGATGTAGCCGGCCGTCTGGGCTTTGGTCCGGACTCCGTGCAGCAGGTAGCGGGTGGTCTGGGGGTCGGAAAAGAGGCGGTGGACCGCCTCCAGATCCTTCGGATGGAATGGACGCAGCCGCAGCCGCGCGGTTTCGATCTCGTTGAAATGCATCGTTGCTTTTGCCTCAACGCTGATGTGCATCACCGCCTTTTTTGCCTCAGCGCAGCTTGTACTTAGTGCTTCGCCCTCCGCCCTGAATGGAGATGTAGTTTTTCTCTGTCAGCTTTTTCATTAATCTCAGGACCTTGCTTTTGCTGTAGCCCAGGCGGTCGGCAATTTCACTGCCGGAGAGGATCATCCCGCCTTTTAGCGCACTTATGATTTTAGCCTCGTCACTGCTGGTTTCGTACACCGCCGTCGTCGTCGGGAGTTCCACGGTGATGCTGCTGTCCAGGATGCGGTAATTGGGCTTCATGACAAAGCCTTTGTAGGCCTCGTCTATTCGTGTGATGCTGGTCCCCAGCGTTGTGGTCAGGCCAAGTCGGAAAAAGAGATTGCCGATGATGGGATATTGCAGGGGTAAAACACGGCCGCTCAGGTACTCTTCTTTGCTAATGGAGGAAGGGAGGCCGCCGGGCGTGGTGATTTCGATTTTGTCCTTGAACATCGCGATGCGGATGTGGGCGTTTACGAAACAGGCTCTCTGCAGCAGGGCATTGGCCAGTGCCGTTCTGAACGCGGCCTCGGGCACGAGCTCGCGTCTTTCGCGCCGAAAGCCTTCTATCACCTCGTACTGATAGTATTTCCTGTACATGTCTACGGCCCTGTCATACTGTTCGAGCAAAGAGATATGGCTGAACGTCTCCCTGTCGAGTATGACACTGATTGTTTCGCCGAAGCGGGCGATGTCGATCCCAGGATGCTTGTTGCGGTCTGCGAAGAGGGCGGCCGCGTTGTTGAATTTCGTGTCTCTGGTGTAGAAGCCCAGAGCGCAGAGGATGTCGCTGTTCAGGGCGCTGATCTGGAGGACGCTTTTCAGTTTCTCTTCGAGATAGTGGAAGCCAGGTTCGCTTTCCGTAGAGGCGAAACCGTGTTTGCTTGTTGTAGCGGTAAACCCGTGTCCGCTTGTTGTAGCGGTAAACCCGTGTTCAATTTCCGTTGAGGCAAGCTGATCGTAGAACAGCCCTGAGCCTTCGAGCGCCAGTGCCTTTAGTTCATTGCGATCCACTTCCATGCTGGTAGTTCCCGTTCGCCGGTATGCCTTGCCCCGGTAAAAATAGGGCTTGTCCGTGCCCTCGAAGACCTTCAGTTCGATTACGCGCTTCTTCTGGACATTCAACACGAAGTCAGGCTTCGGACTGATGTTTTCGGTGATCTGACTTTCGATATCCTGACAGGCGGCTGCGGCATTCTCAATGCCCACCGCATTTCCTTTATCGTCGATGCCAAAGAGAATGCTTCCGTCACCGAAGTTGGCAAAGGCAGTGACTGTTTTCAAAAATCCTTCTGTGATTTTTTCCTGGATTTCCAGTGTGTTTCCCTCTCTCATGCGCCACCTCCTGACCGTGAGCGTAAACGGGATGAAACGCAAATGCAACGATTAGTGAATCGTATCATTTACGCGTCAGAGAAGTGCTGAATGCACCACATTTCCGACGCGGGAATGCACCGAATTATCTTTTGTTTGTTAGGGCGACCAAGGTGCGCGCTTGACACAACAAAGATACGAAAACTGGATCCGGACTTTCGTTGCCAGGGGTAAGCGAATTCCGCTGACCCAAACACTCCTATCCGAGTCTCAACGCTCCCTTCTGCGGTCAAGATGGGCTGAAATGGCGATCGAAATTGCCATTCCACGCTACGTTGACCCTGCGCGCCGTGCAGCGGCGCGCGCGGCTTCTCTGTGGTCAAGATGAGCCTCAATACAAAATCCTTTTTGTAAAACTCTCGATCTTGACC
>JASGUW010000067.1 GCA_030055235.1 Bacillota bacterium
CTAGGAGCGAACAAGTTCCCGCTCCTGCTTCCTTTCAGTGCGCCAGCAAAATTTGTCCACCCTTGTGACGCAACAAATCTTATTCACCGGCACAGCAATCACAAATCCTCCTCGGCCACTGCATCACAAATCCACTGCACCGCCGGACCCCAGAGCTTGTCGACAAGGTTTTGCCTCGTTATACTGTTGCCTATGTTTTGGAAATGTTAAGAGAGTATTGGCAAACAGTTAAATTAGCGAAAGATTGGAGCCCCTATGCCGACCACTGTCATGTTGGTCATCCTGCTTGTTTGTGCATCGATCTTTGTCAATGGCTGGACCGACTCACCGAATGCCATTGCCACTGTCATCTCAACACGGGTGCTGCCGCCCAGGCTGGCCATCACACTCGGCGCCATCTGCAATTTCCTCGGTGTCCTGATGACCGGCTCCGCCGTAGCGGCGACCACGGCGACCATCGTCGATCTCAATGCCGGCGCCGACGGCCTGATCACCCTGGCGGCAGCCCAGCTCTCGATCGTGCTCTGGGCGACCGGTGCCTGGCGCTTCGGCATCCCCACGAGTGAATCCCATGCCCTCATCGCCGGCCTGATGGGGGCCGGCATCGCCTCGAGCGGCCTATCGGCCCTGAACGGCGCGAGCATCCTGCGCGTCGCGGAAGGTCTGGTGATCTCGACGGTGGCGGGCTTCATACTCGGCTATGCCATCACCTGGCTCATCCGTCAGATTGCCATGCTGATCCGTCCCGAACGGCGCCGCGCCAATCGCTTCTTTTCCGGCGGCCAGGTCATCAGCGCCGCGCTGATGGCCTTTTCCCACGGCGCCCAGGACGGTCAGAAGTTCATGGGCGTTCTCATCCTGGCGCTTGTCCTGGGCGGGCAGATGCCGCCGCCCGCCGGAGACAGCTGGCGGATTCCGATCGAAATCATGCTGCTTTGCTCCTTCCTGATGGCTCTCGGCACCTCCGTCGGCGGCTACCGCATCATCAAGACCATGGGCATGGAGATGGTGCAGCTGGAAAAATATGAGGGCTTTGGCGCCGAGCTTGCGGCATCGGGATCCATGCTCTATGCGACCTGGGCCGGCATTCCACTGTCGACCACCAACACCAAGGGCACGGCAATGATGGGCGCCGGCGCGGTCAAGGGACTGCGGCGCGTCAACTGGGCCGTCGCCCGGGAAATGGTTCTCGCCTGGGTCCTGACCTTCCCCGCCTGCCTGCTGCTCGGCTACGTCTTCGCAGCCGTCATGCGCTTCCTCTTCCTCGGCGGCTGACCGCATCCGCCCGGAAACCACGCCAGAAACGGAGATTTCAACATGGCCATACTGGGTGTCGAACGCCGGCATAACTACTTCGACATGTTCCGCGAAAGCGCGGCCATCGCCCTGCGGGCGGCCGAAGCCCTGCATGAGAGCATCGCCGCCGGCGGCCTGGAAGAAGCTGCCCTGCAGCAGATCAAAACAATCGAACACGAAGGCGACCTCCACGTCCACCGTTCGCGGAAGGAGCTCGAGCGCGCCTTTATCACGCCGCTTGACAGCGAAGACATGCTCGCCCTGCTGGGCTCGCTCGAGGACATCACCGATGCCATCGACAGCATAGCGCGCACGGTCTACATGACCCACACCAGGCAGCGCCTGGGCTACCTCGAATCCTTCAGCGGTCTCATTCTGGAGACCGTGCGGCTGGTCGGTGAAATGGCCGCTCTGCTGGGTTCTAAAAGCAGGGCCTCCCGCGAAAAACAGCGCGAACTCATCATCGAAGTCAACCGCTTTGAAGAGCAGGGCGACCAGACCTATCTGCGGGCGCTGCGCGACCTTTTTGGCGGAAATTTTGAGGCACTTGATGTGCTTCGCCTGAAAACCGTTTATGATCAGTGTGAAGAAGCGCTCGACCGCTGCGAAGATGTCGCCGACCGCTTTGAGCAGATTCTGATCACTGTCAACTAGCCGCACCGACTGTCTCCGGACAGGCGGGCGCTCAGAAGAGAAGGAGACCCGCCATGTCCGGGAAGAACGAAACGACGACCGCCATGCGGCAGGAGCGCCCGGATCTGGGGCGCACGATAGTCGGCTTTGGGCTCGGCACTATCGGCCGGGACATGGCCTACACCATGGTCTCGATGTTTCTGATGTACTACCTGACCGAAGTGCGCGAGCTGCCGGACTCGACCCTCGCCGGCGCCACCCTGGTCATGAGCCTGATGCGCTTCTATGACGCAATCAACGATCCCGTCATGGGCTCGATCGTGGACAACACGCGCTCGCGCTGGGGCCGCTTCAAGCCCTGGATCGCGGGCGGTGCGCTGGGCTATGCCCTCTTCACCTTTCTCTTTTTCTTACCAAACAATTTAACGGGCTCCCGCTGGATCGCCCTCTTCACAGCCATCTACT
The DNA here is from genome assembly GCA_030055235.1 of Bacillota bacterium. GTDB lineage: Bacteria > Bacillota > Clostridia > Saccharofermentanales > Fastidiosipilaceae > JAEZYR01. The sequence continues at coordinate 2,395 of JASGUW010000067.1, forward strand.
TCCTCTGGGAACTGACGTTCACCATGAATGACATCGGCTACTGGTCCATGTTGCCAGCGCTGACTACGAGCCAACGTGGCCGCGAACGCATCGCCGCCTTCGCCCGCATCGCCGCCAACATCGGCCTCTTCGCGGTCGTCATCGGCATCCTGCCGCTGACTAAAATGCTCTCGGGCTCCGGAGAGGCGACGGTCGGCTGGACGCGTTTCGCAGGGATTGTGTGCCTGCTGCTGCTGGCCTTCCAGTCCATCACGCTCATTTTCGTGCACGAGGATCCCTCAATCCGTCAGGCCGAAGAGCGCACCAAACTGCGCGAAATCGGCCGCCTGCTGCTGCACAACGACCAGCTGCTCTGGACGGCGATCGCCATGCTGCTCTTCATGGCGGGCTACATGACGACAACGTCCTTTGGTACTTATTTCTTCAAGTATGCCTACGGTGACGAGGGCATGTACCCCGTCTTCGCCCTGGTGCTCGGCGTCAGTCAGATCACGGCCCTGCTGATCTTCCCGCTGCTTAGAAAGCGCTTCACCCGCGGCGCCATGTTCCGGATCGGCATGCTGCTCGTGGGCCTGGGCTATGCCATCTTCTATTTCGCTCCCATGTCGATGTTCATCATCGGGCCGGCCGGTGTCCTGATCTTTACCGGGCAGGCCTTTATCCAGCTGCTGATGCTGGTCTTCATCGCCGACACGGTCGAGTACGGGCAGTGGAAGCTTGGCCTCAGAAATGAAAGTGTCACGCTCGCCGTGCAGCCCTTTATCAATAAGATGGGTTCGGCGGTCTCCAGCGCCATTCTGGGTTTTGTCCTGATCCAATCAGGTATTAACAGGGCACGCGAAGTCAGCGATGTATCGCCCGCTGGTCTCAGGATGATGAAGAACGCGATGATGCTGCTGCCGTTCCTGCTCATTCTGGCCAGCTATGTGATCTGGCGTCTGCGCTACCGCATCGACGCCGATTTCTACCAGCAGATGCTGGGCGATCTGGCGGCGCGCGGCGACATCCGGGAGGCGGACGGGGAAGACTGAATCAAAAACAGGTTAGATACCGTAGTTGTTCTCGGGTGCACGTCAGAAATGTCGGGACACGGGTGAGCATACCAGGAGGGCGGCTGGCAGAGGTCGCGCACGCCACTGCGCGGTATGCAGGGTATGCAGGGTATGCAGGGTAGAACAAAGAAAATCCTATTTTTACGCGCTGGACAGATTTCGGTGCCCCGGAACCGGTTGCGCCTGTCCAGAGCGTAAATTTTGCTCAGAAAATGGCTCCGTGTGTGCAATTTTTACGCGCTGGACGGATTTCGGAGTCCCTGAACGGGCTGAGCTTGCGCAGAGCGTAAATTTTGCACAGAAAACGGCTCCGAGTGTGCAATTTTTACGCGCTGGACAGATTTCAGTGTCCCGGAACCGGTTGCCACCTGTCCAGAGCGTAAATTTTGCTCAGAAAATAGCTCCGAGTGTGCAAAATCGCGTGATACCCAGAAAACGGGACGGTACCCCAAGTCAACGATTGGGATATCACGCATGATCGACCACCAGTCGCTCCAGCAAAGCGCGCGCTCCCCGCCTCTCCCCTCAAACGCAGCCGGCCGCGAGCAGCTCGTGCATGACGGCGGCAAGCGGCAGCCCGACCACCGTGCCGTAGTCGCCGCGGATGGCGCGGACGAAGAGGCCGCCGCGGTCCTGGATGCCGTAGGCGCCGGCTTTGCCGCGGGAGAGGCCGTCCGCCACATAGGCGTCGATGAGCCGTTCCTGCACCGGCGTCAGGGGCCAGAAGTCGACCTCAGTGGCAGACTCAAACCGCCAGTCAGCACGCCCCGCCGCCGCCGGATAGAGAATCGTGACGGCGGTGTGGACGACATGGCTGCGGCCGCTGAGGGCGCGCAGCATACGGACGGCGTCGGCGTCGTCCACGGGCTGCCCCAGGATCCGGCCGTCCAGCCAGACCAGCGTGTCGGCGCCCAGGATGACGGCGTCGGGGTGGCGGGGGCGGACGGCAGCGGCCTTGCGGGCGGCCAGGCAGGCGGTGAGGCCGGCAGCGCGGTCGGGGGTGATGGATTTCGCATAAAAAAGAGGCCCCAGGAACTCACGTGTCAGCGCTTCCTCGTCGACCGCAGCCACCGCAACTAATGGCTCACAGCCGGCCAGGCGCAACAGTTCCAGGCGGCGCGGCGAGCGGCTGGCCAGAATCAGGGGCGGTTTGGCTGGATGCATCTTCGGTCTCCTTCAAAAAACTCGAGCGTAACGGGCACATCTTAGCAGTTCTGGGCTACATGCTAGAATGACAAATCAGGCCTTTGGACAGAGAAGGCCTTGGAATGCTTTGCGTAAAGAGAGGATGGCTGAAGAGATGACCCTGCGCGAAGACAAGCAGCGCAAGCCCCAGATGGAGCAGATGCGGGAGCGGGAACAGCAGTGGCTCGACCGCACCGTGGCCTGGATTGACCGCCTGCTGGAGGAGCTCCGGGCGGGGATTCGGCAGCGCCTTGAGAGCGACCGCGACCTGATCACGCGCATTCACGACGACGGTCTGCTGGGGCGCGACAATGCCCTGGCGGAGCTCGCCAACCTGAACCAGGAACTCGACAGCAATCAGAGCCTGTATTCTCATGCAGTGGTCGAGGAGCGCCGCCTGCTGCGCGTGCGTCCCTCACCCTATTTTGGGCGCTTTCGCTTCCGCTACGACGACGGCGGCGACAGTGAGGACATCGTCATCGGCCTTTTGAGCCTGATGGATCTCGACAACGGCGTCGAATACGTCATCGACTGGCGCAGCCCCATCGCCTCCGTCTACTACGATTACGAGACCGGCCCCGCCGCCTATGAGGCACCGGGCGGGCGTATCTCCGGCCAGGTCGAGTCGCGCTGGCAGATCGTCATCCGTGACGCCAGGGTGCGCCTGCTCTTTGAAACCGGGCAGGAGGTCCATGACGAAATCCTGCAGGACGTTCTCTCCCATCCCGTCTCCGAGCGCATGCGCGCGATCGTGGCGACCATGCAGCGCGAGCAGAACCGCCTGGTGCGGGTGTCGCCGCAGCGCAGCCTGCTCGTTCAGGGGGTCGCCGGCAGCGGGAAGACCGCGATCGCCCTGCACCGCGCCGCCTACCTGCTCTACCGCCAGCCCGGCATGACGGCGGCCGACATCCTGATGCTGACGCCGAACGAGGAGCTCGCCGACTATATCGCCCAGGTCCTGCCCGATCTGGGCGAAGAGCCGCTCGACTCCCTGACCTGGACCGGGCTCCTGCAGGCCGAGCTCGCCACGCGCGAGGGGCACTTCGCCGACATGGCCATCGCCCGGGCGCCGCGGGCCAAGCGGGAACTGGCGTCAAGCTTCGCCTTCCTGACCTCACTCGGCGAATACGCCGCCGTCCTGCCGGAGCGGGCCTGTCGCCTGCGCGACCTGGGCGGCCGTGGCTGGCAGCTGGCCCGGGCCGATCTGGAGCGTTTCTTCTACGACAACTACGCTGCCCTGCCGCCGCTGCTGCGGAACCGGGCCATGCTCGACAACGTCCTGGATCTGCTCAGGGCCCAGGGGGCCGCGATCCGCCGGGTCCGCCCGGAGGTCGAGCGCGAGCTCGCCGCCATCAACCAAATCTCCCGGCTTTCGGAGCTGCTTCTGGACTTCACGCGCTGGTACGCTGCCGAGCACCCTGGGGAGGCTTATCCACTTTCTGGCGATGCCATCTACCGGGATCTGGCGGTGGCTGAGATCGGCCCCGACGCGGACCCCGGCGCCGACACGGACCCCGACCCCGACCCGCGTCCGGAGCGCCACGCCCCCGTGCCCGGCGTGCTTGAGGGCCGGCTGCGCGCCGCCCTGCTCCAACCCGACGGCAGCGTCCGCGTCGATCTGGCCACCGAATCCGAGCGCCTGCAGGGCTATGACGAGGTCGACCTGGCCGTCCTCTGCTGGCTCAAGCTCGCCGCCTATGGCCCCGGCTACGAGCGCACCGTCAGCCACCTCATCATCGACGAGATGCAGGACCTGCCCCTGGTCGCGCACGACTGCCTGGCCCGCCTCTTCCCCGTGCCGCGCACCATCCTGGGCGACATCAACCAGGCGCTCGCCCACAGCCCCGACGCCGACTGGCTGCGGCAGCTGGCCGCCATCCACGCCCAGACCGGCCCCGTCGACTGCACAGAACTCCTGCGCAGCTACCGTTCCACCTATGAGATCACGCGCTTTGGGACCGCGATCCTTTCTCTGGAGGGTGTTGAGGCCATTCGCCGCCACGGCGAGCCAGTACGGATCTTTTATGCGAAGTCCCCCACAGACCGCCGCCTGGCCGCCGATCGTCTGGTCCGCCGTGCTCAGGCCGCCGGGCGCCGGGTCGCCCGCCTGGTCGTCGGCCGGGATGCCGGGACTGCCGAGCGCATTGCCACCCGCGAAGGAGGTCTGCCGCTCGAGTCGTCCAAGGGACTGGAATACGACGAGGTCGTCCTGACGCATCTGCCCGTCTCCGTGCCCGGGGATGCCGCAGAGACCCGACGCCGCCTGCGCCGTCTCTATGTCGGCGCGACCCGAGCCCTGCACCGTCTCAGTATTGTCTGCTCCGAAAAGCAGCTCGCCCTCCTCCCCGCGCAGCTGACGGACGACGGCGAACGTCTCTATGAGCTTGTGGACCTGGCGGATCTGGCGGACCTGCCTGCCGCGGTCGAAGAGACATGAACCCGTCCGAACTTCGCATGCCGCCCGAATGGGCCCCGCACGAAAGGACGATGATGGCCTGGCCGGTGGCTGAAAACCTCATCCACCCCGAGCGTCACCGGGAAGTCCGCGCCGCCTATGCGGCTGTTGCCAACGCCATCGCCGACTTCGAGCCCGTGCTGATGCTGACGAACACCGACGACCTGGTCGGGGCGCGGCGCCTGCTGGACGGGCGCATCCGCCTGCTGGAGCTGCCCCACGACGACGGCTGGCTCAGAGACAGCGGGCCAACCGTGGTCTTGGGTCTGCCGGAGTGGGACACGGGCGGGCGCCGGGAGCGCTTCGCCCTGAGCTGGCGTTTTAACGCCTGGGGGGAAAAATACGCGAACTGGGAGCTCGACAACCGCGTCCCGATCGCACTCGCCGATGCTCTGAACATTGTGCGTCTGGATGTCGATCTGGTGCTGGAGGGCGGCTCGATCCATGTCGACGGCTCCGGTCTGCTGCTGACGACCGCCGAGTGTCTTTTGCATCCCAAACGCAATCCCGGCCTGGGAAAGGCCGAGCTGGAGGCGGAACTCGAGCCTCTGCTGGGCTGTGATTCGACTATCTGGCTGCCCTGGGGGATCGCCGGCGACGAGACCGACGGCCATGTCGACAACGTCGCCTGTTTTGTGGGGCCGGGCCGCCTGCTGCTGCAGGTCGCGGGACCTGAGGATGACGAAAACTTTCGGCGCTCGGAGGCCAACCGTGCCGCCCTCCACGACTGGCAGGAGAGCTCCGGCCGCACGCTTGAGCTGATCGAGATCGAGCAGCCGCCCGTCCGCCTGGATCCGGCGGGCAGACGGCTGGCCCGGAGCTACATCAACTTCTATCTGGCCAACGGAGCCGTGATCGCGCCCGTCTTCGGGGCCGAGGCCAGAGAAACGGACGAGCGTTTGCTTAGCTGTCTTTCTGAGCTTTTCCCTGACCGCCGCATCGTCCCCGTCGACGGCTCGGAGCTGGTCACGGAAGGTGGCTCGGTCCACTGCATCACGCAGCAGCTGCCGGTCAGGCCCGACTAGTCCTGGGAGCCGCGGCGGCGCACCCGCAGGGAGCCGAGCAGGCCGATCTGCTCCTCCGAGCGGCCGATGATGCGCCCAAGTTTCACTTCGCTGGGCCCGAGGATGCGGATCGAGGCCGTCTCAACGACGAGCTCCGGCGCATCAAATTCGCCCACTCCCATCGCTTCCAGCTGCAGATGGCCGGCTGTTCCCCTGTCGATATCAATATCGCCGGCGCCTGAGATACGGCATTCGATGTCGCCGCCACGGATTTCTTTAAGGTCGACATCTCCGGCCCCGCGGATCCGGGCTTTCAGGCTTGTGGCCGAGCGGCAGTCCACGTCGCCCGCACCGCTGATCTCGACCTCCAGGTCTTCACAGCTATTCAGATCGGCGTCGCCCGCCCCGCTGATCTCTACGCGAGTGGCCCCGCTTGGAACCGCACATTTAATGTCGCCGGCGCCGCGCACACGGGCCATGAGCGACTCGATCCCCGCGGCCGGCACCCAGATCAGGAGCTTGTCCTGCTTCTGGCGCAGGCGGTTCCAGCGCCTGTTCAGGGTACGGACATGGAGAATGCCGTCCCGGGCCTCGACAACAATGTTTTCACGGGGATTCAGGCTGCTGTCGTAGTACCAGGACCAGGCCTCAGCGTCCTCTTTGGCAGGACGGATGCGGACATTCGTCGATCCGTTGAGGTCAAGATCGATGCCCCTGAGATCATCGGGCAGCTGATTCGCCTCGGCACCGGACTTGAGGCGTTTCGGTTTCCGCTTCGGTGCCAGGCGCTCGGCAGCCTCCCGATCCAGCAGGATGATGGTCTGCGCACCGTGATTCACCACATGGCGGCTGCGCAGATCGGCGTAGCTGTCGTCGCCCCAGGTTACGCGTGGCCCTTCGATTTCGACATCACTGCGGTCGGCATAGCAGACAACGTCACCCCAGACCGCGACGAGTCCAAGTCCGCTGTACTCAGGCGGAATGGAGTCGTAATCCTGTTCAATGCCGCTCTGCGACGGCTCAGTGGCGGCAGTCTCCTCCTCTGTTGTAGTTTCCTCTGCTGTTGTCTCCTTCGTTGTGTCTGTCTTCTCCGTTGTTTCGGGGTCAAAAACCGCAGACAGATCTTCCGTGGCTCTGCGCTCCGGTGTTCCCGGGGTTTCCGGCGCTTCGGACTCTACCGACGCTTCTGACTCTACAGAGGCTTCTGGCGCTATCGGTGTCTCCGGCTCTTCCAGCACTTCCGGCTCTACCAGCACTTCCGGCTCTACCAGCACTTCCGGCTCCATCAACGGTTCAGCGCCGAAGAGGGCATCCATCGTGATGTTCAAGATGCGGGCAATATCCGGAAACATGCTGATGTCGGGATATCCGTTTCCTGTCTCCCACTTCGAAACCGCCTGTGGTGTCACCCCAAGCGCTTCTGCGAACGCTGTCTGAGTCATATCCATACGACGTCGGACTGCGGCGATGCGTGCGCCAATATCATCAATGCGATACATATCCAAATCTCCTTTCCATGCTGCTACCAGGCTGTTTTATAATGCTTTTGTCTGTCACACTCGGAACGCGTTTCCACCCTCATCCTGCCAGCACGAGCGGCCTGAAAGCAAGCAAAAAAGCGTTGTAACGCACGTTTTTGGTACAACGATTCGTGGATCAACGATTCGTTGATGGATATTGATGACATTTGAGGGCATTTTACCAATCTCGAGGACACCACGCAAACAAAATTGGTGTCGAGTGGCACCTGGCTCATCATTTGCTTGTGACATAGCGTGCCTTAAACCTGTCCAATTGCTCTGCCTGACAGCGGCTTCCTCTTTCGTCCACGAGCAGAACAATCTTTTCTGTTCTTGCCTGAAAGCGGGTAAGAACGGAAAACCAGTTCCTTTCGCACCGGCTGGCAGCCTGAAGTGCCGCTTCGCACCTGGCTCGGAAAAATGGCGCACACGAAGCAGCAGCAAGCAGTCAGTCTGTATGGGTGACACTTGCTCTAACCAGAGAAGGGATAAGCAAAAATGACGGTATTCCCCTGCGGACCGGGCAATATCGAAGAATCTGTACAGGAGGTATGCAAAAATTGCGCTGGTGCCCCGAAACCGGGGCAGGAGCAGAAAAACTTGTCCAGGGGTGGACAAAAATTGCGCTGGTGCCCCGGAATCGGGGCAGGAGCAGAAAAAATTGACCACATCTCTAACTCTAACTGGCGTTCTGCACCGCCGCTTTCTCTTTTTTTATTCGTGATCACAAAGCGGCGGCGAACGAATCGATAGTAAACAGTCGTGCGGGCGACAATTGCTTTGCTGTCACCTGAAATGGGAACGCGAAAACCAACAAAGAGGGGAGCTCAAGAAACGTGTTTATGCCCGCAAGCTATAAGCAAGAAGCTCCGCTTCCCGTGCACCGCTTCGGTGCACGGTGCACCTATTTGGAGCAAGAGCGAAATCAAAAGTGATTCTTCACCCAATAAAAAATATTGCTTCGATGTCATGGCATCGAGCTCAGCTAATCTGTCGCGCCTGCGGCCGGATAGACTGGAAAACTGGGATTTGTGATTCTCATGGCACGGCTCCTTTCAGGATGCAACGCAGCCGCCGAAGATCGTTTTCATTTGATAAAGACAGAATTTCTAGATGGATGCCATTCGAGAGATGACCGGGGCATGACGCCAAAGGATCCATGACCTGTTGCTCAAGGTGTTCGTAGTAGACAAAACCGGTGTCAATACGACTGAAGCCTGGAGGCGTCTGCCGCTTCTGAGGAAGAATACCTGCAGAGCAGGACTACTGCGGAATTCTTTGAGGCTTGTATAGCAAAAGGCCTTTTGCCGGATGGCAAAGAGGCCTTTTTGTCTGTCTGGGTTTCGATATGAAAGCCCGAATCTGGGCTTTCTTTCCGTCTCTGGATCTGCCCGGCGGTTTGTTCTCAGCTGTCTGACTTGTCGGGCTCTGATGCTTTCTTCGCGGTCTCCGAGACTGAGCGCTGTGGCAGCGGTCGGAAGGCGCCGATGCGCTCACGAACTTTGCCTGGAAAACTCCATGTAAGACGACTGCGCTTGTCTTTCAGATTGTCCATCAGTCCCTGTGACCAGTCGACGCGCATCAGGATGATGTAAAAGATGACAGCACTTGCGACGTTTGAGAAGAGATTGCCATAGAAGACGGCATAGACGCCCAGTTGCTCCTGGAAGGCGAGGATGAAGAGGTAGCGGAAGAGCCAGATGCGCAGCAGGCCGCCAAAGAGGGGCAGGCGTGTCCGGCCGAGGCCAATAAAGGCACCCTGAGCGGCCATGAAGACCGCGAAGCCAATGGTGGAAAAGGTGTAGATGTTGACCGCTTTGACGGCGGTGTCGTAGATCTCGGCGCGCAGGGCGGGGTCCATGTCCGGGTTTTGCAGGTAGAGGCTGACGAAGGGGCCGGCCAGTGCCAGGAAGATGATCGTTAATGCAAGCCCGAGCACGATGGCCACAGCCAGGGCAATGTGGAAGGAGCGGCGGGCGCGTGCTACCTGCTTCGCAGCGACATTAATGGAGACAATGGTGGTGATTGTGGTGCCGATCGAGGAAGGTATGGTGAAGGTCAGAGAGTTGATGTTGCCGGCGATGGTCTGTGCCGTGAAGACCACCGTGCCGTAGGCGACGACCTCCTGGTTGATGAGAAAGAATCCGGCGTTGATGAGGGCGGTCGAGAGCATGACCGGAACACCGAGTTTCATCAGGCGCCCAAGCAGCGGCCAGTCGAGGCGGAAGCCGCGAAGCTCGAGGCGCATCTCGCTGACCTGGACGAAGAGATCGTAATACATCCAGACGCTGATCACGAAGTAGGAGGCGAGTGTGGCGAAGATGGCGCCCAGCACGCCGAGACGCAGAAGGGAAAGGAAGAGGATGTTGAAGACGAGCTTGGACAGCAGCAGGATCGCCATGCGATAGAGCGTGGCTTCGGGCTGGCCGGTCGCGTTTTTGATGGCATTGAAGACTGCCGCCAGGAAGTGGAAGGGCAGGATCAGGAGGTGAAGGGAGAGGTAGAGGAAGACGCTGCTGGCCAGTTCGGGATCGGAGAGGCCGTTGGACAATATGCGGCCGGCGATGATGCAGACAGGGCCGACGGAGGCGGCCAGCAGAATTGCAAAGATCAGTACCTGCAGCGACATGTGCCGTACGGCGTTCATGTCTCCTTGGCCGTAGGTCTGCCCCAGCATGGCCGTCGCTGCGGTGGCGAGACCCTGGCCGAGCGCGCCCAGCATGTTGATGACCGGGCTGCTGTAGCCAACGGCGGAGGCAACGATGTGATTGCCGGCGTTGTTGAGGAAGAGGCCGTCCGTCATCGGGATCAGGGACGCGACGAAGGCCATCAGAACGGTTGGAAGAGAAAGGAGGATGATGACTCTCAGGGGACTACCATGCAGGATTAACTCGCGTCGTTCGCGGACGCTGTGCTTTAGAAAGCCACTCGACATTGTTGCGCTCTTTCTTTTTTGTGTCTCAATATAGGTCAAGTGACATGTTGCGGGCAAGCTGCGGGGGGAGGGGGCGCATGCCGGGCATGACAGGTCACGGCTAGTATGCCAGATTCGCGGGCGGTATGGGGGGGAGAGGTTGCTGCAGGGCGTGTCTGGCCTGGTGCCGGCCAGACACGCGAGCGGTATGGGGGGCGAAGAGCGATGGGCTGCGCGCTGCTGCACGGCGCGCAGGGTCAAGATCGCGCGCGGCGATACACGGCGCGCAAGGTCAAGATCGAGAGTTTTACAAAAAAGATTTTGTATTTCTCCTTATTTTGACCACGTAGGGGCTGTTTCTGGTCAAGATCGAGAGTTTTACAAAAAGGATTTTGTATTTCTCCTTATCTTGACCACGAAAGGGGCTGTTTCTGGTCAAGATCGAGAGTTTTACAAAAAGATTTTGTATTTCTCCTCATCTTGGCCACAAAGTAGCGGTTTGTGGTCAGAATCGCGTTAAATGGCAAAAAGATATGGGGAAGATCCAGACTCGGTTGCCCTGAACAAGCGAAGTGAAGGGGAATGCGGCTCTACGCGCCGTGCAGCGGCGCGTACCACCCCTCTGTGGCCAACTTGGCCTGAAATCCAAATGGTTTTTTGGATTAGACGCTGTTTTGACCAGAAACAGATCCTCTGTGGTCAAAGTAGCCTGCTATCCAAATGGTTTTTTGGATTACGCGCTATTCTGGCCAGAATCAGGCCTTCCGTGGTCAAAGTAGCCTGAAATCCAAATGGTTTTTTGGATTAGACGCTATTTTGGCCAGAATCAGGCCTTCCGTGGTCAAAGTAGCATGCTATCCAAATGGTTTTTTGGATTACACGCTGTTTTGACCAGAAACAGGCCTTCCGTGGTCAAAGTAGCCTCGTATCCAAATGGTTTTTTGGATTACACGTTATTTTGACCCTGCGCGCCGCAGCGCGGCGCGCGCGGCCTCTCTGTGGTCAAGATAGGCCGTAGAGGCAATCGAATTCACCGTTTTTTCGATTATATTGACCACCCGGTATCGTTCGTTTCTATTCTATTTCTGCAAGCTACTTTACTCTTATGCTCCTCGTATCCCGGCATTTCGGATGTGCACTTCTGCCCTTTGAATGCGATAAGATAGAAAGGTCGGCAATCTGGTATCCGAGGTTCCGGTATCGAGCCAAGATCCCGGCCGCCCGACCCCCCGGCTCCCGACCCCCGGTTACCCGGCCACCAGCTACCGATCACCCGGCCCCCGGCCACCCGCACACCCGCTGCCCCGCAACCCGGCCCCGCATCCCGGCCCCCGGCCACCCGCACACCCGCCACACACCATGAGGAGACATTCGCCATGATCGTAAAACCCAAGATTCGCGGCTTTATCTGCACCAGCGCCCATCCCGACGGCTGCCGCGCCCAGGTCGATGCCATGATCCGCATGCTCGAGCAGCGCCTGCCCATCGTGGGCCCCAAGCGCGTCCTCGTCATCGGGGCGTCGACCGGCTACGGGCTCGCGACACGGGCGGCGGCGGCCTTCGGCGCCGGTGCGGCGACGCTCGGCGTCTGCTACGAGCGCCCGGGCAGCGAGCGCCGCACCGCGACGGCCGGCTGGTACAACACGCAGGCGCTGGAGGCCCAGGCCACGAAGCGCGGACTCTACGCCCGCACGATCAACGCCGATGCCTTCAGTCAGGAAACCAAGCAGCAGGTCATCGACACCCTGCGCCGCGATCTCGGGCCCGTCGACCTCGTCGTCTACAGTCTGGCGGCCCCGCGCCGACAGGAAGCGGACGGCAGCATCTCGACCTCCGTCATCAAGCCGGTCGGTTCGCCCTATTATGGGAAGACGCTCGACCTGACCACGAACGAAGTCCGCGACATCCGCGTCGAGCCCGCCACCGATGAAGAGATTGCCGCCACCGTCCGCGTCATGGGCGGCGACGACTGGGCCGCCTGGATCGACTGCCTGGCCGACGCCGGCCTCCTGGCCCCGAACGCCACGACGCTGGCCTACTCCTATGTCGGTCCCTCGCTGACCTTCGCAATCTACCGTGATGGCACGATTGGCCGCGCCAAGGACGACCTGGAGCACACGGCTGCCTGTCTCCGTGAACGCTACGCCGGGCTCAGGCTCAACGCCCGCGTCGCTGTGGCCAAGGCCGTTGTCACCCAGGCCTCCGCCGCCATCCCCTCGGTGCCGCTCTACATCACGCTGCTCTTTGCCGTGATGAAGCGCCAGGGCAGCCACGAAGGCACGGCTGAGCAGATGTTCCGCCTGCTTTCCGAGCACGTCTATGGCCCGCTCGGCCGCCTGGACGACGCCGGCCGTTACCGCGTTGACGATCTGGAGCTCGACCCCGCCGTCCAGCACGACGTCATCGCGCGCTGGCAGCGCGTCACCAGCGACAACATCCGCCAGCTCGCCGACATAGAGGGCTACTGGCAGGATTTCCACCGGCTCTTCGGCTTTGGGATTGACGGTGTCGACTACGATCGCGACATCGACCTCCTGGCCGAGAACCACTACCCCGGCTCCAGCCTCGGCGCCGATCTGGAAGAGAGGACGGATTCTGACTGAGTTCCAATCAATTTGAATTTATGCGAAACCCGCAACCCACACCCGACCCCCTCGAATGGTTCACGGAGGGCCATGACCTTGCCGCAGCCGAGCGCGTCGAGTATGCAGGCTTCGTCGACCAGAGCCGCTCCTGGCAGGAGGAGCACCCCGAACCCTGCGTCGTCGTTGGCCTGAACACCGACAGCGGCCAGGTCGCGGAGGAGCAGGCCCGGCGCTCGCTCGCCGAGCTGGCCGAACTGGTGCTCGCCTGCAACGGCGAGGTCCTGGGCTCCATGCTGCAGAACCGGGCGCGCATCGACCCCGCCCACTATCTCGGTTCCGGCAAGCTCGCCGAAGTCGCCGCCTACGCCCGCGGCCTGGGCGCCGAGACGCTCGTCTTCGACGACGAGCTCAGCGGCAGCCAGCTGCGCAACATTGAGCGGGAGACGGGGCTGAAGATTCTCGACCGCACCCTGATCATCCTGGACATCTTTGCCCGCCGCGCCAGCACGCGCGAAGGCAAGCTCCAGGTTGAGCTGGCTCAGTACGAGTACCGCCTGAGCCGCCTGGCCGGTCTGGGCCAGGCCCTGAGCCGCCTCGGCGGCGGCATCGGCACCCGCGGCCCCGGCGAAACCCAGCTCGAAACCGACCGCCGCCACATCCGCGCCCGTGTCGCCACGCTGAAGCGCCAGCTGGCCGGGCTCGGCGACCGCCGCCAGCGCGTCAGACGCAAGCGCGCCCTGGACGGCGTCCACATCGTCGCCGTGGTCGGCTACACCAATGCCGGCAAAAGCTCCCTCATCAACCGCCTCTGCGCCAGCGATCTGCACGTGATGGATCAGGTCTTCGCGACACTCGATCCCTCCGCCCGCCGCCTCGAACTGGAGGACGGCAGTGCCCTCGTCCTGATCGACACGGTCGGCTTCATCCGCCGCCTGCCGCACCAGCTCGTCGAGGCCTTCAGTTCAACCATGGAGGAGGTATGCGAAGCCGACCTGATCCTTCAGCTGACCGACGCCTCTGACCCGGATGCCGAGGAGCAGATCGGAATCGTCGAGGCCCAGCTGCTTCGCCTCGGCGTCGCCGACCGCCCGCGCATCCATGCCCTGAACAAGGCCGACCTGCTCCCCGCCGGTGTTCCCGCCCGCTTCCTGAACGCCCGCCACAGTCCGGATCTGGTCACTCTTGCCATCTCCGTCCACACCGGCCAGGGCATCGACGAGCTGCGTCGGGCGCTGGCGGATTTTGCCCGCCGCTCTCAGCGCCACTATCGCCTCGTCCTGCCCTACGCCGAGGCCAGCCTCTTCAGTTACATACAGGAAAATGGCGTCTCCCTTGAGGCCGACTACACAGACAGCGGCATGCGGCTGGACTTTTACCTGGATCGCCGCCTCTCGGGTCCGGTCGAGCGCTGGCTGGGGGACGCGTCGGGCGACTGAACAGGCTGTTGAACAGCTGGTTCTGAACTGGCGCCCGCGTCCCCGCCGCCGGTCTGTGCGTCGCCGTTATGATTTTTGTGTTGTGCGCTGTCGCGTTTTAGGTGGAAGTGCTGCCTGAAACAGAGCCTTGGCATGGAAATTACCCACTGTACAGGGGGCGTCCATTCCCTTGCGGGGACGGGTGCTTCCGGTACAGCTGCGGGACTGGACAGGTATCGACATCGACCGCTTTCTGACGCGACTCAAGTTGTTGTTGTTGTTTTGGATTGTCGCCTGTTCGAGCAGGAACAGAAAAACCTGTTCAGGGGTGGACAAAACTGCGCTGGTGCCCCGAGTTGGGGCAGGGACATAAAAAGCTTGTCCTTGCCTGTTTACTCCAACTGGCGGTGCAGCACCGCCGCTTTCGTTTTTATTCGTTATCAAAAAGCGGCGGCCAACGAATTGATAGGAAGCAGTCGTGCGGGCGACACTTGCTGTGTTGCCCTGAAACGGAAACGGAAAATACGACCAAGGGATGTCAAGAAAGCGTTTGTCCTGTCAAAATCAGGCAGGAGCTCCGAGTTTTGTCTGTTCCAGATGGGGTAGTTGTGAGATTCCAGCCTCTAATCAACAGGGTGCGTCACCTTTCGGAGCCGTGTCAGTTTTCGCTGACACAACTCGCCTTTTTGTCCAGTTCGAGGGCGAAATTGCCAAGTTTTGGAGTTGTGTCGATCCTCTCCTTTTTCACAGCTCCATGCTCGCTCTTCAGCAAGCCTGCTGACATCTGCCATACAAGAGACTACACTCAACGGTCTATTTATGATTGCAGAAACTCCCTGTCTGGACACTCATCCGCAGCCTCTGGTCGTCCGCCACTTCTATCTATTCTTAATAA
Organism: Bacillota bacterium; assembly: GCA_030055235.1. GTDB lineage: Bacteria > Bacillota > Clostridia > Saccharofermentanales > Fastidiosipilaceae > JAEZYR01. Next base: position 17,420 of record JASGUW010000067.1, read on the forward strand.
TGCAGGCACGCAATACTGCAGGCATACATCGGAAACTTATACGGGTATGCATCGGGGGCAAACGTTTACTCGCAATGAGAAAGGGCTCATCGGGAGAAGGTGTGGGGTGATACAGCCGTCTAAGCACTGGCAGAGCAGCATTACAGGCACATTGATGAGAAACGGCCCACGAAGGGCCGTTTCTGCGTGTGCCCGGTGTAGAATTTAGTCTGAAAAACAACCTATACCGAAAGGCATCACGCAATGGAAAGTATACTACGCTTTGTACTCGGTTTGGTCCACACCATCATAAAATCCGCCAGCATGGAGGAAGACTCCATCGTCATCGACGTCCGTCCGTATGAGAGAGCGCGTCGCCGGTGTCCCGTCTGCGGTAAGA